>JBAXXS010000017.1:0-28502 GCA_037127835.1 Verrucomicrobiota bacterium | reverse complement strand
ACAAATCAGCGACTGGCGGGAGCTGATAGGACTGCAAAGCAGCCCCGGTAGGGGCTGCCTTCGGCAGTCCAACCTCCTCCCGCCAGTTGGAGGTTTGCGGGAGATTAGATCCGTCCCGGTTGACAGCAATCGCAACTCGCCTTATTTATTTTCCTATGTCCAACCCTGTCCTCGAACGCGCTGATTTCAATGTCGCCTCCAGTTCTTCCGGAGTCATGACCCTCCGGGGCACCGTTAATAAATCCGCCATTCTCTTAATCCTGACCATCGTCGGGGCTGCGTACACATGGAGTGCAAGCCGGGGAGGATATTCTTCAGCCGCCATGGGGTACACCATGGTGGGTGGCATTGCCGGATTCATCTTGGCCATGGTTACCTGCTTCAAGCAGAACTGGGCACCGATCACTGCCCCCATCTACGCACTCTGTGAGGGACTCTTTGTCGGCGGCATCTCTGCCATGTACGAGGCGAAGACTCACGGGATTGCCATCCAAGCCGTCATGCTAACCTTCGGCACCTTTGCCGGAATGCTCTTTCTCTTCCAGGGGAATATCCTGCGAGCTACCCCGATGTTCATGAAAGTCGTTGTCGGGGCAACCATTGGTATCATGCTCACCTATCTGCTGGGGATGATCCTCTCCTTCTTTCATATCCAGTTGCCCATCTTTGGAGGAGGTCAACTCGGCCTTATCTTCAGTCTTGTGATCGTCGTGGTTGCCGCACTGAATCTCATCATCGATTTCGAGTTCATCGGTCAATCTGCGGCGTCGGGTAATGCTCCGAAGTACATGGAGTGGTATGGGGCTTTTGGGCTCTTGGTGACGGTGGTGTGGCTGTATGTCTCCATCCTTCGCCTGCTTTCGATTCTCAACGGCGGCGGAAATAATAGATAGGCTCGCGATCATGGCGGATAGCATCGTTGGTTTGCGCTAGCAGCAGGCTTGCTACAACTTGAACGACACTTTGCTCACGCAAAGCCGTGCCGCCCTGAGGGTTTGCCAATGGTAACTCCTCCGCGCCTCATCCTAGAGGCTTGGTTCCCTTGGCCGCCTTGCTCTCCATCCGATCTTCCGAGTCTGAAACTCCTCCCAGGCAAATAGATCTTGTAGCCTAGACACTCCGAGCGGCAGCACTAGAGTCAACACATGGCAATGATCATCGTTATCGTACTGGTTCTCCTCTATCTCCTGAGTTCGATCCGTGTCGTGATGCAGTATGAGCGCGGGGTTGTCTTCACTCTGGGCAAATTTGCCGGAACGCGCGCCGCGGGTATCACGGTGATCTTCGCCCCTTTTCAGACGATGGCGAAGGTATCGTTGCGCACGGTGACGATGCAGATCCCCTCCCAGAAAATCATCACCAAAGACAATGTCTCGATCGATATCGCCGCCGTCGCTTATTACAAGATCTCCGATCCCGAGAAGGCCGTTATCGCGATTGAGAACGTCTACAATGCCATCAACCAGATCAGCCAGACCACGGTGCGCAATGTCGTGGGCCGCTTCTCCCTCGACCAGCTTCTTGCCGAGACCGCGAATATCAACGAGCAGATCAAGACAGTCATCGACACCCATACCGAGCCCTGGGGCACCTGCGTCACCGCCGTCGAGATCAAGGACATCACCCTGCCCGATAACATGCAGCGGGCCATGGCCAAGGAGGCCGAGGCTGAGCGTGAACGCCGCGCCAAGATCGTCGCCGCCGAGGGTGAGTTCCAGGCCGCCACCAAGCTCGGTGAAGCAGCCGATGTGATCGCAGCTCACCCAGTTGCCCTTCAGTTGCGTACCCTTCAGACCATGGCCGAGATCGCGACCGAGAAGAACTCCACGATCATCTTCCCTGCCCAGTTCATGACGACCGTTCAGGAAGCCCTGAGCATGGTCAAGCAGGACTCCAAGGTTGATTAATCCTAGTTAAGATCTAGTTCCGAATCGCAGTGTAGATTGACACTGTGCCAAGCGTTAGCGGGTACGCCTTAGCCTCTCGGAACCCGCAGGATTCTATGAGGGAGGTCATGGTCTTGCCTGAGGGGAACTGTTCGATGGAGACGCCGAGGTATTCGTAAGCATCTTTGCGGCCAGTTGCTAGGCCGGCGATGTGCGGAAGGATATGGTGCAGGTAGAAGCGGTAGAGTGGACGAATGAGCGGACGCGCGGGGAGGGAAAAATCGAGGATGAGGAGGTGACCGCCCGGCTTCAGTATGCGTGCCATTTCGGAGAGACCTTTCTCCCAGGAGGCCATATTTCTAAGGCCAAACGCCGCGGTGACGACATCGAAGTTTTGATCGGCAAAGGGCAGGTTCATCCCGTCGGCCACGACGAGTTCCGGCAGGCCGTTCCTTTTTGCAACCTCCAGCATGGGACGGCAGAAGTCAGCGCCTACGACGCGGGCTTGCGGGCAGGCCTTCCTGATCGCCATGGCAAGATCACCGGTTCCTGTGGCAACATCGAGAACGCTTGATGGTTTCCAGGAGTTGATCAAACGGACTGCGATAGCGCGCCAGTAAAAGTCGAGCCCTCCGCTAAGCAGATGGTTGACCACTTGATAACGCCCCGCGATATCGGAGAAGAGTCCCCGTACCATTTCGGGATTCTCTTTATGGATCTCCATGAGTGAACGGTTTTAGTGGCTCTAGTGGGGCCCTGGGATGGCTTGATAAAAGAAAGAAGTGCTCACGAGAGGAATCGAACCTCCATGGGTTTCCCCATACGCTTCTGAGACGTACGCGTCTGCCAGTTTCGCCACGTGAGCAAGAAGGGTGAATTTATCCTGCCTCTCGGGAAAGTAAACCCTCAAGGTGTGGACCAATACGGAATCGGATGCCCGAAAATGGAATCAGTGGTTCCCTAAAAGACAAAAAAGAGACGAATTTCGGCTGGCGCCTGGGTCCATCCCGTGCAAAGTACTTATCTCACCACTTAACTCATGACCAAACGATTCATCATCCTTCTTTCGATCATCCTCTCCGCAGGTCTTCTTCATGCGCAGAGTTCCTCCTCCAAGTCCTCCGCCACACCGGACATCAATAAGATGATCTCGGATGCTGTTGCCAAGGGCGGAGCAAGTTCCTCCGCGGTCGCCTTGAAGGACCCCGTTGCTACCGTCAACGGAGATAAGATTAGCCGGGCTGATCTGGAGAAGGCCTTCAATGAAGCTCTCGCTGCCAGCGGCCAAGCCAATGCGCCCCTTACTGCCGATCAGAAGATGCAGGGCTATCGCCAGATCCTCGACGGTATGATCATGGAGAAGCTTGTCGACAAGCAGGCCGCCGCGGTCAAGGTCGACAAGGCCGATGTGGATGCCCAGCTTGCCAAGATCAAAAGCCAGTTCCCCTCCGAGGAGGTCTTTCAGGCCGAAATGAAGAAGTCGGGTCTCACCATGGATCAGTTTGTGGCCAACCTCAGCAAGTCGATCCGCCAATCCAAGTGGATGCAGTCGCAGGTCGCAGGGAAGGACAGTGTCACCGAGGCCGATGCCAAGAAGTTCTACGATGCTAACACTAAGGAGTTCACCAACCCCGACCTCGTGAAGGCCAGCCACATCCTCTTCCGTACTGCTCCTGATGCCACTGCAGCGCAGCAGAAGGTCGCCGAGAACAAGGCCAAGGCCGCGATCGTGCGAGCGAACAAGGGCGAGCCGTTTGATAAGCTGGCCTCCGAGCTTTCCGAGGAGCCTGGAGCCGCTCAGCGTGGAGGAGACTTGGGCTACTTCCCGAAGGACAAGATGGTGCCGGAGTTTGCCGATGCCGCTTTCGCCCAGAAGGTCGGCACCGTGAGCGTCACCCCAGTGAAGACTAAGTTCGGCTACCATGTGATCAAGGTTACCGACAATAAGCCTGCCGGCACAGCCGCCTTCGACGAGGCCAAGGCTCAGATCATGCAGTTTCTCCAGGCCCAGAAGCGTCGCGAGATCTTCAAGGGTGTGATGCAGGAGCTCCGCCAGGCTGCGAAAATCGAGAGCACTCTTCCTGCTCCGAGCGCTTCCATGGTGCCTGCCAAGTAAGGGCTGATAATTCCCAGTGGTTTAACTGATCCCGATGGAGTCGTCTCAGAAGACACCCGTCGGGGTTATCGGACTCGGGATTATTGGGAGCCGTATTGCGGGGGCTCTGAGGCGAGAGGGGTATTTCGTTTCCGTCTGGAGCCGTTCGCCTCGGACTGAGCCGAACTTTCTCTCTTCGGCTCGCGAGGTCGCGGAATCGGCGGATATCCTTCAGATTTTTGTCCGGGATGGCGAGGCGCTACTCGAAGTGATTCGTTCGATGGGGACGGCCTTGGGTGAATCCCATATCGTCATGAACCACGCGACAGTCGGTCCTGCCGAGACACTCGAGGCCGCCCGCTTGGTCAATGAACGGGGGGCTTCTTTTCTGGATGCCCCGTTCACCGGCAGTCGCGACGCAGCGGCCGAAGGAGAGCTTGTTTACTATATAGGTGGAGAGGAGTCTGTGCTCGAACGGGTCATGCCCGTTCTCAAGGCCTCCGCCAAGGCCATCCTGCTGATGGGCCCTGTGGGTGCCGCCACCTACGTGAAAATCGCTACCAATATGATCAGCGCTGCGGAAATCGGCGTGCTCTCCGAGGCCCTAGCCCTACTGGCTCGGGGAGGAATCCCGCTTCCTCGTCTCCTGGAAGCCCTGCATCATAATGTGGCGAATTCCGGAGTAATCTCCGCCAAGTTGCCCCTCATGCTCACCGGTGACTTCTCGCCCCGTTTTTCGGTCAAGAACATGCTGAAGGATCTCCAGATTGCCCTGCGGTCGGTCGAAGGTAAGGGGATCGACATGCCCGTCACCGCCGCGACTGCGGGAGCTCTGATGGGAGCGATGCAGGCCGGGTGGGGGGAAGATGACTTTGCCTCCTTGGCCCGTCATTATGATTATGCAGGGAGCGTGAAGGATCTCCCGGAACAGACACATCTTTCGCCAGTCGTCACTAGCATCTCCAAGAAAGCAAAGGGGAATGACCAGAAGGCCAAGATAACAAAAGGAGTTGATCCGAAGGTTGGGAAAAAGAACTTTTTCGAACTCTTTGTCCGGTCAAAGACTTCCTGAAATCCCTGGCAATGCTGCAGGAACCGGTGGAACAATTGCGCCAGGCCAAGGAGATGGGAGGTGCTTTTCTCCTGCCTCCACGACTTCTTCTGCGTCTCTCCGGAGTCGATGCCTTCCGTTATCTAAACGGACAGATCACACGCGATCTGAGTCGTATGGCCATCCGACATGCTTTGCAGGCCTGCATCCTGACCCCGAAGGGAAAGCTCTGCGCGCCCTTATTGATCTGGCGCGATAATGACGACCTGATGGTCGAAAGTGATCCCTCCTTGGAAGAGATTCTGATCGCCCGCTTGGAGCGTTATATTGTGGCGGATGATGTAAGCGTTTCTATCGAAACTTCCCCGCCTACGATCCATCTTTTCGGGAGACTGGCTGAGTCGGAGCCCTGGATTTCCGCTCCCGGCATCCTAGTTGACCGCTTGGGAATTTCAGGTCTCGATCTGGATGAAGATTTTCTAGGCGTCTCATCGCTCCCAATGCTGGACCCCCTTGTCATCGAGACCCTGCGAATCGAGAGGGCAATCCCTGCCTGGGGATCTGAACTCAGCGAGGAGACTTTGCCTCCGGAAGCGGGCCTTGATCGCACGCATATCGACTATGACCGGGGGTGCTACCCGGGACAGGAAGTCATCTCCCGGCTCAAGAGTATCGGCCGGGTCAATCGCCTGCTCAGCCTCTTGACAGCTCCGGGAAAAACAACTCTCGCTTCAGGATATGAAATTATCACGGAGGAAGGCACTGTTGGTTCGATCACCAGTGTTGCCCCCAAGTTGACCGGAGTCGGAGAGCCTGCATTGGTCTTTGCCATGGCCTATCTTAAGCGCGGTGCAGTAGAAGGTGACCTTCCCCTTTTTGCCCTCGATCCCTTGACCGGAGGAAAGACTCCGCTCAGCATCACACAAGTCAACGGCTCATGAATACCCGATCCCTGCTTCCTCTAGCTCTCCTGCCAATGCTTTTTCTGACAGGATGCGCCACAACGCCTCGTTATGCCGGATCAGGGCCTCAAGCCGCCATCATGCTGATCAAGGTCCGCAAGGAGAAGAAACCGCAGCGCATCGTGATCGAGCTGAACGATTCCGCGGCGCCGCAGACCGGTGCTAACTTCAAGGATCTGATCCAGCGTCATTATTACGACGGAATGCGGTTTCATCGCCTCTTTCCCCATCAGTTAGTCCAGACGGGCGATCCTAAGACCCGCCTAGGGCTCGTCGAAAGCATCCTTCAGCAGATAGGACTTGGCCTTCAGGACTCAGATCGTGCCGGCACAGGAGGCCCTGGCTACACCATCCCTGCTGAGATCCGCCTGAAGCTCGAGAAGGGGTCTGTTGCCACTGCCCGCCTGCCCGATACGATCAATCCCACAAGGGCCTCCAATGGCAGCCAGTTTTTTGTCTGCATCGAGGCCATGCCCCAGCTTAATGGCCAGTACACTGTCTTTGGCAAAGTGACCGAGGGATTGGAAGTGCTCGACGCCATCAGCGGCATGCACGCGAACAGCAACGACTTCCCGACCGATAAAATAATCATCGAGTCGATACGGTTGCAGTAAGAGGGCTCACGAATCAGCGTATGAGGGAGGGCATTCAACCTCTATCGCAGTTCTCCACCATCGATGCCCTAATGCAGGGAATCTACGATGGGCCTGCCACTTTCAACGAGGTGAGTAAGCATGGTGATTTTGGAATCGGCACGGTTAATCACCTAGACGGAGAGATGATCGGTCTTGATGGGTTTTTTTATAAAATCACTGGGGATGGATCGGTTCATCGCCTCCAGCCAAAAGACAAGACCTCTTTTGCTACGGTTTGTTTCTTCAAGGGAGAGCATAAGGCCGCGGTTCCGCAACTCCGGTCCTTTTCCGCCCTCCAGAAATGGTTAGATAATCGACTCGGAACAAGGAATCATTTCTGGGCGATCAAGATCCGTGGGGACTTCCCCCTGATAAGAGCCCGGAGCATCTCGCGGCAGAAACCGCCTTACCGCCCACTTGCAGAAGTAGCGCGGGAGGAAAATATTTTTGAAGCTAGGCAGTTGACCGGCACCTTGGTTGGATTTCGCTGTCCTCCCTATGTAAGCGGACTCAATGTCCCCGGATATCACTTCCATTTCCTTAGTGAGGATGGATTGTTCGGAGGGCATGTCCTAGGATGCCGGATCAGGTCCGGGAAGGCTTTTTGGGAGGTGCATCGGACATTCCAGATGCTCCTGCCGGATGATCCCAAGTTCCGGAATGCCAACCTCTCGTGTCACGACGAAGAGGCGCTTGGCAACGTGGAACGGCAGTCAGATACGCGGAAGAGATAGGCATCCCGTTTCATCATTCATCCTTCTGACTTCATAATGTCAGAAAGAACTGGGCAGGAGTGGATTCGAACCACTGAAGGCAGAGCCAGCGGATTTACAGTCCGCCCCGTTTGGCCACTTCGGTACCTACCCGTTTCCTTCTCCATCCGAAGATGAAGAGTTGGACAGGATGCAACCTCTCCACCTGATCGTCCACCAGAAAGTGATGCCGTCTCCCTAGTAATTATCGATCTTCGGCAGGCTAAAGAGATGGAATCCCTTTTTCTTGGGAGTTGGGCTTGGTGTCGGCTCAAGTCTCTCCTTGATGTTTCTGGCCCGTTTTCCGAGTTCGCTATTAGCCCCCTCCTCGATGCTGGCCTTCTCCATGGCCTCGTTATTATCGACGACGATCGGTTGGATCATGATCACCAGTTCGCTGCGAGAGCGGTTCTTCTTACTATCGCCACCAAGCAGGGGGCCAATAATGGGGATTTTGTACAATCCGGGGGGGCCGGAAAGATCGGTGGTTTTGTCATCGGTGATGAGCCCTCCCAGAATGATAGTGGAGCCATTAGGAACTCGAACGGTTGTTGTCAGCTCCTGAGTTTCAATGGTCGGTACGGAGTTTCCGCCAATGTTACTGTAAGTACCGATTTTGTCGTTGTGCTGGGCGATCGTCAGGTTCACTTCCTTGTCGGAGTTGATGAGGGGGATGACCTCGAGCTTGAGCACGACGGGTTCGTATTGGATCGTCGAAGTCTGTGATGCGATGGGGTTAACGGCACCTCCAGAAAGATTGCTATTATAAGTCGTTTGGCCAGGAATTGGGACGTTCTGCCCCGAGAAGATAACGGCTTTTTTATTGTTCACCGTATAGACGACCGGCCTTGAGATCGTTCGAAATTTTCCGGTGCTTTCCAGAGCATGGGCATAGGTGGCGATACCTTGGGCGATCGTTCCATAGACCGTGAGCCCGGTGAGGCTGGATGGGAAAGAACCGACAACATTCGTAAGTGAGGAGGTGACCAGGTTGGTAAGAGCTCCTGCAAATGTGTTGTTGAGAGCCCCTCCCACAAGGCTATTGCTGCTGCCATTGTTGATCTTGGCGAACCATGAAGCCCCGTATTCCTGACCCTCAG
Organism: Verrucomicrobiota bacterium; assembly: GCA_037127835.1. Classification (GTDB taxonomy): domain Bacteria; phylum Verrucomicrobiota; class Verrucomicrobiia; order Chthoniobacterales; family UBA6821; genus UBA6821. The sequence continues at coordinate 20,021 of JBAXXS010000017.1, read as the reverse complement.
TGAGCCGGAGTTGTCCAATGACCGCGGCCAGATAAACCTGCTTTGGCCTGCGGTCGAGCAGGTCGATGATCTGGGCGGCCTTCCCCTTACTCTCGGGTGGACCGTAGACAATGATGCTGTTGCCCGATGCGTCAGCAATGACACTTGTGGAACCAATCGTGGCAGACTGGGGTGGATTCTGGGCAACAGCTTCACCGAGTTTGTCGGGCGTATTGGCGACTACCCCGCTGCCTCCTGCGGTTCCACCTGCTCCACCCGCACCACCTGTCCCTGCGGAGGAGTTCTGAGTTTGTTTGGAGTTTGCCTGGGAGTTGTTCCCGGTTGAGCTGCTTCCCTTCGAGTCGGTGTCATCCTTGCCCTTGAGCATATCCACAAGGACCGGGAACAGATCGTTGACCGAGATGTAATTCAGGGGGCGAACCAGTGGTTCGGCTGACTCCACGGCTTGATCCAGTTTATCGATGAGTTCCCTGAGGTACTTGTAGTTTTCGGCCTTCACGATCATCAGGACCCTGTTGGTCCGCTTATCAGCGATGAACTGTGCCTTGCCGCTCAGAAGATGGGCATCACCTCCCCCTGAAACGGCAGCCGCTTGGGCTCCCTGAGGAGGAGTTGAGGCCCCGCCTCCGCCGGAGGAGCTGCTACCGAACATCTGGTTTAGCGTCTCGACGATCTTCTCGGCGTTGGCCCGCTGAAGGGGCACGAACTCCGTGATGATCTGGCTAGGTTCATGATCCACGACCGCCAGAATGGCAATCGCCTTGCGGATAATCGGGGTCTTGTCGGTGATGACAATCGCGCTTGCATTGGGGATCTGAACAATCGCGCCGTAGGCGTTTCTTTGGACAACGCCATCGATGATGGAGGTCGCCTCGGCAGGGGATAGGAACTGCAATGGTTTGTAAAAGCTAACAATCTTGTCTCCATCCTGAGGGAGCTGGGATTCTTCCAAATAGAGGGGGAGTCCCTCGCTGCGGGGAGGACGGCTGGGGCCCAGGATTTTCACGGTTTTCTCATCGACGGGAACAACGGTGTAGCCGTTGAGCAGGAGTGAGCTTTCGATCAATGAGATCGCCTCTTTCCGGGGGATCGGGTCCGCGACCATGATCGAGAGCTCCGGTCCCGCCAGATTGGAATCACGGATCAAGCGCTTGCCAGTGAGTTTCTCGTAGACCGTGAGAACCTCGGCAACGGAGGTGTGTGGAAATTGAATCGAAATACCCTCTTCCGCGCTTGGTGTCGGTAATGAGATGTTAGCTTCTGCGGGCATGGTCGGGAGATTTGCAGTCGGTTGTTGTGCAACGATTCTGCTCAAGTTTCCCAGAATGCCCCAGAGAAAGAGCAGCAGTAGAAAGGTTGGTTTGATGCTGCGGAGCAGGGAGATCATGGGTTGGCGTTTTGGGGCTGTGGCGCCGTAATGACGGGCCTGCGGATGATGCGGCGTCCCTGTCCAGGCTGGCTCCCTTGGGGTATTTGTTGGGATTGAGAGGCTCCCGGGAGTTGAGGTAGCGGAGGCAACTGAGGCAGGTGTACTCCGGGTTGAGTGCCTTGGAGTCCGGGAATGCCCGCCGACACGGAACCCGGAATGGCTTGGGCAGGAGGCGCTCCTTTCTGCTGCGTTGATTCCAGAAAGCCGATAGTACCCGTTTCACTGCCCACCAAGATGCTGGCCTTCTGAGGAACGGTATTGCCGTCCCGGATCAACGAAACAAGGGACATGTTTTTTGTGTTTGGCTTTCTACCGATGAGTTCACGGCTCTGGTCGGTGCGGTCGAAGACAAAGATCTGTTCCTCTCCATTGATATTGACGATGCCTGTCATGGCATAGCGATCTGCTAGCGGTGAACTTTCTTCCGCTGTGGGAAGTGAAAAGGGGGAGCGCTTGAGCAACTGCTGGAAGGAGGAGAGATCGCGAGGCTTTTCCCAGGCATTCCGGGAGGGAGCGACGGAACTGCCCAGGGTCTCTGAAGCAGAAACGAGGGGCAATAAGAAGCCCGAAAGCGCAATCAGGAACACCCCTGTCCTGTTAAATCGCTTCCCGGAAAGCCTGATATGCATTCTGAGGATCATGGGTGAGTTGGTTTCGGTGAAGATTCCGGACTGGCGAAAGGTTGAAAATATTGATGCAACTCAAGGTCGGCGACGACATTGGGGGGCTGGGCGTCGCTCTTCAATGTCAATTTCTCAACGGTGCGCCAGGCCGTGGGGGATTGCAGGGCAAACAGCATCCTGACCACTCCCTCGAAGGGCCCCGTTATTTTTACTGAGACGGCAACTGTCGGGCCGTATTTGGTATCCTGAGTTGGCAAAAGATTCTCCTCTGTCACCTTCAGACCCGCTTTTTCAGCTTCGTCCCGTTCCGACTTCAGAAGCTGTGAACTGGCCTCATCGGGTAGAAAGCGCGGCATCGGGTGAGAGTTAATCCAGTTATCGGCAGGAGCCAATGAACTGCCGACCGCGATCCAATTTTTGTCCAGGGTCAATTCCGATGTTCCAGTCGCGATGGCCTTCCGTAAGCCGTCCCTGGCTTTCAGAAATGATCGGATGCCTGCCATGTTTACGGCAACAAAGAGTGCGCCGCATAACAGCAGGAGAAGGGTTTTTTCGTTGGGAGCCAGGGTTCTCATGGGAGGTTTTGGCGTGGACCTTGACGAGTCCCCTCCATATCGAACTTAACACTGTTCTTCCCCGCCAGTTGGGGCTGGCCCGACGTCCAGTCGTACTCCTGGAGCAGCGGGTTTTTCTTGAGTTGCTCGATAAAGGCGTAGGCCTGGGTGACATCGGTTGCCTCACCCGAGATCAGGAGGTGATCATGCTCTAAGTTAAAGTTGGTGAGACGCACTTTTCCCCCTTCGGTCGGGGCTGACACGGCGGCCAGAAGGTCCAGGGGATACGTGCTTGGATCCACAGCAGGGCGCAGGGCATTCCAGCGCTCCGATTCCTGTTTTGCTTGGAGGGCCGGAGCCTCGATGCCCGCCATTTCCCTCCGGATACGCTTTAAAGCAGCCTGCCGGATCAAGAGATCTCCCGACCCCCAAGCCAAGAGCAACAGGTAGAGGAGGGCCGCCACGGAACCGATGGAGAGGAGTCGTTCACTGCGTTGTTTAAAAAGCCTCTCCTGTCGCGCCCCCGTTGGAGTGAGGTCGATCGGTGTTGGTGGAAGTGAGGGAGGAGTGACTTCCTGAGGCGCGGAGATGCTGGCTTGGGGAAAGTTGGTGGCGAGTTCCTTGGTCAGCAAGAGACGTGCTTCCAACGATATCCCCTGAAGGAGAATCGTGGACGGAAGATGACCCAGGATGCCCTCTGAAAGAAGTCGCACCGAGGCGCGTCGTAATGTTGATCCGCAGTGTCCGGGACGGACGGCGCAGAACCAGACTGTTTGTCCGTCACGGTAATAAGCGGCCTGAATGACGCCCTGCTCCTGCCACAGAATCATATCGGGCTTTGCCTCGGGACCCCGGAGACGAGCCGAAATCTCGAAGCGCGCGGCATTTTTCCAATTATCGGGCATCATCTCCTCGGGAAATGGTTCCTCTGTAGCCACGGCCAGGACCAGTCGGCGCTCCCCGAGTTGGAGAATCGGAATGGCGGTCAATCCCTCCTCCATTCCTCGTTTGAGGAGATGCCTGCCGGCCAGCTCCATCTTGACGAGATCACGGCTTTCTCCCTCCGCCGCGATCCAGAGTGGCCAGGAAAAAAGGGACAATGAGGGCAGGGCTATCACCCTCAAGGATTTTTTAGGCAGGGCCTCTTCATCGTTGAGAATTTCCGGGCTCCCCTGCGCGGGAAGATACCAGCGTTCCCAGATGCCGGGTTCGGCTCCCGGACGTTCGATCACAGTGCCTCCTGAGCGTTCTTTCCCGTTGGATAAAAGAGATTTCCCTCCCTTGGCCTTATCGGTCAAAGGAGTCTCCGGGATGAGGATTGCGGAGGATGGATCCATGGCAGAATTATTGCTCGGACCATCCTAGCACAGAGCTTGCAGCTTGGGGACTTTGTGTTGAGCCCGCGGGTGCAATCACCGTGATTCTTTGCTTCACCCCGTTGCAGAAGCCGGTGCTCTCGATCCGTCGCACAGAACCCGTAATCGTACAGATTTTTGCAATGACGGCTCCCTGCGCTCCATTGACTCCCATCAAGCTGATGGCGTTGGTGATGTCGGTCGGGAGAAGATCATCTGCTGTGTTTTCGATCCCATCCTTGCCGGCTCTCAGGGCTATCCAGGCATTCGCCTGGGAGGGAAGCAGGCCGAGCAGTTCTACCAGAATATTTTTCGGTGCCCGGAGAATGTTCACAGGACCGTTGTAGTAGGTGGTGAAGTAGCTGATCCAGTCCGGCTTTGCCTGCACAACCGGATCAAACCCAATCACCAGCTCCATCTCTTCGGAAGAGGCAAAGGGAAATCCCGGAGGGAGTCCCGACATTCCAGCGGCTTCATACTCTTCTTTTTTCGCTCCATGAAGCGACCGGAAGGGACTTTGGCTTTGCCAGTCGTAGAGACCGTCAGTGGCTGTATCTGAGCTGTTTTTGTCGAGTTTCCAGGCAGTGAAGAGTTGGCCAAGCGTCGAGCGCTGATCAGGGGTCTGCGCGAGGTAGTAGTTCGGATTGATCAGTCCTGACTCATCTTTGATCACAACCTGATAGCCTTCGCTCTTGTCCTTGGAGAACTGATTTAAGAGTGGGTCTCCAGGGAACACCCCGGGGTTCATGGCGACAGCTACCCCCGACAAGGCCTGCTGGCGGGCCTGGAAGAGTTTTCCGGAATGCGTCTCCTCGGTGATCCATCCCTCGATGATTCCGGCTAAAAGCAGGACGATACCCGTGAGCAAGGCGATGCTCCAGAGCACCATTGGTAAGGCCATTGCGGAGGTTCGTTGCAGAGGGAGGCTCTTCATGGCTGCACTGCATTTGTTTGCGTTGTCGTGACAGCTTGGGGTGCTAGTAACGGCGGTACATAAAAAATCGCTTCTACGGGATCCGGAATCTCGTCGATTTCTAGCTGCAGACGCACCAGCAGGGGGCGGGGGCTTCCACCTCCTGTGGGCCACTCCTCCTTCCAGGCAGGTGTTCCATCCCCATTGGCTGCCGCCATGAAGGACCAACGCGGTTTTCGGACTTTAGGCAGAAGAGGAACGCCGGGGGCATTCATTGCCGCTTCCAGTTCGCGGTCGCTCAGGCGAGCGGGAATCCTTACCATGCAGATCGTCCTCGTACCATCCGACCGCGCCTTTGCGGCTAGCATCAGGGATGCTCCACCAAGGCTTGGCATCCCAAAAAGTCCCTGAACCTTTCCCAAGATTAAGCGGGGCTCAGCTGCACCTCCCTTACCCTTGCCTATTTCGAGAGCGACTGTTCCCTGTCCTGGAAGATTAAGGAAGGCGTTGCGAGTGATTCGTATAAAGGCATCCAGGCGGCGCAGGACAAGTTGTTGATCCATCGCAGTGCGTGCCGCTGTGATGGAGGAACTCGTGATCGCATAGACCGAGGCTGCGAGCAGGGCCATGATCGCCATGGAAAGGATCACCTCCAGCAGCGTGAAGGCTTTCAATGTACTGTCACCGGATCGTTTGGAGGCCAGGGTGATCATGGAAGGTTGAGCAGAATCTCCGCCCGATCCGTCTGGTTGCCGGAGGTTGTCTTGATCGTCAACTTCTTCAGTCCTACTACCTCGAGGCCCTGCCCGTTTTTCAGCGGCCAAGGGATAAGGGACTCCTCGACCTTCACTCCGTGGTTTTTAGAGGCTTCCAGCACTCTAGTACTTCCGACTGGAGGAGGGACTGCTTGGCAGAAGGCGAGCCGTGATTCCAGTTCTGCCCGGCAAAACGAGCGCTGCCTAACCTCCAGGGCCTCCTGGAGCGCGGTATTTAGGGCGATGGCCAGACCGGTCACTGCCAGCATGAAGACGGCCAAGGCGATCAGTACCTCGAACAAGGTGAAACCCCGGGTGAAGACTCCGGATCTGTTCCTGAAATCCCGGTTACTCATCATCATGGGCCGGTTGCGCTGTCAATGCATCGAAGGAGAGCAGGATCTCTCGATCTTTGTTTGCGAGGCGGAGCGAGAGCGGTTGGCAGATGCCTGCAGCATTGAATTCCCATGACTGGTTACGTGTCGGAGCATGGAATTTTGAGTCATTGAGCCCCTTGACTTCCAGAGTCCATCCTTTCGGAAGGGGCATGTCTTTCACGCCGTTGGAGGTCAGGATGATTTTCTGACGTTCTCCTGATTCCATGGCCTTGGAGCGGATCTCCTGGGCTCTTTTCGTGATAGCATCCGCAGCGCGGTCTCCCGCGGCAGCGGCAAAGGAGTCGAAGAGATAGGGAAGTGAGGCCGAGATGAGAATCGCCACCAGTGAGAGGGCAATGATGATCTCTAGCAGTGTAAAAGCGCGGACGCCCCTTCTCCGCACCCGCCGATTATTTTCCGATATTGCCGTCACCCTCGACTCCCTTCGGCCCGAATGAGTAGAGATCGAAACCGTCGGTCTTGAACTTTCCCGGATTGATGTAGATGTACTCATTACCCCACGGGTCGAGAGGGACACTCTCCATCAGCTTCTTCCAATGCTGCGGCTTTGGATCCGAAGAGGGCATCTGGACCAGAGCCTTGAGGCCCTGTTCGGTAGTTGGTTTGCGGTAATTGAGCATCTCGTAGGTGCGGAGTTGCATGGAGATAGCCTGAATGTCGCTCTGCACGCGCTGTTCCTTGGCCACATCAATATTGCCCGAAAGCATGTAGATGGCTGAACCGACCAGCACGGCAATGATACCGAGCACGAGCATGATCTCGAAGAGTGTGTAACCTGAATCTCCGCGGAGTGAGGCACGGTGGTTGAAGCGAGAGGGATTGTTCATAGATGGCATGGTCGCTCGGATGGTTGAAGAAAGGTGAGAATCAGTGTTTTCCTAGATCTCATCTAGGAAGCGTGTGGCGTCAAGATCGGTCGATGGATTTAAGGAAGGCCGCCTGTCCGAAGTGGAGCCGGTGAGGATGCATGAAAAAGCGAGGGCGAAGGATTTCCGTAAAGGGACCCTGTGGAGAGGGTTTCAGGAGATCCCGATGCCGTTGATGACGGGGCGGTACTGGTGCTGGTGCTGATACTGGGGAAAAGAAGATCGGCTCTGACCTTCCTCAGGTAGACAGGAGAGCCGGAATCGCCCGGAGCACGATGCAGTAAGAGGACAATCGAATTGTCACCTGTGGCCCAGAGTCTGGAGGGAATGAAAATCGATGCGTTCCGCCAACCCGCCACCTGAAGGTGGCCTTCTGGGGAGATGATGACTCCGGGTGACTTAAGAGAGAAGGGAGCTGGGGCCAGAATGCCACGCAACTCGCCGTTGATGCGGACCTCAATCCAAGACTCGGGATCCAGTCCTCCCACCTCGGCCTGAAGCAGGCTTCCCACCGGCTTGTCCGAGAGAGGAACCACAAATTCCGTCGTGTTTCCCGATCCAGGAAGATCGAGACGCAGGGGAGAGGCTGCCAAATCCGCATGGATGACAGAACCATCGGTCCTGTCTCCTGACTGGGGATGCTGATCGGCTCCGGAGACTTCTTCCTCGGCAAGGACCTGGTGATCATTCTCGATAAGGGCAGGCTTGAAGTCCTCGCCAAGCGCCGCCACACCCAGTTCCCTTGCTGGACGAAGGGAAGTCGATATCAGGCGGGAAAACCTTCCGACATAGGAGACGCTGATACTACCCCCGTCCAAGGTCAGTGATTGGGGGAGCAGGAGGGTGTGAGCATTCAATCCAAGCGCTACCCCACTCTCCCCCAAGCCTGCGCTCAGGAGGGTGAGATCCCCCTTGTTCGATCTCCACTCCACGACGGGACCTCCATCTCCGGTGTCTTGGAAAACCACGGTGAGTGCAAAGCATCCGATCTCCTCTTGGGAGGAAAGCGATGGGACGGGAATGTAAACGGAATCAGACTCGGCATGAATCGAGGGAACATTGGTGGTTCCGGTTTCCCAAACGGGAATCGTGCCGATGGCTTGCTTGGGCTGAAAGGTCACGGTCAGGGGATCGAACGTCTCCGCCATGAGAGTGGAGATGGCACCAAGGAACAGGCAGATCATCAAGGACACACCGCCCGATCTAGAAAACATGGAAGGACAGTAGACGGTCACAGGCTTTTAACTAGCTGCTGTAAAGGGTTGGGTGAAGGTTTAAAAAGGAACAATTTCGCCCTAATTCATTGAGGGATCGGATCGGACGATAAAACAGGTTTTTCTGGTTTATGGAGAGCTCCTAGAATGCGTAGCTTGATGTTATGAATGGGGAACAAATCGAACCGCTGCCGCCAACCCTTCCGGTCATGGTACTCCCGGGGGTAACGCTCTTCCCCAATGCGCTGCTGCCGCTCTACATTTTCGAACCGCGTTATCGTGAGATGCTCGAGGAGGCGCTTGCTGCAGGTCGCATGGTCGCCATGGCGATGCCGCGCAATCAGGAGGAGAGCGAGGTCGAGATGATCGCTGGAGCGGGATTGGTCCGGGCCTGTATCCGGAATGATGATGGAACCTCCAACCTGATCCTGCAGGGTGTATGCCGTGTGAGGTTCACCGGTTGGGATCAGTCCAGTCCCTATCGCATCGCGCGGGTCGAGGAGCTTCGCAGCCACGAAGGGGAGCACGATGATCTGGAGTCGAAGGTCATCCAGTTGCACGCCCTGTGTGCGCGCTTCAAAGAGCAGGGGATCGAACTGCCATCCGAGTTCGAAGCCTATCTGAACCAGATCACCAATATCGGCGTTATCACGGATCTGGTGGCTTCGACGCTGATTGCCGATCCCCGTGTGCGCCAGATGCTGCTGGAAGAGATTGAGATCCCGAGACGCCTGGAGAAGTTGCTTGCGGGACTGCGCTCCCAGCTCTCCTGACCATGTCACGTCGCCCAGGCAAGGAAGCGGAGGGGGAGTTGCAACTCGGCTTTGACATGGCCCCCGTGCTTCCGCGAAGCCGTAAACTCACTGAACCTGCTGCACGGAAGGATACGCTGATCTCTGCCGCCCCGACTTCTCGCAAATCTCCCAAAGAGCTGTCGCCGCAACCATCCGCCTCCAAGGATTCCAAGGATTCTAATGATTCCAAGGAGCTTGAAGTGTTCTCCGTAGCCCAGTTGACTCGTCGGATCACCGGGCTTCTTGAAGAGGGTATCGGCATGGTATGGGTCGAGGGGGAGATTTCCAACCTCCGTCGCCAAGGCTCCGGCCATTGCTACTTCACGCTCAAGGATGAGGAATCGCAGCTCTCCTGCGTCCTCTTTGCCCGCTCCGCCTCGGGCCAGAAGGTCGAGTTGCGAGACGGCCTCCAAGTACAGCTTTACGGGCCGGTGAGCGTTTACCAGGCCCGCGGGCAGTACCAGCTGATGGTGAGACTGGTGCAGGCCAAGGGAGAGGGAATGCTTCAAGCCCGATTTGAGGAACTCAAGCGACGACTCGCGGGCGAGGGGCTTTTTGATCTGGAGAGGAAGCGTCCGATCCCCCGATTCCCGCGCCGGATCGGCGTGGTCACTTCTCCCACGGGAGCGGCGATCCAGGATTTCTTACAGGTTCTTCACCGTCGCCATCCGGGGCTCCGGGTGGTCATCCACCCCGTGCGGGTGCAGGGCAAGGGAGCGGCCGCCGAAATTGCCACCGCCATTTTAGAACTCTCCGAGGGAAATCCCTCTATCGGTCCTGTGGATGTCATTGTTGTCACACGCGGTGGAGGGAGTCTGGAGGATCTCTGGGAATTCAATGAAGAGGTCGTCGCACGTGCCATCGCCGAATCCCGGATTCCTGTCGTGAGTGCCGTGGGTCATGAGATCGATTTCTCAATTGCGGATTTCGTCGCCGATCTACGGGCTCCCACTCCGAGTGCCGCCGCGGAACTGCTTGCCGCAGAGGGCTCCGAACTTTTGGAGCGCTGTCGTGCTCTGGTGGCTAAGATTGCGCGTGAGGCCGATGCGCTGATAGGGCTTCAACGTGCAGCTGAGCACCGACTGGCCTCTTCGGTATTATTCCGGGAACCCTATCGCCGGACGGAGGAGGCTCGTCAGACGGCAGATCGTCTTGAGGAGTCCCTCTCTGGGCTCTTGGATCGCCGTTTGGAACAGTTGGATGCCACGCTAGCCAGAATGTCGGCGCAGATTGCATCGGCCCATCCGGGTTATCGCCTGGCAAATGCCGAGCAGAGGCTCTCCTCGCTGGGAGATCAGCTAGGTGTGATCCTTCGTCACCGGTTTGAGCGTGAGAAAGGCAGGATGAGTCGGGTTGGTTCGGCCCTCTCCGCGCTCAGCCCCCAAGCAACCCTGCAGCGGGGTTTCAGCATCACGCGGGCGAAAGACGGAAAGGTCATTGTCTCAGCCGCCCAGATCAAGCCGGGCGAGAGGATGCTAACCCAATTCGCCGACGGGGAGACTGCCTCCGTCGTGGAGAAGTAAGATTACCTCCTCGGATGCAAATTATCCCGCAGAGGCGCGGAGGCGCAGGGATCTTTGGAGTAAATAAAACTTGCCGCGAAAAATCACCATAAGGACTCAAGTTGGGATTGTTCGGGTCTTTATTTTCTGTTGAGGCAAAACGCACTTTCCACTTTCTTATTCACTCTGCGTCTCTGCGCCTCTGCGGGAGACTATTTATCCTCGGGTATCAGAGAGTTGAAGCTCACAAAATCCTGCTGAGCAGGAAGGGCAGGAGTTCTGCGATCGGAATACGGCGCTGTTCCATGGAGTCCCGCTCGCGCAGCGTCACCGTATCCTTGAACTCCGGCTTCTCCTCACCGAGCGTTTCGAAATCGATGGTGACTCCGAACGGGGTGCCCACCTCGTCCTGTCGGCGGTAGCGGCGACCGATGGCGGCGGTCTCGTCGTAAAAGACGCTCATGTGGGGGCGCAGTAGGGCGACGATCTCGCGGGCCTTGGAGACGAGTTCCGGCTTGTTCTTGAGCAGCGGGAAGACGCCGACCTTGATCGGGGCGATCCTCGGATGGAAATGAAGCACCGTGCGGGTCTCGGTCTTTCCCTTATCATCGGTGACATCCTCCTCGTCGAAGGCATTTGCAAGAATGGCAAGAGCTAGGCGGTCGAGTCCCGCGGAGGGCTCGATCACATGGGGGATATAGAGCCCCTTGAAGAGCTTCTCGCAGGTGTTCGCGATCTCCTCACGGGTGATTGCAGGATTTGTGCGGGATGCATGAGTCTCATCGATGAAGGCTGTCTTCTGCTCCGGGGTCATCGCATCACAGGCGGCTTTCAACTCCTCGTCAAAATACTCGAGCTGTTTGCCGGAGTGGGTCTGATGCTGGGTAAGATCGAAGGATCCGCGCGCTGCAATTCCTTCCAGTTCGTCTGTGCCGAAGGGGAACTTGTAGTGGATGTCGACGCAGGCGCGGGCGTAGTGGGCGAGGTCGGCTTTGGTCTGCCAGTGGTATTCGAGGACATCCATGCCAAGACCGATAGAGGCATAGTAGGCCGTTCGCTGTGCGACCCAGTAGCGGTGCCACATTTCCCAGCCCCAATCAGGCTTCGGTTCGCTCAGGTCGGCTCCTTCATTCCATGCCGCCACGGTGCCATGGATCAGGCGAACTGCCTCATCGGGCTTGATGAAGAACTCGAGTTCCATCTGCTCGAACTCGCGGGAGCGGAAGGTGAAGTTTTTAGGCGTCACTTCGTTACGGAAGGCCTTCCCAATCTGGCCGATGCCGAAGGGGACCTTCACGCGAGAGGAGTCGCAGACATTCTTGAACTGGGCAAAGATTGCCTGGGCTGTTTCTGGCCTCAGATAGGCGATATCGTTCGCGGTGGCCGTCGGTCCGACATAGGTGCGGAGCATCAAATTAAACGGCCGCGCCTCGTTGAGTATTCCGCCGGTCTCGGGATGAAAATCCACCGAGCCGTCGATCGCATCGATCTTTTCCTCGCCTAGGAGTTCGATCTCCTCCGGCTTGCCGACAGCAGTTCCTGCATTCTGCGCGATAAGCAGGCGGACCCGCTTGCGAAAGCTCTCGATATGCTCGCCCTGCTTCATCAAGACAGTGATGGTTCTGTCGAGATGCCAATTTCCCGGAGTGGGCGCCTTGGCCCCGGTGAACCGGATCACTGAACCGGACTGGGGCTCCACATGGTCGGCGCGGACCCGCTTGTTGGTGATGGTGCACTCGCGCATCATGTCGGCGAAGGTGTCGACATGGCCGCTGGCCTTCCAGATCGCCGGGTGCATGATGATTGTGGCGTCGAGACCTACGACATCCTCCCGCTCCCGGGTCATCGCGCGCCACCACGTATCGCGTAGATTGCGCTTCAGTTCCGCTCCGAGTGGGCCGTAGTCCCAAAATCCTCCGATGCCTCCGTAGATCTCGGATGACTGATAGATGAAGCCGCGCCTCTTGCAGAGACTGACGATCTTCTCCATGCGTGTTTCTGTAGTGGCTGGTTTGGACATTGGGAAAGGTGTTTAGGCTGAAGTCTTTTAGACTATTAGGGCGGAAACGATTTGGATCGAAATGGTCGAAATGATAGAAATGGATTCGGAGACTAACAGCCTAACAGCCTTCAGTCTATCCACCTTGCCGAGCTTTTGCTCGGCTTCAGAACGTCTCCCCATTGAGGGTCACGCTGCCGGTCTTGGTCCAGATAAGGCTACCAGGGATCGCTTCCAGCTTTCCCTTGCGCTCGGCCACCGTGTCAAAGGGGGCAAGGAGAGTTCCTTCCTTCAGGGCGCTGCGGATAGCAGCTCGGAGTCTGAAGGAATCGAGAGAGCGCGTCGACTCGTCGAGTTGAAGCTCGCTCAGACGGATGCGTTCTGCCCCGATGCCACCGGGAGGTGGAGTGCCGGGAGCTAGTAGCTCGTAATGGCAAAGGAGATATTTTCCAGCACCAATGCCATCGAGGGACTTGAGAACCAGAATCGAGAAACCATCCACCCGGCTGATCCACCCGTCGAACTCCTGAGTGCTGCTGCCGGGCCTTGAGAAGGTCACGCGGTAATGATCTGAAGCCGTTGTCGGAGACACGACTGCGGAATACGAATGACCGGCCTTCCCCTTGGTCTGCCACTGGCCGACTAGCCACGTATCGATGCTTCGTGAGGGGGTTGAGGGCGGGTTGTCATACAGGCATCCCCCCAGAAGCAGGAGAATGGCTAGCAGAGGAAGGGTTCTAAGGATTCTCTTCATGGAAAGGATGGAACGGGAAACCTTCAGATGCGGGTTCCGGCAGGAATGACCGCATTCTTGGGGATGACCACGATGCCGTCCCGGATATAGTATCCCTCGCCATCGGAGTTCGCGTCCTTGTCGTGGGGAGTGATCACCACCCCGTCACCGATCCGTGCGTTCTTGTCGATGATCGCATCCTCGATGATGCAATCTTTGCCGATGCCGATTGGAATCTCACCCCCTGGCGTGCCTCCCTTGTCGGATTCGTAGAAATCGGCGCCCATCACGATGGTGTTCTTCAGTCGTGATCCGGGGCTGATCAGGCTGCGGATTCCGAGTATGCATCGTTCCAGACGCGCCGAGCGGATCTGGCATCCATCCGAGATCATGGCGCGATTGATGACCGTTTCCTCGATCACGCTTGCAGGCAGGAATCGTGACTGCGTGTAGATCGGAGCCCCGGGAGCGTAAAAATTGTATGCGGGAGAGGGATCGCAGAGATTGAGGTTGGCGTCGAAGAAGGAGCGGATCGTTCCAATATCCTCCCAATAGCCGCGGAAGACATAGGCTTGGACATTCCTTGAGCCGATTGTTCCCGGAATGATATTCTTCCCGAAATCATCCATCGTGTTGTCGAGGCACTCGGCCAGCACCTGACGGTTGAAGATATAGATGCCCATATTGGCCAGATAGAGGTCTTGATTCTCGGGTTCATGGAGTTCCCAGAAGACCTGAGGCTTCATCCTGAGCTCCTCAAGAATCACAGGATCCGTCGGCTTCTCTACAAAGCGGGTGATCCTCTGTTCCGAATCAGTCTCCATGATACCGAATCCCATGGCCGCCTCGCGATTCACCGGAATGCAGGCGATCGTGAGATCCGCTCCGCCTGCGATGTGCTGCTGGAGGACATCACGGTAATCCATGCGGTAGAGCTGATCCCCGGAGAGGATGATGAAATAGTCGTAATTCCCCTCCATGAAGGTGCGGAGATTCTGGCGGACCGCATCGGCCGTCCCTTGATACCAGGTTGATCCCTCGGGAGTCTGCTGTGCTGCGAGGATCTCGACAAAGCTGGGGGAGAAATTGTCGAACTTGTAGCTCGCGTTGATGTGGCGGTGGAGGGACGTGCTGTTGAACTGAGTCAGGACGTAGATGCCGCGGATGCCTGAGTTCAGGCAGTTGCTGATCGGCACATCGACAAGACGGTATTTTCCGCCGATCGGCACCGCCGGTTTAGCCCGGTCCTTGGTGAGAGGGAAGAGACGCTTTCCTGCCCCTCCACCCATGATGATGGCCAGGGTGCGGGTCGCTGGGGCGATGACATGCTTGGTTTGCATATTTTTTAGGATTGATGGATTGGGGAAGACGAAAGCATCTTGCGAAGACTCTTTCTGTTTGTCATCCTCTTAAATCGCCTCAAATCCCTGTGAATGAGGGTAACGGGCATCAAATCAAAAATCTTATGTGCGGAATCGTAGGCTATGTCGGTCGTGCTGAAGCGGTCCCCATCCTTCTGGAGGGGCTTCGTCGCTTGGAGTACCGAGGCTACGACTCCGCCGGTGTGGCCACCCTCGAGGAGGGGATTGTCTCCGTCCGCAAGGAAGTGGGACGCATCGATGATCTTCGCAAGGCCATTGCTCTCAACCCGATCGGCGGCTCTACCGGCATCAGCCACACTCGTTGGGCCACCCATGGTAAGGTCACCCGTGAGAATGCCCACCCGCACTTCGATCGTTCCGGCAAGCTAGCTCTGGTTCACAACGGCGTCATCGAGAACTATGCCGCTCTGCGCACGCAGCTTGAGCAGGAAGGGCACCAGTTTCAGTCTCAGACCGACACCGAGGTTCTGGCTCATCTTGTCGGCCGTGCCTTTGACCGCTCCGCCGAGCGTACCCAGGGAGCTCTTGTCTCCGCGCTTCGCGAAGCCCTAGGTCAGGTTGCCGGCACTTATGGGATCGCCATCGTGCATGCGGATCTTCCCGGAGTCCTTATTGGGGCCCGCCGGGGCAGCCCTCTGGTCCTTGGTATCGGCAAGGGGGAGCATTTCCTTGCAAGCGATGTCAGTGCCATCGTCGGCCACACTCGTGATGTCGTCTATCTGAACGACTACGAGATCGCCGTCCTTAACGGCGAAGGATTTACCCTTTCCACGGTCCAGGGGAATGGAGCCGACTACAATGTCACCAAGGTCGAGATGACCGAAGATGATGTGGGCATGGGGGACTATCCTCACTACATGCTCAAGGAGATCCACGAGCAGGTCCGCAGCGTCACCGACGCCATGCGCGGGCGTCTTTCGCATGAAGAGGCCACTGCCAAGCTGGGCGGACTCAATATGTCCAATGCCGAGTTGCGCACGGTCGAGCGGATCGTTCTCAGCGGCTGCGGCACCGCCTTCCATGCCGCCATGGTCGGAGAGTACCTAATCGAGAGCCTGGCCCAGATCCCGACCGAGTGCGAGTACGCCAGCGAGTTCCGCTATCGAAACCTCCCCATGACCAAAGACACCCTGGTCTTTGTCTTAAGTCAGAGCGGTGAAACCGCAGATACCCTGGCCGCACTGCGTGAGAGCAAGCGAAAGGGCCACAGAACTCTTGGCATCTGCAACAATGTGGCCAGTACCATTGCGAGGGAAAGTGACGGAGGTGTCTACATGCATGCCGGTCCCGAGATTGGCGTGGCTGCTACCAAATCCTTCACCTCACAGGTCACGATTCTTACCCTCATCGCCCTGCTGCTTGGTCGTATCCGCAATCTCTCCAGCTCCGCCGGCACCCGCATCATCAGCGAACTCGAGGCCCTTCCCGGCCAAATCGAGAAAGTCCTCAAGCTGGAGCCTGAAATCGCCAAGATCGCGAAGAGGTATGCCCAGTCGAAGGTCATGCTCTTCATGGGCCGACAGTACAACTATCCCGTGGCCATGGAGGGCGCCCTGAAGCTCAAGGAAATCAGCTACATCGCTGCCATGGGCTACCCAAGTGCGGAGCTGAAGCACGGGGTGATCGCCCTAGTGAATCCCGAGACCCCTTCCGTGGTGATCGCCCCGCACGATGCCGTCTTTCACAAGAATCTGAGCAACATCGAGGAGGTCAAGGCCCGTGGCGGTCCTGTGATCGCCATCGGAACCGAGGGTAAAGGGGATCAACTCTCGCTAGTCTGCGACGACGTCATCTTGATCCCAGATGCCCCCGAGATCTTGACTCCGATCCTGACATCGATCGTTCTCCAAATATTCGCCTACCACATTGCGGTGGAGCTGGGTTGTGATGTGGATAAGCCAAGGAATCTGGCCAAAAGCGTCACCGTCGAATAGCAGACGCAGCGATTTTCGCACCCCGCGTTGTTCTGCTGCGCTCGCAGTATAAGATACAGGCTAAACCGTTAACGCCTCAGGCCCTCTTCCAAGGGCCCTCACTTCAGATTCAGTTTTGTGAAGGCATCCGGGACGATGGCCGCGGGGCCAGCGAAGGGGAAGTCGAGGGTTACAATGGTATAGAAGGCAAGGGCGATGACCGCCGTCAGGATCAGCGTCATGACGGCATGGGTGGCAAAGTTCTGCGCCCCGAAGAGGTAAGAGAATCCGATGGTAAGGGCCGCTCCCGAGATAAGGATGATCCAGAGGAAGGGAAGGAGTCCGGTTTCCGCGTCATCGATGCGGGATGCACGGAGTCCCTTGAGTTCCTCGAGATTATGTATTGATTGAGTGAAAAAAAGACCTTCAACCGCCATCCCGGAAATCTGATGGGATGCATAGGTCTCGGTGAGTTTTTTGAGTGCGGTAGTGGACCTTGGACTGCTAGCACCAGCAGCTAGGAGAGGCCACTCATCCTTGACCAGAGAATCACGGTATTCAGCAAGCAATGAGCGGATCTGCCCCTTGAAGGGTTCGGCGAAGGCTGCGGTATTGTTGTGGAGCGACTCGAGGTAACGGGCTTCCTGGACCACGTTTGAGCTGGTCTGGTCGTAGTAGTGCCAGGTGTTGGAGACGATGAGGGCAAGGAAGATGCCATAGATGGAACCCATCGTGTTGAAGAAGGGGCCCGCCATGTCGTGGTGCTGGCGAAGGAAGTGTTGGTGGACGAAGCGGCGCGTCAGGATGAGTCCCACGCAGGCAAGCAGCATGGGTAGAATGATACAGATGACTCCCTGCATAAAGGGTGAGCAATGGAAGGCGATCCATTGTTCGGCGTTGAGCGGCGTGGGGGAAGAAAGTGCAGTATTCATAGGGGTCACTTCAGAATGGCCAGGACAATGGCTGCAAGCAGGAGCATGGCACCAGATAGGCGTGCTATCCAGTATTCGCGGGCGTTTCCTTCACCTTTCCAGGCATCGACGGCAACCGACCAGATGGTGCGGGTGGCATAGAGGATATTAATCAGTGTGGCTTGGCCGAAGAGGCCGATCAGCATGATGACAAGCGGGGCTTGAAAGCCAATCACTGCACCTCCGATCAGAAGACGCTTTTTCGCAACTGGGGGAGCTGGAGGTGTTGATCCGAGCAGCGGAGTCATCGCTGCAAGGACGACGAACATCACCGGTTGGAAGAAGGCGATTCCCGAGGTGCGCGCGTAGCCCTGTGTTAGTACGTCGACTAGGGCAAAGAGGATGCTCGCGCCCATCGCCCATCCCACGGCGGTGCGACGGTGGTGCTTGTTATGGTCGGGACCGATCTGCAGGAGTGTCAGGGCTGCCACAGTCAACACAGCTGCGGTCATCAGATGCCACCCAACCGGGGCATGAAGCAGCAGGATCGAGAAGAGGGCAACCAAGACGGTCTTCATTCCGAGCAGAGGAGCGCTGATGGAGAGATCGGCCTTGGCGAGGGCCTTCACGGTGCAGATGCGTCCGATAAAGAGGGAAATGCCTGCTCCGATGGCCGCAAAGGCCGCAGGCCAGTTAGGATGCGTGGGGAGGATGAAGGCCAGAAAGGCGAGGGGCATCGACCAGGCCGCCATCGCATAGTTGGAGAAGATATTGACCCGCTTACTTGTCGCTCCGTGATGGATCGAGCCTTTCAGCTCGAGATAACCAAGGGCGTAAAGGAGAGCTGCTCCGAGGGCTCCAAAGGCTATGAACATGGTGAAAAGTGAAAGGTTAGAAAGTGAAAATGTGAAAGGTAAAGAGGGACGCTAAAAGGCAGTCGCCTTTGTTTCCCCAGTTCCTGATTTCCTGAGTTCCAGATTAAATCCCTGATCCCATGATTGCCCTGTCGGCGGCGACAAGGCGTTCGTAGAGCGGTTGTAGTCCTTCGGGGATGATCTGTGTGCCGGTCAGCATCGGCATGAAGTTCTGATCTCCGCTCCAGCGGGGAACGATGTGCAGATGCAGGTGCTCCTCGAAGCCTGCACCTCCAGCGGTGCCTATATTGAATCCCACATTGAACCCCTCTGCCTTCGTGA
Organism: Verrucomicrobiota bacterium; assembly: GCA_037127835.1. Lineage (GTDB taxonomy): Bacteria > Verrucomicrobiota > Verrucomicrobiia > Chthoniobacterales > UBA6821 > UBA6821. Next base: position 1,484 of record JBAXXS010000017.1, on the reverse strand, counting down.
CTTCTCGCAGAAGATGCTGGGCATGGATCGCGAGATTCCAGACATCGAGGGCCTCTTCGGCGGAGAGATCCTCCATACGCCCAGTCCTCTTGTAGGGAACAACCATGACGTGACCCGAGGAGTAGGGGTACTTGTTCAGGATCAAAAAAGCATTCTTCCGACGGCAGACCACGAAATGGGCCGCGTCATTGCTGGCAGTAGCGGCTTCAGCAAGAAAATCCTCCCCAGTGGCCCGCTCCCGACTGAAGTATTCCACGCGCCAAGGAGCCCAGAGCGACTCGAGATGTTCTTTGGGGAATGACATAGAGTCAATCAATGGACTTTCCCGGATGGTTTATCCAGACATTCAATCACGGCATCAGCAGCTCTTTCCGAGGCGGATCGTTCGCTGCGACCTCCCAGAAGGGTCACGACAGAAGCAAGATCAGCCGCAAGCCGTTCCCGAGCCTCGATGCTATTGAGCAGGCGAAGCGCCTCGTCAGCCAGTGCGGCCGGAGTGGCATCGTGCTGGATAAACTCCCGAACCACCAGACGGTTAGCCAGAATATTGACGATGCCCAGATAAGGGATCCGGATAACACGGATGCCAACCTCGTAAGTGAGTGAGGCGACCTTATAGACTAGGGCATACGGTAGGCCAAGGCAGGCAGCCTCGAGCGTTGCGGTTCCGGAGCATACCAAGCCTGCTGCGGCATGGCGCATCAGATCCTTGGAGTTGCCCGAGGTGATCGTGATCTGGACGTTCTGCTCGCTTGCCATTGCCTGCATGAGTTCCGCATGGGTCGCGGTCGCCGCCGCCGCCTCAATCCTGATCTCAGGCCGAGATTTCAAGACTAGCTTCGCCGCACCGAGCATGGCTGGGAAGATCTTACGGACTTCACGTTCGCGGCTCCCGGGAAAAAGCCCGAGCAACGATGCATCGCGCTCCGAGGTGGGAACAGCATGCAGTTCTCCGACCATGGGGTGACCGGCGAAGACAGTGGGGAGACCCGAGGATTCGTAGATCTGCTGCTCGAAGGGGAAGATGCAGATCATGAGATCGAGTGCGCGTGCCATCTCGGGAATGCGACGACGATTCCAGGCCCAGACCTGCGGACTGATGTAGTAGATAATACGAGTGGGGATCTTCCTTTTCCGGATCGCCTTGGCTAGGCGGACATTGAAGCCGGGGTAATCGACAAGGATGACCGCCTCGGGCGGGTTGGCCTCGAGTTCGTCGAGCAGGGAGGCGAATTTCTTTTTGAAATAGCCGTAGTGGCGAAGCACATCCCAGAGCCCCAGGACTCCTGCCTCGGCGATCCAGTTATCCAAGGTGCCGCCGGAGGAGAGGGATTCTCCCATCATTTTGGGGCCGCCCTTGCCCGTGAAGCGGAACGTCGGATCCTGCTCCCGGAGAGAGCGAATCAACGCGGTGCCGTGCGTGTCGCCACTGGCCTCTCCGGCGATGATCGCGAGATGGCGACCCACCGTGCTCATGCAGGCAG
>JBAXXS010000016.1:0-28809 GCA_037127835.1 Verrucomicrobiota bacterium | reverse complement strand
TAGCAAATAGTAAGCAGCAGTCCCATCAACCCCGATTTATGAATCAATCCGTCCAAGAACTCGATCGCCGCGTCCAGGAGGCCAGTACCTGGGTCAAACCCCTAACTCAGGAGATGAGCCGTGTGATCATCGGCCAACAGGGTCTTGTCCGAAGCCTTATCATTGGTCTCCTGGGCAACGGCCATGTCCTGCTCGAGGGCGTTCCGGGCCTTGCCAAGACCCTGACGGTTCGCACTCTCTCCTCCTGTATCCACGCCGACTTCTCCCGCATTCAATTTACCCCGGATCTTCTGCCTGCGGATCTGGTGGGTACCTTGATCTACAATCCGCGCGAGGGAGTCTTCACGACGCGCAAGGGCCCTGTCTTCGCCAACTTCATCCTGGCCGACGAGATCAACCGCGCCCCGGCCAAGGTTCAGAGCGCGCTGCTCGAGGCGATGCAGGAGCGTCAGGTCACGATCGGCGACGAGACCTTCAAGCTTCCCGATCCTTTCCTTGTCCTTGCTACGCAGAATCCGCTGGAGCAGGAGGGAACCTATCCACTTCCAGAGGCGCAGCTCGACCGTTTCATGCTTAAGGTCGTCGTGGGTTATCCGACCCGCAGTGAGGAGCGTGCCATCCTCGACGCGATGGCGACCTCCTCGCCCAAGACCCATGTCGACGCGCTTGTCACCCGCGAGCAGATCCTCGAGGCGCGCAATGTGGTGAACGCCATCTTTGTCGATGACCGGGTCAAGGATTACATTGTCGACCTTGTCTGGGCAACGCGCGAGCCGGCCAATTACAACCTGAAGCTCGACGGCCTGATCCGCTACGGCGCCTCCCCGCGCGCGACGATCTATCTCACCCTCGCTGCGAAGGCTCATGCTTTCCTGAACGGCCGTGGCTACGTGACCCCGCATGACGTCAAGTCAATCGGCACCGAGGTGCTGCGCCACCGCGTCGCTGTGAGCTACGAGGCGGAGGCCGAGTCCATTTCCTCCGAGGAGATCGTGAAGCGCGTCTTCGAGGGTATGCCCGTTCCCTGATCCGGGATCAGAGGTCTGCCCTGACTGCAGTCAGTCCGCTCCGCCACTCCACCGATGAACGACACACGGGAAATCCTACGCAAGATCCGCCGACTTGAGTTGCGCACGCGCCGACTGGTGGAGTCCTCCTTCGCGGGTCAGTACCAGAGCGTCTTCAAGGGACGCGGCATGAACTTCGAGGAGGTTCGCCCCTACTCGCCCGGAGACGAGATCCGTGCCATTGACTGGAATGTTACGGCTCGCACCGGGGAGCCCTACATCAAGAAGTTCACCGAGGAGCGCGAGATGACCGTGATGATTGTCCTCGATGTCAGCGCCTCGGGTAATTTTGGTAGCGTCCAGGAAAGTAAGCGTGAGCTTGCGGCCGAGGTAGCGGCGATCCTGGCCTTCAGTGCGATCCACAACAACGACAAGGTCGGACTACTGCTTTTCAGTGACCGGGTGGAGCTCTTCATCCCTCCCAAGAAAGGACGCCATCATATTCTGAGGCTCATTCGAGAAATGCTCTATTTCGAACCAAAAGGACGCGGCACCGATCTCGCAGGTGCACTGGAGTACATGAATAAACTGATCACCCGCCGTGCGGTGGTATTTGTAATTTCCGATTTCTTCACCGGCGACTTCACCCGTCCCCTGACGGTCTCCGCCAGGCGCCATGACATGGTGGCTCTTCCGATTGTGGATCCCGCCGAAGAGGAGCTTCCCGATGTCGGAGTCATCCTTCTGGAGGATCCGGAAACCGGCGAACAGATCGAGGTCGACACCTCAAGGCGTGCGATCACACGCAATTATGCCGAGCTCTCCGCTCTACGGACCAAGGAGCTCAACGGCATGTTCGGTTCCCGCGGTATCGACATGGTTTCCCTGAGGACTGACAAGGATTACCTGCCCGTGTTGCGTAATTTCTTCGACAGGCGCGGAAGGAGGATGGCGGCATGACAAATGCGGCCCAAGCACCAGTTCCCACTCCCGGCCTGAGCTTTGCACCCGGAGCCGCCGGCCCTACGCCGGCCCCTATCCATGATATCGTGGGTCCACTCCCGTTCTTTTCGGGACCGGTTTGGCTGATCCTTGGTGTATTTTTTGCCGTCGTGATGATCGGTGGGGCTCTCTGGTGGTTTTTAGGCCGCAGAAAGGCCAAGTTGATCACGCCCCGGGAGGCCGCTCTCGATGCCCTGACACGCCTGCGCGGAAGAGTCTCGGAGGGGAGTGATCATGACTTCGGCGTCGGGGTCTCCGATGTGCTGCGTCGATTTCTGGGGGAGGCCCTAGGACTTGCTGCGCCGCGCCAGACTACCGAGGAATTTCTTGTCTCGTTACAAGGATCACTCCGCTTTGTCCCCGCCGAGCAGGAAGCTCTCGCGGAGTTTCTGCACCGCTCAGATTATCTGAAATTTGCCCAGGGTGAGGCGACTTCCGAGCAACGGCTGAGCCTGATTGAAGCCGCAGAATCCTTTGTCCGCAGCGGTGAGCAACCCGTTAACAAGACTAACCCGGAGGCTACTGCTCCCCCGACTGCATGATGGCTCCCATGATTCTGGCCTCGGCAACGTTTTTCTCCTTTGCGCATCCCTGGCTGCTTCTTGGACTGCTGGCGCTTCCGTTGCTGGCACTGCTCCGCGGAAAGTTCGGCGGGACGCCTGGAATTCTCTTCTCCTCCACTCAGCTCGTGGTGGCTGTGGGAAAAAAACGTCGCTCCAGGGCCGGCGCCGTTCTCGCTTCACTGATCTACGGGGCCATGGCGTGTCTCATCGTAGCATTGGCTCGCCCTCAGATTGGTCACACGCTGGAGCATGTCACTGCCAGCGGCGTCGATATCATGCTGGTGCTGGATGTCTCGGGCTCGATGCGTGCGGAGGATTACGTGGTAGGTGACAAGCGGATGAACCGTATTGACATGGTGAAGCGCGTCACCCAGGACTTCATCGAGGCGCGTCCCAATGATCGTATAGGCATCATCGCCTTTGCCGGCCGACCCTATTTGGTAAGCCCACTTACCCTCGACCATGACTGGTTGATCCAGAATCTCGACCGCGTCCAGATCGGCATGGTCGAGGACAGCACTGCGATCGGTTCGGCTCTTGCCTCCGCCGCCAGCCGGCTCAAGGACAGGGATTCCAAAACGAAAATCATCGTCCTTCTCACCGACGGTGCGAATAACGCCGGCAAGGTGCTTCCGCTGACGGCGGCCGAGGCGGCGAAGGCACTTGGCATCAAGATTTACACCATCGTTGCGGGGAGCAACGACCCAATCCCTTTTCCCGTGAAGCTTCAGAACGGGCGCACGGTGCTGATGGATCTGCCCGCCGGTTACTTCCCTATGGATGAGAAGCTCCTCGGACAGATCGCCCAGATGTGTGACGGCAAGTATTTCCGTGCCACCGATACCTCCTCAATGAACAGGTCGTTCAAGGAGATCGACCGCCTTGAGAAGACCAAGGTCGAGGTCGAGAAGAGCGCTGACTACCACGATTACTTCGCGCTTTTCCTTCTGATCGCCGCCTGCCTCTTGATCGCCGAGGCCGTTCTCTCTCAGACCCTCTGGCGCCGCCTGCCCTGATCTCCCGAGATTTCCCTTTCTTAGTCCCATGCACGCTTTTCTTCTCACAGCACTCGATGACAGGTTGACATTCGCATCACCCGAATGGTTCTGGGGTTTCCTGCTGCTAGCTCCCGTGCTCTGGGTTTTCATTAATGCAGGTCGGAAGAGGGAGGCCCTGTTGGCCAGGATCCTAGCTCCGCGCTTGCAGCAGTCCCTTGCCGGTCAGGTGAGCCCCTTCAAGCGCAACCTCCGGATCGTCTTGCTGCTCCTTGCAATCGCCTGTGCGATCACGGGAATGGCAAAGCCGCGCTACGGATCCATCAATCAGGAGATCAAATCCCGCGGTCGTGACGTCATCATCGCGATCGACACCTCCCGCAGCATGCTCTCTACGGACACTGCTCCGACCCGACTTGGAAGAGCCAAGCTGATCTCGCAGGATCTCCTCAACTTGCTAAAGGGTGATCGGGTGGGTCTGATTGCCTTTGCAGGAACCTCCTTCCTTCAGGCTCCCCTAACCCTAGACAAGGGTGCTGTCCTGACATCCATCGACGATCTTGATACGAGCACGATCCCGAAGGGCGGTACCGATATTGCCTCGGCGATCAGGCTCGCAATCGCAGCCTTCGGCAAGGGGGAGACGATGAGCCGTGCACTCGTGCTGATGACGGATGGCGAGGAACTGGATGAGAGTAGCGTCGAAGCGGCCAAGGAGGCGGAGGCCGCAGGTGTCCGGATCTTCACGATCGGATTCGGTTCGGCTGCGGGATCGCTGATCCCGATCAAGACGGAGGAAGGACGGAATGATTTTGTCCGGGATGAGAACGGGCGACCTGTGAATTCCAAACTGGATGCGCCGCGACTCACCGAGATCGCGAAGGAAACGGGAGGCTTTTATCTCCCCTATGGTCAGGATGCCGCCTCGATCATCTACGAGAAAGGGATCGTCCCCATGGACCAGCAGGAGACGGGCGTACTGAGTGCCCACAAGCCGATCGAGCGCTATGCTTGGCCGGTTGGAGTGGCCCTGTTCTTACTCTTCCTCTGGTCCCTTCTTGGCGAAGCTCGCAGGCAGAAAGCGATCCCGATGCTCGGGGTTCTCATGATGCTGGGCCTTTTCCTGCAGGGAAGCACAAGAGTCGAGGCCGCCTCATCGGGCCTCAGTGACTACCAGCAGGGCAACTACCAAGGAGCGCTCAAGGATTTCGAACAACGCCTGCAATCAGGGGCAACCACTCCGGAAATTCGTTTCGACGCCGGAGCCGCCGCCTACAAGGCGGGTGATTTCAAGAAGGCTGCCGAGTATTTCTCAGCCGCGATGACTTCCACGGATCCGAAGATCCGTGATGCCGCGACCTACAATCTTGCTAATTCGCTGGTCCGGTCGGGTGAGAGCGCCGATGGAAAAGAGGCCAAGCTCTCCGACTGGAACAACGCCCTGCAACATTACGAGACCGTGCTGAAGGATCACTCCTCTGATGCCAGGGCCAAAGAAAACCGCGATATCGTCCGCAAACTGATCGCCGATCTGAACCGGCAGCAACCTCCTCCCAAGCAGCAGGACAAGAAAAACGATAAAGATAAAAAAGACCAGAAGGATCAGGACAAGGATAAGGATAAGGATAAAAACAAGAGCGACCAGTCTCAGGGTGGTGGGGGAGGTCAGGGCGATAAAAAAGATCAAAAAGATAACAAGGACCAAAAGGATCAGAAAGATCAGAAAGATCAGAAGAACGATCAGTCCAAAGGAGGCGGCAAAGACGAAAAGAAGGATCAACAGAATCAGGATCAAAAAAACAACGATCAGAACAAGCCGCAGGATTCCAAAAACGACCAAGGCAAGGGCCAGGATCAGAAAGATCAACAGCAGAAGGATGATCAGTCCAAAGAGGGAAAGGATCAGCAGAAAGAGCAGGGTCAGCCCACTCCCACGCCGACCCCTTCTACCCAGCAACAGCAGGGCCAGTCCCAACAACCGAGTGACGAGAAGCAGGCTGGGCATGGGGCTCAACCGACTCCAACTCCCGCCCCTGCTTCCTCTCCCGGGAAAGAGCAGGGTACAAAGGGATCTTCCCCACAGGAGCAGAAAAAAGCCGAGCAGGAGAAGCAAGCTGCCGAGGCTGCGGCCGCTGAAGAAGGGAAGGACGGCAAGATGAGCCCCAATCAGGCTCGCGCCCTTCTTCGCTCGGTGCAGGACGAGGAGGCTCACCAGTTGAGCAACCAGCAAAATCGTGCGGTGGAACAACCGCTGCGCGATTGGTAGCATGCAGCCGACCATGAAGATTTCAGGAATTACAAAACATATGGCGGTGGCCGTGCTACTCCTCACGGGGTGGCTCCTGCCATTACAACTCAATGCGGCGGATGTCTCGGTGAGTGCCGAGCTTTCGAGGCCGCAGATCAGCCAAGGTGAGATGGCGGAGCTGCAGATCCAGGTCTCCGGATCCCAGCAGGCCGATGTGCCACAGCAGATCCAGGCGGACGGACTGCAGATCCGCCTCACGGGTCAGTCGACCCAGGTGCAGATGGTGAACTTCAAGGTCTCTTCCTCCGTCGTTTACAGCTACATCGTGATGCCCTTGCGCACGGGCAGCTTCATTATCCCCGGTGCATCGATAACAGCCGATGGACGCCAGTTCCGCACTCCGGAGCTTTCTTTCAAGGTCGATGAGGCCAAGGCCCAGTCTATCAATCCACCCGCTGGGTCGTCACAGTCTGCCCAAGGGATCCTCCCTCCGGGGATTCCAATGCCTGGATTCCAGCAGCAGCGGGCTCGTCCGGCTCAGCAGCGTCCTGACGAGGGACGGCTTGTCTTCGGAGAGATCAATTGCCCCAAGAAGACGCTCTATGCCGGGGAGATGACGCCCGTCGAGATCCGCTACTATTTCGATGCCCGATATCCCGTGCAGGTGCGTGGACGGATTGACTTCGGATGCGAGGGAATTCTTGTCGAGCGTTTCCCCGACCCTAAGCAAACCCGCGAGGATCGTGACGGGATCACGTACAATGTTCTGACCTTCCATTCCCTTCTCTCCGCAGTGAAGCCCGGTTCACTGGATGTCGCCCCTGCCAAGCTCGACTGCGAGATCGAGATGCCTGGCGCGCTGCCTCCCGGATTTGATGATCCCGTCTTTCGTCAGTTGATGGGAGGTCAGGCTGGTATCAGCCAGCAGAAGCAGGTGACCGTCAAGACATCCGGCCTTCATCTCGAAGTACTTCCTTTGCCTAAAGAAGGACGACCCGAATCCTTCGCTGGAGCGGTGGGTCAGTTCGACATCGACTCGATCGTCAGCAATCCCCATCCCGCCGCGGGTGATCCTGCTAATCTTGTCGTGAAAATCGGGGGGCGTGGGAATTTCAAGGGGATGGGTGCACCCGTTCTGACAAATACCGAGGGTTGGAGGAGCTATCCGCCGAGTGACAAATTCGACAGCTCCGACGAGCTCTCCTACACAGGCGTGAAGTCGTTCGACTTCACGCTCATCGCCCAGCAACTGCAGAAAGAGTCGCCGGGATGCGAGTTCTCCTACTTCGATCCTACCACGGCAAAGTATGTCACCCTGACCTCCAAGCCGCTTCCTCTGGTGGCCTCTCCCGGCGGTCCCTCTCCGGCAGTCGCCGGAGACAGTAGCGCCGCATCATCGCCAAACCCCGTGCCTTCCTCTGGGCAGAAATCCCCTAAGAATGTACCGCCGAAGGAAGGTCAGCCGCTATCGGGAATCAACTTGCGCTCCTGGACCACACCGATGCACCGGAGCGAATTCCTGATCGCAACGCTCGCCATGCTTATCGCCACAGCGGCGTTGGCCGGGATTCTGGCCTATTGGAAGATCCAATCCCAGGGGGGTACGCTAGCCTCCCGTCGTCGGAAACATATTACCGAACTCCGCTCACTTCTTACTGAGGGAACCATCGATGCGGGATCCTCCTATGAGGCTGCTCTCGAGTATGCGGAACTGGTACTGCCGCCCTCGGAAAAACGGGATGCTCTGATCTTGGGTCTGACAGAGCGCCGGGATCTGCTGAAGTATGGTTCCGGCGCTTCGCTTCCTCTTCCTCCGCTCGAACACAGGGAACTTCTCGAATCATTGGAACTCACCACCAAATCCCCGTGATGAAATATCTTTCCCTGCTACTTTTACTGCTGACCCTTTCCCTAGCTTCTCTGCATGCCGGACTGCCGGAAGATTTCGCTTCAGCCAATGCCAACCTTGCCTCCGGGCATGCGGATCAGGCCCTCTCCACCTACAAGACACTGTTGAGCTATCCGGAGTTCAAGACCTCGGGATCGGCTGAGATCTGGTACAATCGGGGCCTGGCCGAAATGCAGACAGGTGATGCGGTTGCCGCTTCGCTTTCCTTCCGCCGGGCCTTGCTACTGGATCCCGCTCTTGCGCCAGCGCGCTTGGAGCTTTCCAAGACCCTTGGATCGCTAAGTATTCCCGTGCCGAATGGATGGAGGGAGCGCACTATGCAGTCCATCCACCCCGAGACCTTAATCGTGACGGGTGCCTTGATCGGCTGGATCGGGGCGCTCTTACTGGTAGTGATGCTGTTCCAATCCAGCCGGAGGAAAGGACCGATTCTCCTTTCTCTGCTCCTGATTCTCTTCGGACACGGAGCTTCTGTGCTTGGAACCCTGGTCGACCCTCGCAGGACTGCCCGTGACTCGGCGGTCATCACCGCCAAGACGGCTCCCGCCCTGCGGGCCACTCCGGCTGACAGCGCTACGGAATCCGGAACCCTCGAACCAGGGACCCTAATCAGTATCCTATCCCGCAACGGGGCATGGTGGTATGTTTCTACCGGCTCTGGTCCCGGAGCCCTCCAAGGATGGATCCCTTCCAACGCCGTCACTCCCCTGCTTTCCTCCTCCAAGGATTCCAAGGGATCCTCGTAGGCCTAGGTTTTCTTCTCCTTGTCGAGGGTACGTGCGGAGTTTCCCTCCAGGCCGCCACTACTGATCCCAATCTTCCCTTTGATCCCTATGCAGATTGGGATGCCAGCCTCACGCCCGTAGCGAGCGTTCCGTTTGCCCCGATCGACCCTTTCGACGCAATCTATCGTTTCGGTTGGCAAGGGGTTTCCGCCGGGGGAGCAACTGTCTCGGTGAGCATCAGCGAAGATTCCTCCGGGAAGCAGGATCCCACTAATCGCTCTAGACGCCGGATCGTGGCCAGCGGAGGCCCGAATGAATGGGTGCGGAAGCTCTGGAATTATCATGTCAATTACCAGGGGGAGGTAGGAATCAACGGTCAAGTTCCCTCCTGGTTCCACATGGACGAGTCGCTTGCGAAGCGGATGATGGTGAGTGACGCCCTCTTCACTCCCGGAGCGGTCTTTGCGTCTCACCGCTTTATTACCGAGTCGCAGCCTTGGTTGCACACCCCACTCCCCGGCATCCGGGATCTGTTTGCCGCAATGCTCTTTGTTCGCAGTCAGCCCCTCAATACGAAGGATCATCTCCGCCTTACCACCTTTCCTGACCGGAATCCTTATCTGGTCGATCTCACAGTGGCCGGGCATGACACGATCAACATCATGGGTAGGGAAGTGAAGGCGATCCGCTTCGATCTTCGGATCCAGACCATTGAGACCATGGGCCCGAATTTCGGAAGACTTGCTCCCCATAAAAAATTCCGCTCCGGCCGTGTCTGGATGTCGGATGATTCCCGCCGATTGCCCTTAAAGGCTGAGGTGGATGTCTTTATCGGCTCGGTCTTTGCGGAGCTTGTGAAGATCACCCCGCCGCTCTGAGTTTCCCGGGATCAGAAGAAAATTTCCGCGGAGGCGCGGAGAAAAAGAGAGACTGCAGGTGTTGCTTGCGGAGTGATGAAATGAATCCTGGGGGTCAGCGCAAGCGATTACCCCATAATATTTTCTTTGTCTGCGCCCCTGCGCCTCTGCGGGAGAACTCTTAAGCTTTTCGGTTTTACAATCGCGAGATCAGGAGTTCGCGCTGGAAGACGAGTTCCTTAGGCAGGTGGCTATAGAGTTTTATGAAAAGCTCATCCTGAAGCACGAGTTCCCGGTGCCACTCGGTTGGATCAATTTTCTGGAGTTCCTCGAACTTCTGGGGAGTCATCGACTCAAGCCCGGTCATGTCGAGGTCGGCATATTCCGGAACCCATCCGATCGAGGTCTCGAGGGCATGGGCACCGCGCTGGCAGCGCTGGACCACCCACTTGAGGACGCGCATGTTGTCACCGAAGCCGGGCCAGAGGAATTTCCCCTCGGCGCTTTTGCGGAACCAGTTCACATGGAAGACACGGGGGACGTGCTTGACCAGGCGACGCATCTCCAGCCAGTGGGCGAAGTAATCGCCCATGTCGTAACCGCAGAAGGGAAGCATCGCCATCGGGTCACGGCGCACTTGGCCGATCGTTCCAGCCGCTGCGGCTGTCATCTCGGAGCCCAACGTGGCTGCTAGGTAGACACCATGGACCCAATTGAAAGCCTGGAAGATAAGCGGCATCGTCGTGGCGCGTCGGCCTCCGAAGATCATGGCGCTGATACGTACTCCCTCCGGATTCTCCCAGTCGGGATCGATGATTGGGCAGTTCTTTGCGGGGGCTGTGAAGCGGCTGTTAGGATGGCTGGAGAGGACAGATTTGCCCTCGGCATCCTTCTGACCAGGCGTCCAATCCTTCCCCTTCCAGTCGATAAGATGTGCAGGGGGTTCCTTCGTCATTCCCTCCCACCAGATATCGCCATCGTCCGTCAGTGCGACATTAGTGAAAATGGTGTCCCGTTTAATGGAGTCCATCGCCATCGGATTGCTCTCGTAGGAGGTGCCGGGGGCTACGCCGAAGAAGCCGGCCTCTGGATTGATAGCGCGGAGCCAGCCGTTGGGTCCTGGCTTGATCCAGGCGATGTCATCGCCGACGCAGGAGACCTCCCAACCCTCTTCCTTGAGGTGCTTGGGCGGGATGATCATGGCGAAGTTGGTCTTGCCGCAGGCGCTCGGGAAGGCTGCGGTGACATAAGTCTTTTCTCCCTTGGGATCCTTCACCCCGAGGATGAGCATGTGCTCTGCCATCCATCCTTCGTCACGTCCCATGGCCGAGGCGATGCGGAGAGCGAAGCACTTTTTCCCAAGCAGGGCATTCCCGCCGTAGCCGGAGCCGTAGCTGATAATCAGGCGCTCCTCGGGGAAGTGAGTGACGTACGTATTTTCAGGATCACAGGGCCAGGTGACATCCTGTTTCCCTGCGATGAGGGGCGAACCGACGGAGTGCAGGCACTTCACGAAAGTTCCGGTCTTGGCGATCTCATCGTAAACCTTCGATCCCATCCGGGTCATGGTGCGCATGTTGGCGACGACATAGGGGCTGTCGGAGAGCTCGATGCCGTATTGGGCGATCGGTGAGCCGACGGGTCCCATGCTGAAAGGGATCACATAGAGGGTACGGCCCTTCATGCATCCCTGGAGAAGTCCATTCAACTTCGCCTTCATGATGGAGGGTTCGCTCCAGTTGTTTGTCGGACCCGCATCCTTCTTCGACTTGCAGCAGATGAAGGTGCGCTCTTCGACGCGCGCCACGTCGCGGGGATCGCTACGGACCAGCAGGGAGTTCGGTCGCTTGTCAGCGTTCAGCCAGAGAGCCGCTCCCGACTCGACGATGCGTTCGCGCATCAGCTTGTCCTCGGACTCGGAACCATCGCACCAGAAAATCGCATCAGGTTGTGTCAGGGCGGCGATCTCCTTCACCCATACCAGAACCTGAGGAATTGAAGGTTCGAGATTCCCCAGTGAGTCAGTATTTTCTTTTGTCATACTCATGCTGTCAGTTTCGGATATTTGGCAGACAAGGGCAAGAATGACCCGTAAACTGCAACTCCCCTTATGGATGATTTCAATATCGAATCACTCTCCAAGCTCATGCAGCTTTCGGTATCACCCGCCGTGCTTATCTCGGCGGTTGGCCTGCTTCTGCTTTCTGTTACCAACCGCCTTGGAAGGGCCATTGACCGCTCGCGTCTGACCGTCAAGGACCTGGACCATAACCTTAATAACGAGACCGCCAGAGGTGAGATGCGATGCCAGTTGGGGATTCTGCTGCAACGGGCCTCGCTACTACGCTACTCGGTGAGCCTGCTGGTCGGCAGTATTTTCCTCTCCTGCCTGATGATTCTCTTCCTCTACTTCAAGAGTTTCGGGGGGATGCATCTGGAGCGGTTGATCATCGTCCTCTTCTTCCTGAATCTGATGAGTCTCCTTGGCTCGATGATCTTCCTGCTCGCCGATATCTATCTCTCGCTCAGAGCCCTCAGGATTGAGGTCTCCAGGCATCTGAATTGAGGAGAGCGAGGGTCTTGCTCAGCCCCCGAGTCTTCCTGCTTGTCGCTGTGTGGAGCTGGTTTTACTTTAAGTTATGTCCGTAGCCATTCTTCCCGGTGAAAACGAACCCCTCTTTTACCTTGGGGAATTCCCCGTGCGCCTGATCACCTTACTGGTGGCTCTTCATAGCGTCGCCATGATCACGGCATCACTTCTGATTGCCTCGGGTCACGGCGCATTGATGGATCTGTTCATTTACAGCAGCACTGCGGTCGCTCACGGCCAGATCTGGAGACTTGCAACTTATGCCTTCGTGGCCTCTCCCTCCGTCTGGTTCCTCTTGGAGATGGTCATGCTCTATTACTTCGGTCGCGAGGTGGAGAACGGCCTCGGATGGAAGCGTTTCGGAATTCTGTACGGGGGGCTGATCCTGCTCGGACCTTTGCTCCTCCAGGCCTTTGGCTATGGCGGGATCCCGCAGACGTTCGCAGGGGCGCAGGAGGTGAACTTTGCGGTCTTCGCTGCCTTTGTGGCCATGCATCCCGGGGCCCAGTTCTTTTTTGGGCTAGCCGCCCGTTGGGTCTTCCTAGGGCTGCTTGCCATCTCTTCACTCCAACGTCTGGCGGATCATCAGCCACCGCAGGTGCTTGTGCTGATCTCTTCCAGTATTCTGGCAGTCATGCTGATGCGCCGCGCAGGATTCGAGGAACCGCTGTTCGGCTACGGATTCCGATGGTCGCTCCCAGGACTCAAGTCTCCCAAGTCCAACTTCTCGGCCATGTCGGGCGGCCTCCGCGCTTCAGTTGCCAGGAATCGCGGGGCTACGGGACAGCCATCCCCCTCCGAAGGAGCGACTCGTATCGATCCCGAACTGGAGATGGACCGTCTGCTGGAGAAGATCAGCCGGAAGGGAATGAACAGTCTGACTGCAACCGAGCGTGTCACGCTGGAACAGGCAAGGCAGGCGATCCTGCAGCGCGGCGGCAGGAACTCCAAGTAACGCTCCTTCGTTCTTTCCGATGAGCCAGGCACTCGATCAGCTCAGGGAAATCATCACGCGCTTGCGGGCTCCCGGCGGATGTCCCTGGGATCGCGAGCAGACCCCTTCCTCTCTCCGCTCTTCGCTGATCGAGGAGGCCTATGAGGTCGTCGATGCCATCGAGCGGGAGCATTCTTCTGATCTGGAGGAGGAACTCGGCGACCTGCTGATCAATATCCTCATGCAGGCCGAAATCGCCGCGGAGGAGGGAGGCTTTAATGCCGACTCCATCGCCTCCACGGCGGCCGAGAAGCTCGTCCGGCGCCACCCCCATGTTTTCGGCGATGCCTCCGCGGAGACAAGCCATGCCGTGCTGGGTCAATGGGAGGAGATCAAGCGCGCAGAACGGATCGCGAAGGGACTCGATGCGACAGTCGATGCCTCGCTGCTCGACGGCGTGGCGCGTGCCTTCCCTGCTCTTGTCCGGGCCCAGAAAGTTCAGAAGAAAGCAGCTAAGGTTGGCTTCGATTGGGAGCGTCCTGAAGATGTCGTCGAGAAGATCCGCGAGGAAATCCTGGAGGTGGAGGCCGAGATGCCTCTGCGTAATGAACCTGCTGTCGCCCAGCGTCTCTCCGAAGAGGTAGGTGATCTTCTTTTTGCAGTTGTGAATCTCGCGCGTGCTCTCTCGATCGATGCCGAATCAGCTCTTCAGGCTGCAACTGGTAAGTTCGAGAAGCGATTCCGCTCCATGGAGCGGGCCCTTCCAGCTGATAGGGAGTTCAAAGAACTCTCTTTCGATGAAATGAACGCGCTCTGGGAAGCGGCCAAAAAAACTGAACGCTCCGCATGACCGAGCCCTTCCAAATCCCACCGATTTCCCTTGCTGTGACAGCTTGCAATGAGGAGTCCCGCCTCCTCAAATGCCTCGCTAGCGCTCGGGGATTCGTTCGTGAGATCGTGGTTGTGGATAGCGGTTCCACTGATGGGACCGTGGCCATCGCCGAGGCGGAGAAGGCCCATGTCATCCATCAGGAGTGGCTCGGCCATAGCGCCCAGAAGCAAGTGGCGCTGGATAACTGCACCCAGCCGTGGGTGTTGATTCTCGACTGCGATGAGGAACTCTCAGAGGAGCTGAGGAAGTCGATCAGCGCGTTCTTCGCCAGCGGTGATGTCGACTGGTTTCACGGATGCCGGTTCAACCGCAAGGTCTGCTTTCTCGGTCGCTGGATCAAACACGGAGACTGGTATCCCGACACCAAGCTTCGTCTTGTCCGTCGTGACAAAGCCAGCATGGGTGGAAACGCTGCGCATGACACCGTGCTGGTGGAGGGAGCGGTGAAACACCTGAAGGGGGATCTGCTCCATGATTCCTACCCGACCATCCAGAGCTATCTCGACAAGATAGGCCCCTTTGCGGACCAGTTTGCTCAACGTCAGGCCGGGGAGGGAAAGCATTGGTCGCTTGTGGCCAATCTCCTGCGCCCACTCTGGCGTTTTTTCAGGGCCTATTTACTGAGACTTGGCTTTCTTGATGGCTTTCCCGGATTCTGGATCGCCTACGCGACAGCTTTCTCCGTCTTTGTCCGCTACAGCCGCGGATATGAGGAAGAGCTTAGGGGAAGGATGAAACTTGAAACCTGAGACCTGAAAAAAAACAGAGAGCCATATCCGAGCTCAAAACTTTTCATTTTCAGCTTTCAAGTTTCAGCCTTCAGGTTTCATCCTTCTCTTATGTCCCTCACCCGTCGCTCCTTCCTTGGAATGCTTGGACTGCTTCCCGCGGCACAGGCTCTCCGTGTTCCTTCAGCCAATGCTGAGGCCGTCCCCACCGGCACCGTGCCGCGCCGCCAGTTCGGACGCCACCAGGAAACCCTCAGCTGCATAGGCTTTGGTGGCCATACGCTCGCACTTGCTCCGACGGTTCAGGAGGCGACCAATATCGCTCACTACGCCATCGACCAAGGGGTCAATTTCTTCGACAACGCCTGGGAGTATCACAACGGCCGCGCTGAAGATTGGATGGGTCAGGCCCTCTCAGGAGGATGGCGCGAGAAGGCCTTCATCATGACGAAGGCCTGCATCCACCACACCAAAAAATCCGAAATCCCCTTCACTGGAACCGACAAGGAGAAGGCCCTTCAGATGCTCCAAGCCCAGATGAAAAGGCTCAAGACCGACTACATCGACCTCTGGATGATCCACGAGATCCAGGATGCAGACGTGGATTTCCATCTCGGCAAAGACGGGATCCTGGAGGCCTTTGACGAGGCCAAGCGCAAGGGCATAGTGCGGTATGTCGGCTTCACTGGTCACTCCAGCCCCAAGGCCCATGTCCGCATGATCGAGAGCGGTTACCCGTGGGACGCATCACTCCTGCCTGTTTCCGTTCTGGGCAACACGCTCCAGGCAAAGGACTTTGACAAGATCGTCCTGCCCCTGATGAAGGAGAAGGGGATCGCCGCCATCGGCATGAAGGGATTCGGCGGAAGCAAGCGGGCAAGCCTGCATGGGCTGGTGACGATCAACGATGTCATCAATTACGCGCTCAGTTATCCCGAAGTCACCACCCAGTGCATCGGAATCGATTCGATGGCCTTCGCTCAGCAGGCTGTCGCGGCCGCATTAGTTGCCAGCCCGATGACCCTCGAGCAGCGCGCCAAATTCATCGCATCCATCGAGGCAAGGGGGGGCGCCGATTACGCCCAGCATCTGCAAGAAGGCTACCACGACGGTGTATGCTGCGTGGCTTAGCGGCTTGCGCTTTTAGCGCGGTGTGTTGTTGCTGTTCGCTTGCTGTAGGAAAACTACAGCTTCGCTCACGCGCCTAACACCGCATCTAAAATCCCTGCGCCTCTGCGTTTGCTTGCCCGGCCGTTGCTTTGCATTTGAACTCGGGCGTTCCCACGCCGCTCGCCTTTCATTATATTAGAACTGACTCCGGCATTTCTACCTCCTATCGCCAGTCGGAGGTTTGTTACGGCCGCGCGAATCATTCCCTAAGCTCTGACCTAACAGTCTAAAAGCCTTCAGTCTAAACCGCTAAAAAGCCTCGCTCCGCTATCTTCCCAAGCAATCAGACGTTGAAATCAGCGGGAGTGGTAAATTTTTTGGTGAGCGTTAGGACGTTTTTTCCATCCTTGTACTCATAGCTCTGGGTGTCGGTGAGTTTCTTGATGAAGTGGATTCCAAGGCCTCCGATCTCGCGTTCTTCGATCGGTTTATCAGTGTCAACTTCGTCTCGGGCAAGCGAGTTGAACGGATTGCCCCAGTCGCTGAAGCGGATTGTGATTTGGTTCCCTTCGCGCAGGAGTTCGATGAGGCAGCACTCTTGCCCTGCATCAACGCCGCCGTATTTGATGACATTGGTTACGAGTTCCTCGAGGATGACCTCGAAGTCGAAGACCTGCTCCATCGGGGTTCCCTCGTGCTCACAGTAAGAGGTAAGGAAGGGATGGAGGCGGGCCACTTCGCCAAAGTCGGCCTTTAATTTTAGGACTCCATAGGAGGGGATTTGATCGCCGGCAAAACGGAACTCCACCAGCGAGAAATCATCTGCGAAGACTTCCTTTTCCTGCTGGCGGCGCACCTCGGCAACCACGGAATCCAGTTTTGTAGGCCCTCCGATCGAAGTCAGAATCTCCGCGAACTCCTCGTAGGTCATCATAGTGCCGTCGGGTCGGTCAGCCTCATAGGTGCCGTCGCTGAAAAGATAGAGTATGGAGCCTGCGGGCACACCGATCTCACCTGTCTCGAAGACCGCCGTGGGGAAAGCGCCGACGACTATTCCCTTGGCCGCAAGCAGGGCCGTGCTCCCGTCCGGTTTTAGCAATACGGCGGGTGGATGGCCTGCGCTTGCGTAGCGGATCTTCCCTTCGCGAAGCGAGTACACCCCGTACCATGCGGTGAAATACATCTCGTTGTGCTTTTCCATCGGGAAGGCGTTGTTGAGGCTTGTGAGGACCGCTGTGGGCTCAAAAAAATCCGTGCCGGTTAGTGATGATGTGCGCAGCACATTGTGCACACTGATCGATAGCAAGGCGGCGCCGACACCGTGCCCGCAGACATCCAGCAGGTAAAGTGAGAGGTGATCCTTATCTATCCAATGGTAACCGAAGGAATCGCCTCCAAGCTCGGAGGAGGTAATGAAGACCCAGTCTGTCGTTACAGGCCCTTTCAGGATTCGTTCCGGTAGGATTGCTCTCGAATAAGTCGCTGCCTCAGCAAGTTCGTTGGCCATCACGGCGTTGGCTGCGGCGAGTTCGGCTGTCCGATCCTTGACGGTCTGCTCGAGGTTGGCATTCCATTCCGAGAGGCGCTCCTCCCTCAGGCGGATTTCCTTCGCCATGGTGGAGAAGCTTTTGGCAAAGCGACCCAGCTCGTCGGGTCGTTTTTCGATCCGTTCCAGAACCCCTGCGCCCCCCTCATAGCTTCCTTTCTCAAAGGAGGTGGCAATAGTCTGAAGCTCGGTGATCGGTTGGGAAATCTTGCGTGCGGTGAAAAAGACAACGCCTATAAGTAGGAAAAGCCCCGCCCCGCCAATGATTGCTGATTGTTCGGCCAATTTTCTGGCCGGAGCAACGATGAGTTTGTAGGGGACTTCCAAGACCAGTTTCCACCCAGTGGTCCTGCCTTTCGCCCAGTAAATCACTTTATTGCTCCCATCCTTGAGGTGTTGCCATCCGCTGTCGGAGGCAAGGATCTTCTGGATGCCGGGAACGCTGGTGACAAGTCCGTTACTAAGCATATCTTCTAGAGCTTTGGCGGGATCCTGTTCGCTAGGCTTTGATGCCGGCTTGTCCTGTGATGCCTCTGGACTCACGATGATCGCTCCGCTTTGGGAGACCAAATAAGCCGTTTCACGGGGTTCCTGCGGACTTGCAACCGGACTCTTCGAGGGTGACGTGACCTTGCCTTCATCATCACCCAGAGCCAGCTCGCTCTCATAATTTCTAATATGGATTTTCCGGACGATCTTCCTCATTTCATCCAAAGCCACATCCACTCCCGCCACCCCTAGGAATGTTCCCTGGTCCGAGTAAACGGGCTTAGTGATGCTGACCATGTCGATGTCGGAACCGCCAGCATCGAAATAGGGCTGAGTCACATGGAGGGCCTTGGCCTGCTTTGCGCCTTGGTACCAGTCCTGACTCTCATCATGGAAGTCGTACTTGAGGAGGGCAAGATTGGGCCAACTCTTGCGGTCTACCCACGTGTCGGAATTCGGATCCCTCCAGTCCTTGGCATCTCTGACCATATAGAGTCCGTAGATTGCCGACATCGGCGAGTGTTTCAGTATTGAGGCGAGCCAGGGGACCTTGACCCCCTCGTTATTCGTCCCGGTCAGTTCGGTAGCGGCGATTATTTCGGGATACATCGCTATCTTCTCGACGAGATCATCCATCGTGTTGATCTCGTCGTTTACAGCTCGGAGTGCTTCCTGTGAAGTTTGACGTAGGAGTAGCTCCCTGCCGCTTATATAGTTGGCCACAGCCAAGACGATCAGGATTATGCCTGCTCCCGCCCCGATGGTCAGGGCGAACCGCTGCCCGATTGATCGGGGTGACAGATAATGTTTCAGAGCGGGCATGGGTTACAGATTCCTAAACAAGCGTTAGTTCATCCTTGAGGCAATGCCAAGAGGATGCGTATGCGCGTTTTCCTCGAATTGCGAAAATGTTGAAAGAACGGGACTTGACGGGCATCCCCCGTAGCCTCTTGAGTTATAAAAATATATGGACATCCAATTTGAAAAAGCAGGCCCAATCCTTGTCGTGACACTCAAGGGGCGCCTCGACGCAACGGAGCAGAATATGATCAAGGACTCCGTTTCCAGGGAGATTGAATCAAGCGGTTCCAAAGGCGTTGTTTTCGATCTCGCAGGCCTTGAGTACGTGAGCAGTGCTGGCTTCCGTGAGTTCTTCCTGCTGGGGCGTCAGTTGCAGCGTGTAGGCGGCGGTTTGGCCGTCTGCGCCCTCCAGCCAGCTGTGCAAAGGATCTTCGATATCGCCCAGTTTCAGACTGCTTATCCCGTCTGCGCCACGCGGGACGAGGCGCTGGTCGCGATCGGTTCCTCAGTGGCCTAGGGAAACGCTCAACGCTTCCTGAAGCACGTAGAATCTGCTTCTTATCTCACGCGGAGACGCGGAGTTCGCGGAGTGGTTCTTTAGAGGACTAAAATACTCTGTTTTTTGATACCCCCGAATTCACCATCTTTTTTCTCCGCGAACTCCGCGTCTCCGCGTGAAAAATCCTTTCTAACAGACAAGAAAGGTAGGCGTTTCTTGCACGGTTTGCCTCTTCACCGATAGCTTAACGGGATGTCTGCCGCATCGCCTCTGATCATTGCCGGCCGCGAATTCTCTTCGCGGCTCCTTCTCGGAACCGGAAAGTTTTCCTCCGGAGCCACCATGAGTGAGGCGTTGGCCTCAAGCGGCACCGAGATCGTCACCGTGGCACTCCGCCGTGCTGACCTCTCCGGAAAGGGAGATCCCTTCGCCAACATCCTGGAGTTCATTGATCCGGAGAAATATCTCCTGCTTCCCAACACCAGTGGCGCCAACACCGCCGAGGAAGCGCTTCGCTTGGCTCGTCTCTCCGCCGCCGCAGGTCTGCCGAAGTGGGTGAAGCTCGAGATCCATCCGGACCCCCGCTACCTGCTTCCTGATCCCATCGAGACCTTGAAGGCGACCGAGATGCTGGTGGCCGAAGGTTTCACTGTTCTTCCCTATATCAATGCAGATCCGGTCTTGGCAAAACGACTTCAGGAAGCAGGTGCCGCGACGGTCATGCCGCTCGGTTCGCCGATCGGGAGTAACCGGGGGCTCGAGACGCGCCATCAACTCTCCATTATCATCGAGCAGGCGATTGTGCCTGTCATCGTCGATGCGGGGATCGGCGCTCCCAGCCATGCCGCCGAGGCCTTGGAGCTCGGGGCTGATGCCGTGCTGGTGAATACCGCGATCGCTGTCGCGGGCGATCCCGTTCGCATGGCCCGAGCCTTCCGGATGGCGGTCGAGGGTGCTGCAGAGGCGGTGGCTGCCGGATTGCCCATGGCCGCCGAGCACGCCATTGCGACAAGCCCCCTGACAGCTTTCCTGAACTCCTAGTCGTAGGATGATTCCCTACAGATTCCCCGCTAACAGACTTCAGTCTTCAGCCTAATCACCTAACTTATGGCCGCTGAGGGAACGCCGATGATGAAGCAGTATCACGCCCTGCGGCGCGACCTGCCGCCGGGCACTTTCCTGCTTTTCCGTCTCGGTGATTTTTACGAGATGTTCTTCGACGATGCCAAGGAGGCCTCGGCGATCCTGAATGTCGCTCTCACCAAGCGTGGCGAGGTGCCGATGTGCGGCGTCCCGTACCATGCCGCACGCGGCTACATGGAGAAGCTGCTTGCCGCCGGTCGCCGTGTCGCTTTCTGCGAGCAGGTGGGAGAGGTTCAGCCCGGTAAGCTGGTCCGCCGCGAGATCACGCGGATTCTGAGTCCCGGCACTCTGGAAGATGCCGGTCTTGAGGAGAAAAGCCACAATTTCACTGCCGCCATCCTACCGCCGGCCAAGGAGGGAGGAATCTTCGGCCTTGCCTGCGCGGACCTGAGTACGGGTGAGTTCCGCATCACGGAGCTTTCGTCCGCCGAGGAAGTGCTCGACGAAGTGGTCCGGATGGCCCCGGCCGAGATCTTGGTTCCTGAGGGAAGAAAAGAGTTGTTCCGGGATTTGCCGCACGGCCTCCCTTTTGGTTTTCCCGAGCCTGAGGAGGTGGAGGCTTATCTCTTCGATCCAATGGCCTCCAAGGAGCTGCTGCTTTCCCATTTCAAGGTCCATTCGCTCGATGGCTTCGGGGTGAATGATGTGCCCATCGGAGTCACCGCCGCAGGCGCTCTGCTTCACTATCTCTCGCGCACGCTTCGCCGCGATGTCGGGCATCTCCGTTCACTCAGGGCCTATCGGCAAGCCGAGCATCTGCTGCTGGATGCCTCCACGCAGGGACATCTGGAGCTGGTCTCCTCTAGGGCCGGACGAGGGATGACCCTTCTCGGAGCCCTAGACAGGACAATCACCCCCATGGGAGCCCGTACTCTGCGGGACTGGGTCCTGCGCCCGCTGATCGATCCGGCAGCAATCAATGAGAGGCAAGATGCGATAGGATTTCTGATCTCCTCTCCGATGAAGTTGGGAGACCTGCGCGACCGCCTCGGTGGCATCCGCGACATTGAGCGTTCCATCTCCCGTCTCAGCCAGAACTCGGGTAATGCCCGCGACCTGGCGACTCTTTCCTCCTCACTGGGGTCATTACCCGCCCTCAGGGAAACGCTTGCCTCTTGCGGAGGTGGGCTGCTTAGCCAACTCAGTGAGAATCTGCATCCGCTTCCGGAGCTTACCGCTCTCCTTGAATCCGCGATTGTCGATGAACCTCCTCCCACAATCCGCGAGGGAGGAATGATTCGTTCTGCATTCGACGCAGGACTGGATGAACTTCGGAATGCTTCCACCGAGGGTAAGGACTGGATCGCCGCATTGCAGGAAACGGAGATTCAGCGCACTGGGATCAAATCGCTTAAGGTGCGGTTCAACGCCGTTTTTGGCTATTTCATCGAGATCACCACGGCAAATCTGGGCAGTGTCCCGGATGACTACACCCGCAAGCAGACCACCGCCGGCGGGGAGCGGTTCATCACCCCCGCGCTCAAGGAAATGGAGGGTAAGATTCTTGGTGCTGAAGAACGGTCGAAGGCCCTCGAGATCGAAATCTTCCAACGCCTCCGCTCTGCTGTTCTAGATCAAGTGTGCCCCTTGCAGGAGACCGCTGCTTCAGCGGGTGCGCTGGACTCCCTTTGTTCGCTTGCAGAGACGGCCCGGCTTTTCGGATATACCCGCCCCGTTGTCGATGATTCGACCGTGCTGGAGATTCGCGAGGGGCGTCATCCCGTGCTGGACCAGCGCGCCGGCGGCGAGGCCTTCGTCCCGAACGATACCGATCTCGATGCCGCCAAACACCGCATGGGTATCATCACCGGACCGAATATGGCCGGTAAATCGACCTATCTCCGGCAGGTCGGTCTCCTCACGGTCATGGCCCAGCTGGGAAGTTGGATTCCGGCAGCTTCGGCCCGCATAGGCGTGACTGACCGTATCTTCACCCGTGTCGGCGCGAGTGATGATCTCTCCAAGGGACACTCGACCTTCATGGTCGAGATGAACGAGACGGCGAACATCCTCCACAACGCCACATCCCGCAGTCTTGTCCTGCTGGACGAGATTGGGCGCGGCACGGCCACCTTCGACGGTCTCTCGATTGCCTGGAGCGTCGCAGAGTATCTGCATGACATCACTAGATGCCGCACCTTCTTCGCAACCCACTACCATGAACTTCCCGACCTGGCCCGCACGCGCTCGGGCGTCCGGAATTTCAATATCGCCGTCCGTGAGCAGAATGACCGGATCGTTTTCCTGAGAAAAATCATTCAGGGAGCAGCCGACCGGAGCTACGGCATCCAGGTGGCGCGCTTGGCGGGTCTTCCCTCCACGGTGATCGAACGGGCCCGAGAGATCCTGACAAATCTGGAAAAGGCGGAACTGAACGCTGAGGGACGTCCGACCCTGGCCGGAACTCGTCGCAAGATGCCGGGAGCTCCCGATCCGACGGCGGAGCTGCCACTATTCAATCAAGGGTAAGACGGGTCAAACGCAAGCCATCATGGGAGTCACCTATCCCGTCAAGCCGACCTTCGGAGAAGCCGTGCGTCTTTGGCTGAAGATCGGCTGTATCGGTTTCGGGGGACCCTCGGGTCAGATCGCGATCCTCCAGGCCGAGGTAGTCGAGAAAAGGGGATGGATCAACGAGGCCGAGTTCCTGAGGGCTCTTCAATTTTGCATGCTTCTGCCTGGCCCGGAGGCCCAACAACTTGCCACCTATCTCGGATGGCGTCTTCACGGGATCCGTGGAGGGATCGCAGCCGGCGTACTCTTTCTGCTGCCTGCAGTTCTGCTGCTCTGGGTGCTAAGCCTGCTCTATGTGACAGGCCGCGACTGGCCATTACTCCATTTCTTTTTTGATGGCTTGAAGCCTGCTGTGGTGGCGATCGTCGCCTCAGCATTGCTCAGGATTGGACGTCGGACGGTGACCAATTGGCCTCTTGCCCTGATAGCCATGATTTCCTTCGGTCTCTTTCAGGCACATATTCCTTATCCCGTTGTGGTGCTGGGATTCGGTTTGATCGGAGGGCTGTTGCTGAAAAAACCTTCGACGCTGGAAGAATCCCCCGAGAAATCCGCATCGAGGTCGAGGAGTTGGATAAGCTCCTGCTTATCGTCTCTAAGCATGGCCCTGAGTATCCTGGCGATCTGGCTGCTGCCGATGCTAGTGCTGTTGATCTGGCTGGGTTCCAAGGCGATGCCGTTTCGCGTCGGGCTTTTCTTCGGCAAGGTCGCGGTGCTGAGTTTCGGCGGAGCCTACGCGGCCCTCTCCTATGTCTCGCTGCATGCCTCGGGTGACTGGGGATGGCTTTCCTCCGGGGAGATGCTGGACGGGCTTGGTCTTGCCGAGACAACTCCAGGCCCTTTGCTGATCGCCCTGCAGTTCGTGGCTTTCCTGGGCTGCTACAAGGCCCCTGGCATTCTATCGCCTCTATTTTCCGCGACATTGGGAAGCCTAGCCGCCGTCTGGTCTCTTTTCCTGCCTAGCTTCCTTTGGATTTTTTCATTGGCTCCTCATCTTGAGGGGATTGCGCGGAATCCCCGCATGGCGGGGGCACTTGCCGCGATAGGAGCCGTGGTGACGGCTGTGATCACCTGCCTTGCCCTCTGGTTTTCAGAGGCCCTCTTTCTGCCTGCGGGTCATTTCGCGGTGCTTCCCCTCGTGCTGGCCCTGATCTCGTTCCTTTTGCTGCAAGCCAAGAAAGTGGGCGTCGTTCCACTTATCCTGATCTGCGGCATAGTGAACGTACTAATCTGCAGTATCGCCCCCTCTTTCTGGGGCTAGGGGGTTATTCTTTCCGAGCCTTGGCGGGGAACTGATCGTGCTTGGACACAAGATGGTTGAGGGCCAGATAGGTGAGGCCTCCACCCAAAAGGGAGAGGGTCATATTGAGGAGTGTGTCTGTCATGATGGTTTGACGTTGCCAGGCTGCCTCGCGTTCAAAAAAAAGTGCGCGGCTTTGAGAAAGTGGTTTTTAGAGTAAGTGCGGTGGCCAGTTTTTCCAGATAGTCAGCCCGTGGGATTTCCTTCGCGCCGAATTGTTCCAAGTGAGGAGTGGTCCATTGGCTATCGAGCAATGTGAATCCGCCCTCTTTCAGGATCTGTACGAGGTGCCAGAGCGCAACCTTCGAGGCATCGGTGACGCGGTGGAACATCGACTCTCCGAAGAAGGCCCCGCCGATGGAGACCCCGTAAAGGCCCCCTGCCAGCTTATCATCCTGCCAGACCTCCACCGAATGAGCATGGCCACTCTCAAAAAGGAGGGTGTAGCTCTCCGCGATTGCTTCCGTGATCCAGGTCTCTTCGCGTGAAGCGCAGGCCCGCATGACCTCTTGAAACGCCGTATCAATACGGATTTCCCAGCTAGGTTTTTTGAGAATCCTCTTAAGTCCGTGCGGCGTGTGAAATTCCTCCAGCGGGATGATGCCTCTCGGGTCGGGCGAGTACCAACGGATCTCGCCGACAGGCATCCCCATCGGGAAGATCCCCGAGGCATAGGCCTCCAAGAGTAGATCGGGAGGAATACCATCTTTCATGAACTTGATTTAGAATGATGCCGATTAATATGGAACTCAGGAACTCAGGAATAGGATCAAGAGCAGTCCATTTCAGTCTTTGTGTAGATTGAACGCTCTGGTTTTCTCTAATCATTTCTTTCTCAGCCCCTCAATTTTCCTGAGTTCCTGAGTTCCATATTCAAAGTCTCATCCCCTCCGGGTCGTTGACCCGGCTTCCCGTATTGCCTTCTGGATCGGATCTTTTAGGGTCGCAGGGTGAATCTTCTCCGAATTCTTCTCGCCTCCGTCCTTATCGTGATCCCTGTCTTCTGTCTCACTGGTTGCGCCACAGCCGAGAGTGATGCCGATGATGTCGCCGACACAGCCGTTCAGGGGCTTGAGGGTAAAGGGCATCTGTATAACGAAAAGGTGATGAAGGGCGACATGGGTGGCCAATTGGGGAATGACTTTCAATAGCCTCCAGCAAGCCCAGAGCGCAACCTAGAGCCCAGACTACACCTTCCTTTCCGACCGAGATGCCAACCCCGTCTAAAAAAAATGTGAAAACCGCACTCAAGAAGTCACCAGCTAAATCCTCCAAGACTTCCAAAGCACCAAAAGCCCTCAAGACACCTAAGGCAACCTCCAAGATCGTCATCCTCGATTTCGGATCCCAATACACGCAGGTTATTGCCCGGCGAGTGCGTGAGTGCAGGGTCTTTTCCGAGATCCTGCCTCACACAACCAAGGCCAGCGAGATCGTCGCTGACGGGACTGTAAAGGGGATTATCCTCTCGGGTGGCCCCGCAAGCGTCTACGCTCCCAAGGCCCCGAAGGTCGACCCGGCGATCTACGATCTGGGCTTGCCGATCCTCGGTATCTGCTACGGCATGCAGCTCCTCTCCCGCGATCTGGGCGGTTCCGTGGCCCGCTCCACCCACCGGGAGTATGGCAAGGGAGTGCTTTCCACTCTCGGTGCCTCACCTCTCTTCAAGGGATTGCCCAAGAAGATCGATGTCTGGAACAGCCATGGCGACCGCGTTGAGAAATTGCCCAAGGGTTTCACCGCCATCGGGCAGACGGAGAACGCACCCCATGCGGTCATTGCCGATGCGAAAAGGAAAATTTACGGGATGCAGTTCCATCCCGAGGTGCACCACACCCCGAAGGGAAAGGCCATCATTCAGAACTTCATTCATGGCATCTGCGGTTGCCCGAGCGACTGGACCATGGAGTCCTTCATCGAGCGCATCTGCTCTCAGATCCGCACCCAGGTGGGTGACGGGCGCGTGATTCTCGGGCTCAGCGGCGGGGTGGATTCCAGCGTGGCGGCAGCACTCATTCACAAGGCGATCGGCGATCAGCTCACCTGCATCTTCGTTGATAACGGTCTTTTGCGTTCCGGGGAACGGGATGCGGTCGGCAAGCTTTTCGGACGAAACTTCAAAATCCGGCTTAAGATCGTCGATGGCGCTGATCGTTTTCTCGGGAAGCTCAAGGGAGTCACTGACCCCGAGAAAAAGCGCAAGATCATCGGCACCGAATTCATCCGCATCTTTGAGCACTCAGCCGAGGAGCTCCGGAAATCGGCTAAGGGCTCGAAGCACCCATTCCGCTTCCTTGCGCAGGGGACCCTATATCCCGATGTCATCGAGAGCGTCTCCATCGCAGGGAATCCCGCATCGCTCATTAAGAGTCACCACAATGTTGGTGGTCTGCCGGAGGATATGAAATTCGAGCTCGTGGAGCCACTGCGTCAGCTCTTCAAGGACGAGGTCCGCGAGGTGGGGCGCGAACTTGGGCTCCCCCAGGAAGTGGTCGACCGCCAGCCGTTCCCCGGCCCTGGCCTGGCTGTCCGCATCATCGGGGCGATCACGCCGGAGCGTCTCCGTATCGTGCGCGACGCCGACACGATCGTGCTCGAGGAAATGAAGGCCTCGGGCTGGTATTTTAAGGTCTGGCAGTCTTTCGCTGTCCTCTTGCCGGTCCAGTCGGTCGGTGTGATGGGTGACGAGCGCACCTATGACTACACGATCGCCTTGCGCGTCGTGGAAAGTCAGGACGGTATGACGGCCGACTGGGTCCGTTTGCCGTATGACTTGCTGGCTAAGATTTCGAGCCGCATCATCAACGAGGTGAAGGGTGTGAACCGCTGCGTGCTGGATGTCTCCAGCAAGCCGCCCGCCACCATCGAGTGGGAGTGATCCTTCTCTCGCTTTATGAGCCACAGACGCGCGATCTATCCGGGAAGCTTCGACCCGGTCACGAATGGTCATCTCGACCTGATCACCCGCTCGCTCGGTCTCTTTGACGAGGTGATCGTCGGCGTGGCGGATAACGAGGCCAAGAACCCCCTCTTCACCACCGCCGAAAGGGTCGATCTAATCGAGAAGAGTGTGGGTCCGCACGAGGGACTCTTGGTCGAGCCGCTCAACGGATTGCTGGTCGATTTCTGCCGTCGCCGCGGGGCCTTCGTGGTCATCCGTGGGTTGAGGGCGGTCTCCGACTTCGAGTTTGAATTTCAGATGGCCCTGACGAACCGCCGCCTAGAGCCGAAGATCGAGACGATCTTCCTGACGCCCCGCGAGGATTGCATCTTCCTGAGTTCCCGGATCGTGAAGGAAGTGGCACGGCTGGGAGGAGATGTTTCTCCCTTTGTCTCCGTCTCGACCCTAGCATCCCTGAAAGAAAAATTCCCTAAAGAGTAAGGAAGCTGAAAGGGTTGTTGGAGGGTTAGAATCGTTAAAAGGGTTAAAGCGGCAGGGGAAATCCGAAAACCGGAGACCTTCACTCCCCTTGTAATTTTTTAACTTTTCACGGATCAACTTTTCACGATCCCTTTCATCCCTGTGAATCTTAGGTTAGAGTCATTGCATGAAAGTTCATATCCGTCAGATTCCTGAGGGAAGCACCTTGCATCTGGAGGGTGAGCAGGATTCCTCTTCATTAGGCCTTGAAGAGGCCGGTGCCGAACCGATCGGTCCCTTGGAGTATTCCCTCGATGTGGGACTCTCCGAGGGAGGGCTCTTTGCCACCGGGAGCCTGCTCCAGAAAGTCAGGATGACCTGTGTTTCCTGCCTGGAACCCTTTGAGAGGGAGATTGAGATCGATCCATTCGCCACCCAGATCGAACTGGACGGAAATGAATTAGTGGACTTGACCCGCGAGGTCAGGGAGGATATACATCTCCTTCTGCCTGCACATCCCCGATGTGACCAAGGTGGAGAAAAGACCTGCCCCGCCAGTTTCCCGGCGAGTGCCCGCACCGCTCCTTTGCCAATGGAGAAGGCGGCTCGTCCTGCAATCTGGGAAGCACTCGACCAACTCAAAACACCACGATCCGATGGGAGTACCTAAACGTAAAACTTCAAAGATGCGCCTTCGCACCCGCAAGGCCGCAAACCGCTGGCATGCTCCTAAACTGGGCAAGTGCACCCAGTGCGGTGCACCTCTTCATTCCCACACTGCCTGCACCGCTTGCGGCACCTACCGCGGTCGTCAGGTGCTTGATGTCGAGGTGGCATAAGCGGATTAACGTCTCGGGTTAGCTCTCCGGCCCTCATCCATTGAGGAATCAGACAGCCCCAGTAACGATAACAGGACCAGTAGCCGCAGGATCATGAGAATTGCCCTCGATGCCATGGGGGGTGACTTCGCCCCTCAGAGTACGGTCGCAGGGGCTGCCATGGCTCTCCGGGAGTACCCGAAGATCACCAAGCTCTTCCTCACCGGGGACGAGTCGTCCATTAAGGCCGAGTTGGCCAAGCTCGGCTGTAGTGATCCCAGGATCGAAATCGTCCACACGACTCAGGTTGTGGAGATGAGCGACGCGGCCGTCGATTCCGTCCGTCGCAAGAAAGACTCCTCCGTCGCACGAGCCGTCGATCTGGTCAAGAAGGATGAAGCCGACGCCATCGTCAGTGCTGGTCATACCGGTGCCGCCGTCGCGGCCACAACGATCAAGCTACGTACTCTCGAGGGAATCGAGCGTCCCGGCATCGCCTCTTACCTTCCCACCGAGAAGAATGTCTGCGTCCTCATCGATGCCGGCGCGAATGTCGACGCCCGACCTGTCCACCTTCTCCAGTACGCGATCATGGGCTCGGTCCTTTCCGAACATGTCCTCGGTTACAGCAATCCCGAGATCGGCCTGATGTCGATCGGCGGCGAGGATGTGAAGGGTAGCGAATTCACGAAGGATGTCTTCAAGCTCCTGAAGGCCTCCTCACTGAATTTCCGAGGGAATATCGAGGGACACGACCTCTTCGAGCATCCCGTCGAAG
>JBAXXS010000015.1:0-29271 GCA_037127835.1 Verrucomicrobiota bacterium | reverse complement strand
CGACAACCTCGTTAAGGGAGCTGCCGGGCAAGCGGTCCAGTGCTTCAATGTGCGGACCGGATTGCCGGAAACAGCAGGACTGATTTGAGAGAGGGATGAGACCTGAAAGCTGAAACCTGAAATTCAGGCAAGCCATGGGTGCATCACTCTAAAACTTTCCTACCTTTTACTTTTCCACTTTCATCCTTTTTTCCCAACTCCCAACTCCCATCTTCAATCTCCTAACTTCCATGTCTCTCAAACGCATCCCTGGAGGAGTGAATGCCGCCCAAGGATTCCTCTCAGGTACCACCTCCTGCGGTATCAAGCGGACTTCTCCCACAAAAGGCCCTCTCCGCAGTGATCTCTGCCTAGTAGTCTCCGAGGTTCCGGCTAGTGCGGCAGGCGTCTTTACCACCAACCTCGTGAAGGCCGCACCAGTCTTGCTCTCCCGGAATCATCTCGAGGATGGGAAAGCACGGGCTGTCGTCCTGAACAGCGGCAATGCCAATGCCTGCACGGGAACGCCCGGACTACGAGCCGCGGAACAGATGGCGAACAGTGTCGCCGTGGCCCTCGGACTCGATGCCGATGAGGTGCTGGTCTGCTCCACGGGACGCATCGGTGTGCAGCTTCCGCTTCCGAAGATCTTTCCCGGGATTATTGAGGCAGCCGCATCATTGAAGTCCACTCCCGCAGCCGCCACAGCCGCCGCCAAGTCGATCATGACTAGCGACAGTGTGCCGAAGCAGTCGGCCTATGAGGTAAAGGTCGGCGCCAAGTCGTTCCGCATCGGCGGTATGGCGAAGGGTGCGGGCATGATCTCTCCGAACATGGCGACCATGCTCTGCGTGATCACCACGGATGCGGCCGTACCGGCTGCGTTCCTGAGAAAGACCCTCGGCGAGGTGACTTCCAAGACCTTCAACTGCATCACCGTCGACGGAGATTGCAGCACCAACGACACGGTCCTGACGCTTGCCAATGGAGCGTCAAAGGTGGCGATCCGCACCACCACGGAGAAAAAAGCCTTTGCCGAGGCCCTGCAGGCGGTCTGCGCGGATCTGGCCCGGGCTATCGTGGCCGACGGGGAGGGGACCTCCCGGGTGATAGAACTCATTGTGAAAGGTGCGAAGTCAGTGGCCGACGCGCATAAGGTCGGTCGCGCTATTGCCAATTCCCAGCTTGTCAAATGCGCTTGGGCAGGAAGCGATCCGAACTGGGGTAGGATCATCGATGCAGCGGGCTATGCCGGGGCAGCTCTGGACCCCGACAAGGTGGAGATCGCCTATGACGGAATCCTCGCCGCTCAGTACGGCATGGGATGCCAAGATGCGAAGGGTGAGGCCCTACTCCGTAAGGTAGCTGCGAAAAAGGAATTCTCCGTTAGAATCGATCTCCATCTCGGTAAGGGTGAGGCTCGCCTACTCACCACGGATCTCACCGAGGAATATGTTCGGCTGAACCTCTCCGAGTTCTCCCTGTAAATCTTTCATGGCTTCTCAGATCACTTCCCGTCAACGCGCAGAGACACTCGTCGAGGCGCTCCCATACCTCCAGAAATTCCGAGGCAGCATCTTCCTGATCAAGTACGGGGGAAGTACGATGGAGGCCGAAGAGCAGGTGGAACGCTTCCTGATCGATGTGGCTTTCCTTGATGCCGTGGGCATACGGGTCGTGCTGGTTCACGGAGGAGGTAAGGCTATCAATGCACGCATGAAGGCGCAGGGACTTACTCCCGAGTTCGCCGATGGCCTTCGTGTCACCAATGCCGCCACCGTGGAGATCGTTCGCTCTGTGCTCGACGACGAGGTCAATCCCGGGATCGTGAACCAGCTCGGGGCCCTTGGGGTGAATGCTGTCGGGATTTCAGGTCGGAAGGTTTTCATCGCCAGTAAACTATCTCCTTTCACCGGGCCTGATAACAAAGAGGTCGATTTGGGATTCGTTGGAGAGGCCGAGGAGGTCAATCCCGATGCTGTCTTAGCGGCGCTTGCAGCCGGCGCTGTGCCGGTGATTTCGCCGCTCGGTGCCCTACCCACCGGAGAGTCAATCAACATCAATGCCGATGTCTCAGCAGCGGCTCTTGCTTCTGCCTTGCCGGCCAGCAAACTGATCTTCCTGAGCGATGTTCCAGGACTGATGCAGGATCCACAAGACCCTGAATCACTTGTTCACGGTCTCACTGCTGCCCAGACCGAGGAACTGATCGACCGCGGTGTGATCGCCGGGGGGATGATTCCCAAAGTGCGCTCCGCCACCAAGGCCTTGGCAAACGGGCTGGGAAAGGTGCATCTACTCGGGGCTGGAGTGCCGCATGCGGTGCTCCTCGAAGCCTTCTCAGAAGAGGGTGTGGGTACGGAGATTACGCCGTAATTTTCGTTATTTGTTTTTTTGGCTCGGAGCGTTGTTGCTGCTCCCTTGCCGCAGGTCCCGTTAGGGCAGCGCTAGCGCGCCTAGCCCCGCATCCAAAATCACTGCGCCCACCTAGGGAAACGCTGATTTAATCGATGGCGCCCTTCGAAGAAGGGTACTCGGAGAGAATGTTTTCTTGGAGAGATGGAAAAGGTGCTGCCTTGCGGAAGGCTGATCGCGTTGATCGAGCCAGTGAACATCGGTATTGCGGGCTCCCGTGATGTGGATGCAGGTCGGGATAGGGCCTCTCAGATCGAGCTGGGTATGCATCTTGATCCCGGCCTTTTGTGCTTCGGAAATCGGCCCATGGGAAGAGACTCAGCGAGAGATCGATCGTGGTGGATCCGACCATCGGGAGAACACCTGCCGAAGACAGCCCGCAGGGCGAGGCGAAGCCGAGGTAATCCAGAGCGTAAACCGTGTTCTCCAGTTCCAATCCGAGATCCTCTCCGGCGTAGAGGAGACGCGCGTTGCGCATGAGGCCACGAGCAAGATCCTCCAAGAGGCGATAGTCCCTCTGCTCGTTGGCATCGGCCAAGGTGGACTTGGCAACTCGTTCTCGAAAGCCGAGATGATAGAGAGCTTCGCTTCGGGCGTTGAGACAGATGGCTATGTCTCGAAATCCTTCCCTCCAGGTCAACTGCGCAAAGGCCATGCAGATCAACTGCTGTCGGCAACCGAAATGCCGAACTTTGCTCTCCGCGTCGTAGCGTTGGACCAGCCGGGAAAGAGACTTGTGATCTACCAGATCTAGGACTTGGGAGAGGACGTGGCGGCCGGAGTTTATGGCCGAGTATCCTCAAAAACCGCCGCTCAAAGTTCAAATGCGTGGCATCCACTTTGGATCGCAAATCACTCATCTTGAAGAATCAACAAAAACCAAACACCCTCCCAACCGAACACTAGTGAAACAACTTATACTTTAACGCGCTCGATATGAGCGCCGAGGCCATTCAACTTCTCGTCGATGGCCTCATAGCCACGGTCGATGTGGTAGACGCGGTTGATCTCTGTCACTCCGTCTGCGGGGAGGGCTGCTAGAACAAGGGCGGCCGAGGCGCGTAGATCGCTGGCCATGACAGGGGCTCCGCTGAGGCGCTCGACTCCGTGAATGGTCGCGCGGTGGTCGGCGAGATCGATATGTGCTCCCATGCGCTTGAGTTCCGCGACATGCATGAAGCGCTGGGGAAAGACAGTTTCGCTGACAACGCTGGTCCCCTTCATAGTCGTAAGCATGGCACAGAATTGGGCCTGCATATCGGTCGGGAAGCCGGGGTAGGGGATGGTCTCCAGATGGAGTGGCTTGCGTGTGCCGTTCGGCGAGATGGTGACGGTGTCGCTCGTGTGGGTAAGCTCGAATCCCGCCTCCTTGAGAGCATGAATGACGGCTCCGAGATGGTTCGGTTCGGTCCGGGTGATCGTAACTCTCTTCCCTGCGATGGCTCCGGCCACAAGAAACGTTCCCGCCTCGATACGATCGGGGATGACGGTGTGATTGGCCCCGTGCAGTTCGGTGACTCCCTCGATCTCGAGGTGATGGGAGCCGGCACCTGAAATCCTAGCTCCCATGGAAGTAAGGAAGCGGGCCAGGTCGACGACCTCGGGTTCCTCGGCTGCGCCCTCGATGACCGTCGTTCCCTCGGCTAGGACGGCAGCCATCATGATGTTCCCAGTGCCCAGAACGGTAGGGCCATGTCGGCCTCGCAGATTGATGCGGGCTCCCTTGAGCTTCTCAGCATGAAGCAGGATGTCACCGCCCTTAACTGTCACCTTGGCCCCTAGGGCCTCGAATCCTTTCAGATGCAGGTCGATCGGACGGTCACCAATGACGCAGCCGCCGGGAAGGGAGACCTTAGCGGATTTTTCACGGCCGAGCAGGGGACCGAGCACGCAGACGGAAGCGCGCATCTTTCGGACGATCTCGTAGGGGGCTTCCGTGATGATCTTCTCGGCGCGGATCTGGACCACGCCGCTGGCACGCTCCACCTCGGCACCCAGGCTGCTGAGAATGGTGAGCATGTAGTGGATGTCGCTCAGGTCGGGAACCCTATCGATGACGCACTTTTCCTTGGTCAGCAGGGTGGCGGCCAGGATCGGCAGAGCGGAGTTTTTGGAACCTCCGATGCGGACTTCACCCTCCAGGCTTCTGCCTCCGTGAACGAGAATCTTATCCATAATGCGTTTCTTTTTTCCTGATCAATTGCCCTTCATCGCTTCGATAAAGCGCAAGATTCCTTGGTAATCGGGGAGGGCGGTAATGTCGCGATAATTATGCCCTGCAAGGCAATTCACGACCTCTTCCGACTGGTTAATTCCAATCTCAAGGAGGAGATGTCCGCCGGGGGCTAGGCGCTCGTAGGCTAGGGGTACCAGTCGGCGGATCAGATCCAGTCCATCAGCACCACCGTCCAGCGCTAGCAGGGGGTCGTGTTGCACCTCGCGGCTGAGTGTGGAGATCTCTGCGGAGGGAATATAGGGGAGATTGGCAGTGATAAGATCGATGGATTTATCACTCAAGGACGCCGGGATGAGATCGGCTTCGTGAAAGATGATGCGATCGACTCCGAGGAGTGCTGCATTCTCTCGGGCAAGTGTTAGGGCCTCGGGAGAAATATCAGCAGCAATGATCACGGCGTCGGGACGCTCCAGAGCCAGGGTAAGGGGAATGATGCCGCTGCCCGTGGCGACATCCAGAATAGAGGAATTATTGGAGCCTAGATTGGTGTATGTCAGGGCGCGCTCGACCAACTGCTCGGTCTCGGGTCGGGGGATCAGGGCCCTGGCGTCGCTCTTGAACGTGCGTCCGCAGAACTCGACGGTACCAAGAAGATGCTGGAGAGGGATGCCAGAGCCGCGCCTGCGGATAAAATCCCGTAGCGGAGCTCGCTCGGTCTCACCCAGGGGTCTGTCGAACTGCAGGTAGAGATCCATGCGCTTGAGATCCAGGACATGGGCCAGCAGATGCTCGGCATTAAGTCTTGGCGACTCCACTCCCTGCTTGCCCAGGAATTCGGAGGCTCCCTTGAGCACCTCCAGAAGGGACATCATGGCGGTCGCCATGCTACTGGGAGACCGAGGCCTCGAGACGCTGCTGGGTGTCGGCGGCCCCGATGGCGGCGATCAGGTCGGCGATTTCCCCCTCCATGAAGCGATCGAGATTGTAAAGAGTCACTCCGATGCGGTGCTCGGTGAGCCGATTCTGCGGGAAGTTGTAGGTACGAATCTTCTCCTCGCGTCCCCCGGATCCGATCTGGCTCTTGCGGTGGGCAGCGTATTTCTGGGCCTCCTCCTCGCGCTTCTCCTCAAGAAGTCTCGAGCGCAAGATGGTGAGGGCCTTCTCCTTGTTCTTCTGTTGGCTGCGGCCATCCTGACAGCGGACGATCTTGCCCGTGGGGATATGCATGACCTGGACGGCCGAGTCAGTGGTATTGACCCCCTGGCCTCCGGGACCGCCCGAGCGGCAGACCTCGATGCGGAGATCCTGAGGACGAAGCTCAAAATCGACCTCCTCGGCTTCGGGAAGAACTGCCACGGTAGCCGTGGAGGTGTGAATGCGGCCCTGGGCCTCGGTCGCGGGGACGCGCTGGACGCGGTGGACGCCACTCTCGTAGCGGAGCCTGCGGAAGACATCGTTGCCGAAGATCTGGAAGATGACTTCCTTGAAGCCACCGGCATCGTTCGGGCTGGCCTCGATCAGCTCGTAGCGGAGTCCTGCGGCCTCGGCATAGCGGGTATACATCCGGTAGAGATCCCCGGCGAAGATAGCGGCCTCGGAACCACCGGCCCCGGCACGGATTTCGACAATGGCGTCGCGGTCATCGTCGGGCTGGGGCGGTAGGAGTGACACGAGGACAGTCTGCTCGAGCTTTGGAATTCTGGCATTGATCTCCTCGATCTCGGCCTTGGCCAGCTCCGCCATCTCGGCGTCGTTCCCGGAGGCCAATTCCTGATTCTCAACAAGCTGGGCGCGGCAGCTCTCCATCTCGTCCCAGGTGGAGATGAGTTCCTTCACCCGGGCGTGCTCCTTGAGCACCTCGCGGGCTTTCTTTGCATCGTCGAAGAGGGAGGGATCAGTGATCTCCTTCTCAAGCTCCTCGAAGCGCTGACGCCTCTTGGCGATCAGCGGTTTAAAATCCAGATTCATAGCGGCTCTCCCTGTTAAGTTCGGGAGCCGCCCGGCACCGGCCTATTCCGGTGCCAATCGTCCTCCCGACTCGTGGTCGGGAAGTAGGAAGCTAGGCCTTGGGCGCAAGCTTCGGCTTGGTCGCGCGGGTGGCGCGGACATTGCCGTAGCGGCGTGTGAACTTCTCGATACGACCTGCAGTATCGATGAACTTCTGCTCACCGGTGAAGTAAGGGTGGCAGGAGGAGCAGATACCGATCTTGATATTGTCGCGGGTAGAGCGGGTCTGGTAAGCGGTGCCGCAGGCGCAGATGATCGTCGTCGGGTTATAGTTGGGATGAAGACCAGCTTTCATAAGAGTCGGACAGCATGCAGGAAAGAGACCCGCGAGGCAAATAAAAAGGATGAATGATGAAAATGTGGCTAAAGCAGGGAAATCATCCCGAACGAGCAAGAAGGCTACAGTAGATTCCTAATTCATACCTTCCAACCATTCCCTGTAGATGAGCGGTGAGATCTCGGAGGGCTTGATCTCGCTGCGCCCTCCCCAGAAGACATTGGTGTAGAGCAGGGGTATGCCAACTTCCTGAAGATGGCGATCCATGGCGGCCTTGTGCTCCAGGACCCGCTCCTTATCGGTCCCGTGGGCCACGCCCATAATGTTCACATTGTTGAACTCCGGGCCACCCTCGCGCCAGTAGCAGTGCGTCATGATGTCGTGACGGCCAATCTCGGCCCCGGCCTCCGCTTCGCGACCGGGTGGGACGGCCCAATGGAAGAGCGCATTGAACCGTGTAACTCGCACTCCGGTTGCCGAGGGCTTCACATGTTCCAAGAAGGTCGAGAAGCGGCCCAGCAGCTTGCGATTCAGGAAGGAGCGGGCGACATCGTAGAACTCCTCCTGGGTGACACCTGCTGCCTCGGCTCTCTTGATCCAAGGAAAGGAAATGATCTCGTCGGGTGTGAACTCCCGCTTCAGCTCCAAGAGGACCCGCCATTCCCGATCCGTGAGATGGACGACGGCCGGGCTCATCATTGTGGCGGGTTCTTCGGAGCGCTCTCCGGGAGGTGAGTTCTTGCGGCGAACATGTCCGACTCCGAGAGTGAATATCCCCTTGGCCTGCATGATCCGGTAGGCGTCCGCGCCGATCTTTTTCGCCAGCAATTCACAATGCTCTGTCAGGGAGAATCCCGCAGGGACCTTGAGAGTGGTCCAGAGGCGGAATGCTCCTCCCTCGATGCGGGCATCCGTGGAGCGCACCACGACATGGCCTGAGAAAGGATCCTCCTTGAAGAGAAATTCAAATGCCGTTTCGAGCTTCTCCTCGGGGACGCGCCAGGCTATCAGAGCGCCCTCGGCGAGATTGTTGGCAATCAGGGTCTGGCGGACTCTGCGGATAGTGCCCGCTTCGAGCATGGCCCGGATTCGTGCGAGAACTATCTCCAGGGGTTGGCCTGACTGCTCGGCCACCACGGCAAAAGGATCCTCATGAAATCCGGCGATCTTGTCCTCGGAGATCGCAAGGATGGATGCGTTGACAGGGTCGTTGTGCTCGACGGGAAGCATAAGGAAAAAAGGATGAAGGATGAATTATGAATGATGAAATTCAGAGAGCCATGAAATGATTCTTCCCTGAAATTCCAAGGTATGACTTTTCAGATTTGTCACTTGATGGCTTCCGAGATGACGTCGAGGACGCGGTCGATCTCTTCGACGGTATTGTAGAAGTGGGGGCTGAATCGGAGCCAGAACCCATGGTCGCGGGTCTTCCGGTAGGAGGCCGAGATGCTGGCTTGCTCCAAGGTCGCAATGAGTTCGGCGGGATCCTTGGCAGGATGACGCGTGGTGAGGATACCAGAACGGAGGGGCTCGTGACTTCGTGGTGATAGAAACTCAAAGCCTAGTCCTGAAAGACCCTCTTCCAGTCGGTCTCGACGCTCCAAGATAAGCGCGGAGATGGTGGGGATTCCCTGCTCGCGGATG
Organism: Verrucomicrobiota bacterium; assembly: GCA_037127835.1. Classification (GTDB taxonomy): domain Bacteria; phylum Verrucomicrobiota; class Verrucomicrobiia; order Chthoniobacterales; family UBA6821; genus UBA6821. Next base: position 20,770 of record JBAXXS010000015.1, on the reverse strand, counting down.
AGATTGATCGAAGCCCTCATCCCGTAGATGCCGGCGACATTAAGGACACCCGGCTCGTAGCGGCGGCCTCCCTCCTCGAACTCGATCGTCCGCTGGGCTAGGAAGTCTGGCGACTTGATATTCCAGGAGCCTAGCAGTGTGGGGCGGCAGGTCTCGAAATGTTCCTTCGCCACATAGACGATGCCGGCAGCCAGGGGGCCGAGTAGCCATTTGTGGGCATCGGCAGAGAGGAAGTCGACCTCACGCGCCGGGGTGGGGAAGGCACCGAGCGTCTGGATGGCATCGAGTGAGAAGAGGATGCCCCTCTTCCGCAGGAGAGCGCTGATGGCAAAAATATCGATCCTCCAGCCAGTCTGGAAATGACAAGATGCTAGTGCCACGAGTCGCGTGGCTGGGCTGAGTGCTGCCTCGACGCTCCCAGGGGTGATCTTGCCGAGGGATTCGGTCTCCAGCCATTTGATGATGACTCCACGGCTCTGGAGATTCAGCCAAGGATAGACATTGGCCGGATAGTCGTCGCCGTAGACGATGACTTCGTCACCGCTCTTCCAGTTGATGCCGTTGGCAAAGAGGCTGAGTCCTAGGGATGTCGGGCCAAGCAGGGCTATCTCCTCCGCCGAGACTCCTAGAAGGTCCGCGGAGTCCGTCCGTGTACGGGCCACCTCCTTGAGCACACCGCCGAACTCCTGCTGATCCTCGCTGCAGGAGTCGATATAGCTCTTCATCGTCTGCGCTGCGCAGGCAGGCAGGGCAGTCACTCCTGCATGGCCGAGGAAGATACGCTTCTTGGCGACCGGAAAGGATTCCAGTCGTTCTGCTTCATTGTTGAAGGGGTTCATCAGACCTTTTCCACGTTTTCGGTCGATGTCTCGTGAATCATCTTCCAGAACTGGTCGGTCGTTTCCGCCTGATCTCCGTTATCCTCTGCGTCGTTCATGGGGAGCTTCGAGCGGAACAGAAAATCGCGGATAGTGTTCTTGTGCAGGACCCGGTGAATTAGGATCCCCTCGGCATGGCGCTCGAAGTAGATCCGGTGATCCCGGCAGCGGAAGCGGTGCAGGGTACGTCCGTCACGCTGGATCGTGCTGAAACTGCCCTCATCAAGAGAGTTGAGGTCCTCGGGCAGAATTTGAAACTCAGCCAGTAAGTCGAGCTGAAGGTCCTTGGGCAGGGCGCTCATCTCGGAGGCGCTCACGGGGTTGAAGATGACTTGAAACACGATAGAAAAAGATAGTGGGATCAGGGAAAAAGCACAGGGATAAAGGGAATAAAAGGGAAGGTATTAGCTATTCCCTCAATCTCCTTAATCCCTGTGAGAGATTCTCTCCTTAGTGCCTTGTTGAGTGCGGATGAAAGTCGCGGCGGGGATCGTTGCGGAAGGACTCTGCGTTGAGCGAAACCACAACGGTCGATTCGTGCTCGTAACCGAGGATGTTGATCATGCCGGTCTGAAGCACAAAATGACGTCCCTCGATGGGGGGGAGTTCCAGCCATCGTGCAATCAGAACACGCAGGACATGACCATGGGCGAAAAGGACGACATCATCCCCGACCGACTTGGCTCGGGCAATGACCCTGTCGCAGCGCTCGGCAACCTGTTCGGCGGAGTCGCCGTTCGGGGTCGGATGGGTAAAGACGGTCCAGTTCGGATCTTTCTCGCGGATTTCCTTGGTGGTGATCCCCTCGTAGTCACCGTAATGCCACTCGGTCAGGTCCTCGGTGATTTCTGCCTTATCAAGTTGACCTGCAAGCTCGCAGGTTCGTCGGGCTCGCTTGTACGGGCTGCAGAGGACCAGCTTGAAGTCCCATTCGGAAAGCTTCTGCTTGAGCGCGGCGGCTTGGCGTTCTCCTTCCAAGGTCAGGGGAATTTCACTATAGGATGTATGTCTGCCGTTCTTGCTCCACTCGGTTTCACCGTGGCGGACAAGAACGATTTGGGGACCTGAGGAGCGCATGGTGAGGAAAGTATGAAGTTTGAATTAAGAATCGGAAAGAGGAGATGAAATCTTTAAAAATCCAAACTCGAAAGCGTCAGTGTGATCAGAAAGCGTATTCGAAACATCTGCATTTCATACTTCAGCTTTTTCCCTCAAGCGACAGCGAGTTTGAGTTCCGTCTGACCTGGGGAGATCTCGAACAGTATCGGGACGTTTGTCAGCTCGGACATTAGGCGGCGATTACCTTCCGCTGCACGATCCCCGATATCATCCGGGTGGTTGTTTAGTACGATACCCTCGCAGGTCAGTCCATGAGCCGAAATCGACTCAAGGGTCAGTAGTGTATGGTTCAGGGCACCTAGCCGGTTCCTAACTACGAGCAGAATGGGAAATCCCATGGCTTTGGCGAGATCTGCAGTCGAGTAGTCTTTCGTAAGTGGAACAAGCCATCCTCCGACCCCTTCAACGAGCAGTGAATGATGGGTTTGGTGCAGTCGCTCGAAAGTGGGCAAGACTTCCGAAGGATCAAAGGAGCGCTCTTCAATTCGTGCGGCCTCGATCGGGGCAAGAGGATCCTTGTAGGCAACGGGGGTGACCTCCTCCATGGAGAGTTCGTTGTCGGCGGCCTCTCGTAGCCTCCTGCTATCCTCGGGCTCACCGCAAGAGATCGGCTTCATGGCCACGGTATCGAATCCAGCCTTGCGGAGGCTTCGTGTCAGCAGTGCTGTGACAAAGGTTTTTCCCGCGTCGGTATCGGTGCCCGTGATGAAGAGGTTCATTGGAAGAGAAGGATGAAAGCTGAAAGCTGAAACCTGAAATTTAAGCAAAAAAAGAAATGTGATGACCTGTAGTTACGAGATGAAGGGAGAATGTCTCAGAAGAGATCTCTACTTAAACTCCCCATTCAGCTTTCAGGTCTCAAGTTTCATCCCTCGCTTTCACTTCGGTTGCCTGCAGAAAGACTGTCTCCAGATCCATCTGCGGTTGGCGAGCTGTGATGAGTCGTGCCCCTCGGGATGCTGCGAGGAGTTCGATCTCCTCCTGAAGATCAGGTGAGGCGTTCTCAATAATGTATTCGGTCTGTCCGCTGACGCCTGTCAGGATGTCGAGCGAGCCCTCGCGAACCATATGGCCCTTTGCCAGAATGCCGACGCGGTCGCAGACTTCCTGTACTTGCTCCAGCAGATGAGAGGTCAGTAGAATCGTCTTGCCGCGGGCTTTGAGCTGAAGGATCAGGTCGCGGATTTGGCGAGATCCTGCGGGATCCACACCGGCTGTTGGTTCGTCTAGGATCAGAAGACGCGGGTCATGGACCATGGCTTGGGCGAGGCCGATCCTCTGAAGCATTCCCTTGGAATAGCTAGCGACGCGGCGATCCCCCGCCTCGGTGAGACCCACCAAGTCTAGGAGTTCGGCGGTGCGTGCCTTGAGTTTGCTTCCGGAGAGACCGCAGAGTTTTCCGTAGAAGGCGATCGTTTCAGCTCCTGTGAGAAATTTATAAAAGTAGGGATTCTCGGGCAGGAAGCCGACATCCACACGACTGGCGACTCGCGAACTCGGTACGCCGAAGATTTCAGAGGTGCCCGAGGTGGCTGTGACTAGTCCTAGCAGAATCTTCAGTGTGGTGCTTTTGCCTGATCCGTTAGGGCCTAGCAGGCCGTAAACACTACCCGGGGCAATCTCGAGGGAGAGACCGCGCAGAGCCACGACCTGGCGGCGACGCAGGGGAATGGGAAAGATCTTTTCGAGATCGCGGATCCTGACTGCTGGAACATGAGAGGGAGTCGCTTCCATAGTGTTTCTTAATCAAGGATACGAAAGCCCTTCTGGCTTCGATCCGGGCTCGTTGGAAGGACTGACTCACTCTCGATATGACCCGCCAAATGACTTTCGCGAATGCCCTGGAGGAACTCCTCGACCTCGGCTTTCTCACCGGTGGCCAGTAACTCCACGCGGCCGTCAGGCAGGTTCTTCACCCAGCCAGTCACTTCAAAGCCCTTGGCAAGCGAAAGGATGGAGGAACGGAAGCCGACTCCCTGGACCTTTCCCTCATAACAGACGCTGACGGTGATCATCGTTCTTCTTTAGCGTACCTGACCCGATCCGCGGATAAGATACTTGTAGCTGGTGAGCTCTTCGAGTGCCATCGGTCCGCGTGCGTGAAGCTTGTCCGTGCTGATCCCGATCTCGCAGCCGAAACCGAACTCCGAACCGTCGGTGAAGCGGGTGGAGGCGTTCCAGTAGACTGTGGCGCTGTCGACATTCTGCAGGAACTTCTCAGCCGTTGGGGCATCAGCCGTGACGATCACGTCGCTGTGATGGGAACCGTGAGACTCGATGTGGGTGACTGCTTCCTCCGCGGAGCCGACGATCTTCACCGCCAAGATTAGTTCAAGGAACTCCGTTCGGAAGTCGATCTCGGTGGCCTCCTTCAGCAGGTCGGTGTACGTGGCTTTCAATGACTCGGGAATTAAGCCATGAGCCTCCTTATCGCAGCGGAGCTCGACTCCCTGATCAAGCAGGGCTTGGGCTCCCTCGCTAAGGAAAGTCGCGGCGATGTCTCGATGAAGCAGCAGGGTCTCGGCGGCGTTACAGACGCCGGGGCGCTGGCACTTGGCATTCAGGATGATATCGCGGGCCATCGAGAGATCGGCAGCTTGATCGACATAGACAGCGCAGATGCCGTCGTAATGCTTGATCACGGGCATGCGGGCATGACGGGAGACTGTCTCGATCAAACCTTTTCCTCCCCGAGGGATCATGCAGTCGAGATACTGGTCCATCTCGCAGATGATACGAACGGCCTCGCGGTCTGTATCCTGCACAAGCTGGATGGCGGCGGCTGGGAGTCCTTCCTGAGCCGCCCCGGCTTGCAGAGCGGTGGCGATGGCCTTGTTCGAGTGGATCGCCTCGCTGCCCCCGCGAAGGATGACGGCATTGCCCGCCTTCAGGCAGAGCACGGCTGCATCGCTGGTCACATTGGGACGGGACTCGTAGATGATGCCGATGACGCCGATGGGGACGCTGATTTTCTGAAGAGAAAGACCATTCTCCTTGGTCCATTCCTTCAGTACCCTGTTGACGGGGTCGGGGAGTGACGCAGCGGTCCTGATGCCGATGGCCATGGCTTCCAAGCGCTTTTCATCCAGGCGCAGCCTGTCGAGCATGGCCTCGGAAAGAGCATTCTTTTTCCCTGCCTCCAGGTCGAGGGCATTGGCTTGGAGAATGGCTGAGCTCGACTCCAGAAGCTTGCCGGCCATGGCAAGAAGGGCCGCATTCTTGGCTTCTGCGGAGGTGACGGCCAGGATGCGGGCCGCGGAGCGCGCAGCTTCACCAAGTGAATGCAATTGTTCTGTCAGTTCGGCGGACATCAGTATCTTCCCTTTCTAGTCGAGCCCGGGGAAAACGGCAACCGCTCTCGTTGTTCTCTCAGGGTTGATGAGTAAGGGATAAAACGGGTAGTTTTTAACGCATGGCAGTCAAACTCTCTCCTGCAGACCAGCTCCGCACCCTTGGTGAACGCTTTATTAAGAGGACCTGCTCTGACTTTCCGCAGTGGGGGAGTGGTCTTGGATTCTCAAAATACGAATCACAACTTGCCGGAAGTGATCTGAAAACACGTGAGGCGCGTATTCTTTTTCTGGAGCAACTCCTCGAGGAGACGGAGGCTTTGCCTGCGGCCAAGCTCACCGGAGATGACTGGCTCGACCGGCGCTGCTTCCTCTCGATGCTCCGCACGGAGTTGCTCAATAGCCGCGATCTCGAGCGCTACCGGACGAACCCTCAGGAGTGCTGTGATAGCGCAGTCGGTGCTGTCTTTGAACTGATCATCCGGCATTCGGATAACTTGAAGAAGGCCCGACCTAACATCGAGGCGAGGCTCGCGGAGATTCCCGTATTCCTCAAGAAGGGGGCTGTTGCGGTGCGCACTCCCGTTCCACTCTGGACGAAGTTGGCCGTTCAGTCCTGCAAGGGGGCGAAAGATTTCGTCGAAACCATCGGCGAGCAACTCGCTCACATCTCGCCTAATCCTGCGAAGACTCTGAAAATCGCGACGGCAGCTGGGAAGGCATTCGATGACTATGCCAAGGCGATCCGTGCCAAAAAACAAGGAAAGCCCGGTGATTTCTCCCTTGGCCGCGAACGCTACGAGTATCTTGTGCGGGAGCGGACCGGGCTCGACTGGAGCCTCGGTGAGATCGAGGCCGAGGGGCATCGCTTGATAGGGGAGCTATCCGCAGAGTTGGAAAAGGAAGCCCGGAAGCACGGGGCAAAATCAGCCAAGCAGATTTTGGAGAAGGCCCGAGATTCCTGGATCCCTGGGGCTCCCCTTCTGGAGCTCTACACCCGCTCCTCGGAGCAGTGGCGTGAGCGCGTGGTGAAGAGCGGACTCTATCCGATACCTCCGGGAGAGACATTGAAGGTTACCCCCGTGCCTGACTTTATGAGGGAGCATTTCCCGACGGCTGCTTACAGCTCGCCTGGCGCCTTCGAGGTGCGACAGAGAGGTATCTTCTGGGTGAATGATCTCGGGGCGACCAAGCGCGATCCTGCCGAGAAGCTTCGGGAGGAGCGCCAGCACTTCGGCCTGGAACTCACCAGCGCCCACGAGGGATATCCGGGGCATCATCTTCAATTCGCGATTCAGAACCGACATCCGAGCAGGATCCGTCGACTCTGCGGTCATGCTATCTTTTACGAGGGCTGGACCATGTGGTGTGAGAAGCTCGCGGTTGAGAAGAAATGGGTAAAAGGCCCTCATGCGAGATTCCAGCAACTCCATGACGCCCTTTGGCGCGCGTATCGTATCGTGATCGACTGCGGACTTCAGTCCGGAAAACTCACGCATGAAGCCGCCGCCCAGATTCTAGTGAAGGGCGTCGGATTCACTCCCGCACGCGCGCGTGCCGATGTGAACTGGTATACCTCTCAGCCCACTGTGCCGATGAGCTATCTGCTGGGACGCCTGGAACTCGAGCGGGTCAAGGATGCCCGGATGAACGGGAAGGGAGGAAAAGACTGGTCACTACGGAAGTTCCACGACTGGGCTCTCGGATATGGCGCCGTGCCTTGGCGCTGGATCGAGCAATCCGAGCTTCAGTAAGCCTTCTTCCCTTGCTTCTTGAGGAGTCGCGCCTGAACAAAGGACTGGATGCAGCGGGCAACAAAGAGTCCGCAGAGTAGGGCCGTAGCCATCTTCGCGATGGAGGAGTTGGTCTTGTCTCCAGCCGTCTGCTTCAGCACGGCAAGAAGCATTCCGTAGGCCGAAACAGTGGCTCCGAATCCAAGCAAGCCGACTAGGACCGCTACGTGCATCACATGCATGCGGATCTTCTCGTTACGTGCAAGCAAGCCGCAGATAATCAGCAGAAGGCCAAGTCCGCAGGGAATAAGGGACGTAGGATGGGCCGCTCCGGTTCCGAAGAAACCGACAAGACCAACCACATTGAGAAGGATTCCGAAAATGATGCTGATTGCAGACATGGAGTTCATAAATCAAGGGTGCCAAATCGAGTGACTGGAGTCGAGGGTCCATAGTCGAGGGAGGATTTTTCCACCGCTTTGCGAAAAGCGCACTTCCTGATTCAGCTTCATGAGTTCCTGATTTCCAGATTTAATTCCCCCCTGGAGTTCCCATCCCCATTCCCTATCCCGCGATTCCCGATTACCCATGCTTCACATTGTCCTGATCGAGCCTGAGATTCCTCAGAATACCGGCAACATTGGCCGTCTCTGCGTGGCCGCTGGGGCGCGGTTGCATCTGGTGGGGCCGCTTGGATTCTCACTCGATGAGAAGAAGATCCGCCGTTCCGGACTTGATTACTGGGACAGCTTGGATTTCAGAACATGGGATCGACTGGAGGATTTGCAGGCCGCCATGCCGGAGGCTCGTTTCTGGTATCTGAGCAGCAAGGTGGAGCGTCCCTACTGGGATGTGGAATTCCGGGATGGGGATTGTCTGGTTTTCGGTCGTGAATCGAAGGGCTTGCCGGCTTCGCTGCTGGCCGCACACCCGCAATCAGCAGTCACTATTCCTATGACCGAGGGAACGCGCAGCATCAATCTCTCCACCTCGACGGGAATTGTCCTGTACGAGGCGCGACGACAACTACACGTTTGCCAGAGGCAATTGCAGCACGGTCAGGGACACCTGAAATGAATCTTTCCCCCATCATCGAAGTCAAAGATCTGACCAAGTCCTTCCGCACCTATCGGAAGGAGGAGGGACTGATGGGGGCGGTGCGTGGTCTCTTCCACCGGACCTACACCGAGACAAAGGCAGCTGACAACGTCAGCTTTACCGTCGGGGAGGGTGAGTTTGTCGGGTTCCTCGGACCGAACGGGGCTGGCAAAACCACGGTACTCAAGATGCTCTCCGGTCTTCTCCAGCCGACTTCGGGAAGTGCCGTAGTCCTAGGATTCAATCCGGCCAAACGTCCCGTCGAGCTGAAGCGCCAGTTTGCCCTGCTGATGGGTCAGAAGAACGCCCTCTGGTGGGATCTCCCAGCCCGCGAATCACTGGAGCTCAACCGTGCTATCTACGGAATCGATCGGAAGGAATTCGAAACGACAGTCGGGGAGCTGATCGAGCTGCTCAATGTCCGCGACAAGATGGGTGTCATGGTGCGTGAGCTGAGTCTCGGTGAGAGGATGAAGATGGAGCTGATCGCTGCCTTGCTGCATAGGCCAAAGGTACTTTTCCTGGACGAGCCGACAATCGGTCTGGATGTGATGAGTCAGAAAAAAGTCCGAGAGTTTCTAAGGGAGTATAATCGCCGTTACAAGGTCGTGACCCTGCTCACCAGCCACTACATGCAGGATATCGAGGAGCTCTGCGAGCGTGTGATCCTCATCGACCATGGACGAATCTTCTTCGACGGGTCACTCGAGGAAGTGGTCTCCCGCTTCACCTCAACCAAGATCATCGAGGCAGAGTTCAGCGCCCCGTTGCCAGAGGGATTCGTCCCGCCGGGGAAAGTGCTCGAACGTAATCCCCTCCAGATCAAGATCGAGGTGGCACGTGCCGAGGTGCCACGGGCCTGCACGGCGCTCCTAGCCGGAGGTCAGGTGGTCGATCTCTCGGTGCAGGAGGTGCCGATCGAAGAGGTCATCCGCAAGGTTTTTGGAGGCCAGCAGGAGAAACATCGGCTAGAGTCTTTAGTGTGAATAACATGAAGAAAATTCTCCTTTCACCATTCCTAGGGTGCTTGGGGTTTCTGTTGCTCCCGTCGGTCCTGTTTGCGGAAACGGGTGAGGGGGTCAAGGCGTGGATCGCGACGGATGCGACGGTGCCGATTCAAGCAGGCAAGCCGTTCACGGCGACGGTGGTGCTCGATCTTCAGCCCGGCTTTCACACCTACTGGCAGTATCCGGGAGACTCGGGTCTTGCCCCCAAGGTCACATGGCATCTTCCCGAGGGATGGAAGGCCGGTCCCATCGAGTTCGCGATTCCGCATCAGTTCTCCGAATCGGGTGACATGATTGTGTACGGCTACGAGAAGCAGCAGCTTCTGCGAGCCGTGATCACACCACCCAAGGAGCTTCCTAGGAATCAGACCTTCGAAATCAAGGCGTCACTTACATGGCTCGCCTGCAAGGAACTCTGCGTGCCTGGTTCTGCCGATGTGGAACTCGGGGTGCTGGGCCCCACGGATGGGCCAATCGATTGGCAACAGGCTATTGTGCCTAAAGGTGCATGGCCTGAGTCAGGAAGTCTGCCATTCTCCGTTTCTTTTTCCGGAAAGGGAATAAACAAGCTGGTTTCGTTCACAGGTCAGGGAGGCGCAACCTACGAACTCTATCCCGATCCTGCCGAAGGAATGACGGTCGGGCATGTGACCCGGATTTCTTCACAAGGTGCCAAGGGGCCGGCTCTGGTCTTCTCGATTCCTTGGGAGGGGCCGGCTCCGTTCCGTGGGCTTCTTGTGGAGCAGAATGGAGGGCAAAGGAAGGGATGGTGGGTGCTTAATAATGATTTTCAAGTCACTGATGGAAAAGCGGATAAAGCATCGCTCTTTGTACTCCTTGCGGCTCTTTTCTCCGGATTTCTCGGGGGGCTGATCCTAAATCTGATGCCGTGCGTCTTGCCGGTGATCTCTCTGAAGATCTTCAGCTTCATCGCTCAGGCCGGTGAGTCTCCGAAGCGGATCTTCCGCCATGGACTGGCATTCGCCGCGGGGATCTTCCTCTGGTTCTTGGGACTTGGTCTGTTGGTGATCGCCCTGAAGGCTGGAGGATCGCAAGTGACCTGGGGGGCCTTCCAGTTTCAGAATCCTCTCTTTGTGGTCGGCCTGAGTGTCCTGGTTTTCCTGTTTGCCCTGAATCTCTTCGGTCTCTTTGAGATCACGCTGCCGGGTAACGCCACCGATTCCTTGGACCAAACTGCACGCCGGGCAGGATACGGGGGATCATTCTTCCAAGGACTGTTTGCCACCCTGCTTGCCACGCCATGCACGGCTCCTTTCCTTGGAAGTGCGCTGGGGTTCGCTTTCGGACAGAGTTCTCTTGTGATCTTGGCGATGTTCGCTTCCGTGGCTCTCGGCATGTCTCTTCCTTACCTGCTCCTCTCTGCGCAACCGGGGTGGAGAAAATGGATTCCGAAGCCGGGAGTCTGGATGGAGCGCTTGAAGCAATTCATGGGTTTTCCTCTCCTCGCCACCAATCTCTGGCTGTTCTGGGTTCTGCAAAATCAGCGCGGGAATGAAGCCGCCCTTATTCTGCTGGCGCTGTTCCTGATCCTAGGATTGTGCGCATGGCTCTTCGGGATTCTTTCGGGTGCGGGTTCGCGGGGGCGTATCTGGCCCCTTTTGCTGATCGCTCTTCTAGCTCTTGCGGCCATTGTTTTTACCGCACAACGGATCAGTATCGCTCAACCCTCCGCCATTAAGACAAGCGGCGCAGGTGACGGAATCGCATGGGTTCATTACACGCCGGACGCCCTTGCCGCGCTCCGAGCAGAAGGAAAGCCTGTGTTTCTCGATTTCACAGCCTCTTGGTGTCTGACTTGCCAGTTCAATGAACGCGCGGCGATCAATGTCCCGGCTGTCAGAAAATTGATGAAGGAGAAGGGGATCGTCGCCATGAAGGGTGACTGGACGAATGCAGACCCGGCAATCACGGTGGCGCTTAAGTCATTCGATCGCGTCGGAGTTCCCCTCGTGGTTTTCTATCCGGTTGGAAAAGGAAGCGAACCGATGGTTCTTCCGGAATTGCTCACGGAGAAGATCGTCCTCGAGGCTCTAGGAAAGTGAGATTCGATGATGAATATGGAACTCAAGGATTCAGGAAAAATCCAAAAAAGTGATCTGGATCTTCAGAAAGTGAAGGTCAGATAATCACTGATTCCTCTCACTTGCGTTAAAAACAAAATCAAAAGACTCCAATCTTTTCATTCCTGAGCTCTTGCGTTCCATATTAAATTTCTTTTTTACACTGTATGAACTTTAAGACCCTCAAACTCGATCAACTCGACCAGAACAAGCAGATCACCAAGGAGTCTTATACGCGCGATCTCAAGAAGTATCAGCTCGGGTTACTGAATCTCCAGCTCCGCCTCAAGGAGAGCAAGCGCACGGTTATCATCGTGCTCGAGGGGCCAGATGCCGCCGGCAAGGGTGGAGCCATTAAGAGGACGCTGGAGAGACTCGATCCCCGTCTGGTGAGAGTCTACTCCACGCAGAAGCCGACGGCAGAGGAGTATCGCCACCACTATATGTGGCGCTTCTGGAACAAGATCCCGCCGGTGGGAGAGTTGTCTGTTTTTGACCGCTCCTGGTACGGGCGCGTACTTGTGGAGAGGGTCGAGAAATTCGCCACCACGGCGGAGTGGTCTCGAGCCTACCGCGAGATTAATGAATTCGAACAGACCCTGGTCGAGGATGGGGCAATCTTGATCAAGCTCTTCTTACAGGTTTCTAAGGCAGAGCAGCTCAAGCGCTTTAAGGAACGTCAGGCCGATCCTTACAAGCACTGGAAAATCAACGACGAAGACTGGCGCAACCGCCGCAAGTGGAAGCAGCACAACGAGGCGGCCGAGATGATGTTCCAGAAAACTTCCACGAAGTTTGCTCCCTGGACACTCATTGCGGGAGACTACAAGTGGCATGCCCGGGTCCAGTTTGCTAAAACCATCTTCGAGTCGGTCGCCAAGGAATTTCCCGAGGCGAAGTTGGGAGCCTAGAGCATTGTCACAAGTCTCGCGCAGCCGTTATTGCTGCGCGAGATAATGAATTTTATAATCCCGCATCCGTCACGGCGCCATGGGAGGCGTCGGTGACATGGGAGGCGTACTTGGCTAGGACGCCACGGCGGTAGCGAGGAGACGGCTGCTTCCAGGCTTTCTTCCGCTTGGCGAGTTCCGCGACGCTGACTCTGAGCGAGAGGGTTCTCTTCTTGGCATCGATCACGATCGAATCCCCGTTCTTGACCAGGGCCAGCGGACCACCGAGATGGGCCTCCGGCGTGATGTGACCGACTACAAAGCCGTGGGTACCTCCGGAGAAGCGTCCGTCGGTTATCAGGGCGACATCCTTGCCGAGTCCGCGGCCCATGACGGCGCTGGTCGGCGATAGCATCTCGCGCATACCAGGTCCCCCCTTGGGCCCCTCGTAACGGATGACGATCACATCCCCTTTCTTGATGATACCTCCAAGAATGGCCTGTAGAGCCTTCTCCTCGGACTCGAAGACGCGGGCCTTGCCGGAAAAGAGCAGGCCTTCTTTGCCTGAGATCTTGGCAACAGCGCCACCGGGAGCAAGGTTTCCCTTGAGGACGACAAGATGGCTCTCCTTTTTGATCGGGTTGCTGATCGGGCGGATGATCTCCTGACCTTTTGGGTAGGGTTTGAATGCTGCCAGGTTCTGAGACAGTGTCTTGCCCGTGACGGTCATGCAGTCACCGTGGAGAAGTCCCGCGGCGAGCAGATCCTTCATCAGAGGCACGATGCCGCCGATCTCTACCAGCTGTGACATCAGGTACTTGCCGCTAGGCTTGAGATCGGCAAGGACGGGAACACGCTTTCCAATCCGGGTGAAGTCTTCGAGGTTGAGCTTGACTCCCGCCGTGTGGGCGATCGCCAGGAGGTGGAGAACGGCATTGGTCGATCCTCCTAGGGCGATCACGACGGTAATGGCGTTCTCGAAGGCCTTCTTGGTCATGATGTCGAGAGGGCGGATGCCCTTCTTGAGGAGGTTCAGCACGGCGGCTCCTGCCTCGCGGCAATCCTGCACTTTATGCGAGGAGACGGCGGCTTGGGCGGAGCTGTTCGGGAGACTCATGCCCATAGCCTCGATGGCCGAAGCCATGGTGTTGGCGGTGTACATGCCGCCGCAGGAGCCGGGTCCGGGGATGGCGCATGACTCGACGGCCTGGCGCTCCTTGGCGGAGATTTTGCCGGCCGCTTCTTGTCCGACCGCTTCGAAGACCGATACGACATCGAGTAGTTTGCCGTTCAGGCAGCCCGGCAGGATCGTGCCTCCGTAGACGAAAACTGCCGGGCGGTTGAGCCTTGCGATCGCCATGATGCAGGCGGGCATGTTCTTGTCGCAGCCGCCGATTGCAACCAATCCGTCGAAGCCCTGGCATCCGGCCACGGTCTCGATGGAGTCTGCGATAACCTCGCGGGAGACAAGGGAGTATTTCATCCCTTCGGTTCCCATGGAGATGCCGTCGGAGATGGTGATGGTGTTGAAGATGATCGCCTTACCGCCCGACTTGTCGATGCCGAGTGCGGATTCGCGGGCGAGGGCGTCGATATGCATGTTGCACGGGGTTACCATGCTCCAGGTCGAGGCGATGCCGACGATCGACTTGGTGAAGTCTTTGTCGCTGAATCCAACGGGATAGAGCATCGCACGGCTGGCGGCTCGGCTCGGTCCGTCGAGAACGAGCGAGGAATGGGCGCGCTCGAGTGAGGCAGTCTTTTTGGCAGGCTTGGCAGATTTAATAGAAGCGGCAGAGGATTTTTTGCGGGAGCTGGAACTCATCATGAAACGCTAGCAGAGTCGGTCAACAGGGATAAAGAAAACAACGCCGAGCCGATGACTACTGGGGTATCAGCTTTTATGAGGAATGATGCCTTCGGGTGTGAGGTGATCGATTAGGTGATTGAGCAGTGCATGTTGCTCCTGGTTGAGTTCTGGCTGAGTGACGGCTTCGTGAAATGCGCGCATCGCCTGACCCCGTTGGCCGTCTCGGGCATAAGCCTGGCCGAGATAGGTGAGACTGGCGCCGAGTTGCTGGTGTTGTGTCCGGGCCATAGTGACCAGCGCGCGCAGAGCCATGATCTCCTCTTCTTTTGAGTTGGAGGCATTTGCGGCCCGGGCGAGAAGGAAGAGGGTTTCCTGGTTCTTGGTCTGTTCTGTGAGCTGTCGGGCTACTTCCAGAGCTTCGTCTGGGTGGCTGCATTCGATGAGGGAGCGGATCAGGATCTCCGCTGCCGCAATGTTTCTGGGATCCAAATGGTGTGCCTCCCCTGCCGAGGACAGCGCGTCGTTCCAGCGTCCTTGGGCGGCTGCGAGCGAGGCTTGTGCGGCAAGCAGAGCAGTATGGCATTTCCCGGTGGAGGCTGCGGATTTGAGGAGAGCCTCCGCAACCTGCATACGCCTGATGGAAATGAGATTCTCAGCGGTCGCTATCTGCCATTCTGTTCTCTGGGCGGCATCCGGATATTCCCGGGTCAGCGTTTCCACGCTCGGGGGACTCCAAGAAGCTTTGGCCGATGTGCCGGGCAAGTTGGGACAGAGAATGTAGCCCCACGGTGATACATCACTCAGAAGCCAGAGAGGGGAATCGATCAACTCACGGACCATCTTCGCGGAGGATGGAAGTGTCCCCAGGATAAGAAGTGAGAAATGTCTTTCCCTGTTGAGTCTGTAAAAATCAGCTATGGCAGCTGTTGCCGTGATGGCTTCCGCTTGTGTCGGAAGAGACTTCAGATCCTGCGATGGAACGATGGGGTAGTACTCGGGCGAAAGAAAAACGCTCTGATGCTGACCTAGTGCCTTCTCGAGAAGGGAGATCTGTTTCGTCGGAGCCGATGATCGCTGATTGGGAGGTTTTCCCTTTTGGAGAATGGAGAATCCAAGCGTCGCGATCACAGGAATCGTTACGCAACTGGAAAGGATGAGGAGGAGAATCCGAGTATTGTTTGTCATGAGGCCGGAAAGGTCCAAACGCTTGCTCTCAGTCTCGATGATGCTATCCATTGGATATGAAGCAAATGTTTCTTCTTCTGCTCACCATGAATTTTTTCTCACTCTTTGCTCGTGCCGAACCTCTGGCCGTCGGAACTTTAGCGCCCCAGATCACTGCAAAAAATCAGGATGCACAGGATGTGATCTTTGGCGATGTCTACTCGAAGGGGATCACCCTCGTCTATTTCTACCCCAAGGCAGAGACTCCGGGTTGCACAAAGGAGGCCTGCTCGCTGCGTGACTCTTATGCGACGCTCAACGGCAGTGGGCTTCAGATCCTAGGGGTAAGTTGTGACACACCGGAGGCCCAAAAGAAGTTCAAGGAGCACCAGAAACTCCCCTTCACTCTGATTGCCGATATTGACGGCAAGGTCGCCGATGCCTTCCATGTGCCGGTGATCCCCATCGTCAGTATCCCGATGAGACAGTCCTTTATTATCAAGGATGGAAAGGTTGCTTGGTCCTCGTTGAGCGCCCAGACCTCGGGAGCAGCCAAAGAAGTTCAGAGTGCTCTCGATTCTTTGAGAAAATAAGGATCAGCATCCCAGTTGAGGGAGGGGGATTCAACGTGACATCAAGCGGGAGAGGAATTGTGACAAAATCGTCATGGAAATTCTGTAGACATCCCAAAAGGGGCTTGGAAAAAATCCCACATGGTTTCAAGCCAAGCATGCGTCTCTCCAAGTGCGGCTCAGTTAGCCCCAAGAGAGCGTCCCAAGTACTCCATCCGCTTCGCTCTGACTAACGAGGAGATCCGGGCCGCCCTGAGTCTACGCTTTCAGGTTTTCAATCTAGAGCTCAACGAGGGCTTGGTTAGCTCCTATGCCACGGGACTGGATGAGGATGAGTTCGACGAAGTCTGCGATCACCTCATCGTGGTCGAGGAGCAGTCCAATTCCGTGGTCGGCACTTACAGGATGCAGACCGGCACCTCGGCATGGCGCCATCTCGGCTTCTACGGGGCGTGTGAGTTCGATTTTTCTCCTTACGAGCCAATACGCGATTCACTGGTCGAGCTCGGCCGCGCCTGCGTTCACAAGGACCACCGCAGCATCGTGGTCATCTCCATGCTCTGGAAAGAGATTGTCCGCTACGCCCTGGATCGGAATGCCCGCTACCTCGTCGGCTGCAGCTCGCTGACCTCCCAAGATCCAGCTCATGGACAGGCCATCTACCGGAGATTCATCAAAGAGGGGCATCTCGCCCAACCAGAGTTTCTAACGAATCCTCTCCCTGCATTCCGGTTGGAGGATGTTGGGCCGATGGATGACTGCCCGCCTTCGCCGAAGCTTCTGCGTGCCTATCTCGGTGTTGGTGCCAAGATCTGCTCCACGCCGGCTATTGACAGGGCCTTCGGTACCATTGACTTCCTCACCATGATTGACTGCTTCAATGCCGACTCCCTCGCCACGGAGCGTTTCCTGGAGCGCCCTAATAAGGATAGGAATAGGACGATTGTGATCGCCTCGGAGCAGTGCCGTTGATGGGAAGGCATCCATTCCGGTTGGTTGTTCGGCTTCTTTGGCTGGGGTGGGTTATCTTTTCGGGCATGGTGGCCTTGGCTTGGTTCTTACGCATAGGGAAGAGTGCGGAGAATGATTCCCGGATAGCCTGGATGCAATGGATGAGCCGGCGCTTCCTCTCGGTCCTTCATGCCGAGATCACGATCACCGGAACCGTTCCTTTCCATGGATTGATCGCCTGCAACCATCTCGCCTATGTCGATATTCTTGTGTTAGGTTCCATCTGCCCCGCGATCTTCGTGGCGAAGAGTGATGTCGTGACGTGGCCCGTCTTTGGATGGTTGGCCTCCCGTGCAGGCACGATCTTCGTGAGTCGGGATGCTCCTGCCAAGGTTGCGGCTCAACTCCGAGAAATCGAGCAACCCCTGCGCGAAGGGC
This sequence comes from Verrucomicrobiota bacterium, assembly GCA_037127835.1. GTDB lineage: Bacteria > Verrucomicrobiota > Verrucomicrobiia > Chthoniobacterales > UBA6821 > UBA6821. Next base: position 3,739 of record JBAXXS010000015.1, on the reverse strand, counting down.
GCCCGGTCATTCTCTTTCCCGAGGGGACCAGTTCTGATGGATCCCAGATCCTACCCTTTCGCAGTTCCCTGCTGGAATCCGCGATTATTACGGGTGCTCCTGTCACTCCCGTTGCCATCGGCTACGATCTTCAAGGGGAGGGAGATGTGGAGACTGAGGTCGCCTACTGGGGGGATCTTGTGCTTTTACCTCATCTGATCAATCTACTGAGCAAGACATCCTTCCATGCTCGGCTCTCCTTCGGTCAAACCCGCCCTCCATTGCCCGATCGGAAACAGGAGACGCGACTCCTGCAAGAGGAAGTCCGATTGTTACATTCCTCGCTCGTTGGATCTGCCGGGCTAACAGAGCGGGCTAATCGGTCTTGTGAAGAGAGTTTTTCTCACATTTGAACTGGCAATTCCATGTGCAGGGTAGAAATTGCCATCATGCGCCGATTCCTTCCTTTAGCCCTGCTTTCCCTCCTTGCCCTGGCTATCATCTCACAACCCATGAATGCCACCCCATCACCGACTCCCCCTATCTCCTCCTCGCAGAGGACAGCCACTGCCACATTCGGCGGAGGTTGTTTCTGGTGCATCGATGCTGTTTTCCAGAATCTGCCCGGGGTCCTCAAGATCACTTCCGGATTCGCAGGCGGTACAAAAGCAGACCCGACCTACGATCAGGTCTGCACTGGTCGTACCGGTCATGCTGAAGTGATCCAGATCACCTATGACCCTTCGAAGGTGAGTTACAACCAGTTGCTCGACCTCTTCTGGAAGGCCCACGATCCGACGACGCTAAACCGTCAGGGGGCCGATACAGGCACTCAGTACCGGTCAATCATCCTGACTTCCTCTCCTGAGGAAGTGACCGAAGCCGAGGCCTCCAAGAAAAAGGCCCAGGCTCAGTTCCCCGATCCCATCGTGACAGAGATCAAGCCCCTCACAGTCTTCTATCCGGCCGAGTCGTACCATCAGGACTACTACAAGAACAATAAGGAGCGTAACCCCTACTGTCAGGCGGTGATCGCACCGAAGCTAAAGAAGCTTGGGATGCCGCAGTAATACGGCACCAACGATCGCTCCCAATTGCGAATCGGCAGGTCGAGGGAGGAGACGGGGGGGTGAGCGTAGGAAAATGCACTTCCCCTGCTTTTGGAATCTTGCATAATGATCGACTGATTGTTTCAAGCTTTTCGCAAGCAGAGACAGTCCCGTTCGGGTTGATAGCTCAATGGTAGAGCAGTACCCTTTTAAGGTATTGGTTCTGGGTTCGAGTCCCAGTCAACCCACTCTTTTCTTAAATCGGCGTGCAACACGGCACGGAGTGCTGTATCCCACAGGTTCATGAAAATCGTTGTCGCCTACTCCGGAGGGTTAGATACCTCCGTCATTCTCAATTGGATCAAGGAGACCTACTCAGCTGAGGTCATCGCCTTCTGCGCGGATATCGGTCAGGAGGAGGAGTTGAAGGGCCTGAAGCCGAAGGCTCTCCGTACGGGTGCCTCCAAGTGCTATGTCGATGATCTGCAGGAGGAGTTCGCGCGTGATTTCATCTTTCCCATGATGCAGGCCGGTTCCCTCTACGAGGGTGAGTATTTTCTCGGAACAAGTATTGCTCGTCCGCTGATAGCCAAGCGCATGGTCGAGATTGCGACTGCCGAGGGTGCCGATGCGGTGGCTCATGGTGCTACAGGAAAGGGGAACGATCAGGTCAGGTTCGAGTTGGCTGCTGCCGCTCTCTCACCGGATCTCCAGGTGATCGCTCCGTGGCGAGAGGAGAGATTCCGCTCCGAGTTTCCGGGCCGTGCCGAGATGATCGCCTATTGCGAGCGTCACAAGGTTCCGGTCGAGGCCAGTGCCAAGAAGCCCTACTCGATGGATCGCAATCTGCTCCACATTAGCTATGAGAGCGGAATCCTGGAGGATCCTTGGTTCGACGCCTTTGCCCCTGCAAATCGTGGGATGTTTAAGCTCTCGGCCAGTCCCGAGGAGGCCCCTGACAAGTCCGAGATGGTCACGCTCGATTTCATCAAGGGTGACTGCGTGGCGGTGAATGGAAAGCCGCTCGATCCGCTTGCCGTCATGAAGACGCTGAACAAGATCGGCGGCCGTCATGGCGTCGGTCGCGTCGACATGGTCGAGAACCGCTTTGTCGGCATGAAGAGCCGTGGTGTCTACGAGACCCCTGGCGGCTCAATCCTGCACTTCGCCCACCGCCAGATGGAGTCTCTCACGATGGACCGTGAGGTGATGCATCTGCGCGACGGCTTGATCCCGAAATATAGCACCTTGGTCTATAACGGATTCTGGTTTGCACCAGAGCGTCTTGCTCTTCAGGCGCTGATTACGGAATCCCAGAAGAATGTGACCGGCACTGTCCGTCTGCGTCTCTACAAGGGGAATATCATGGCGGCCGGCCGCAAGAGCCCTGTCAGCCTATACCGTCCCGATATTGCTACGATGGAGGCCGATCCAACTCAGGCCTATGATCAAGGAGATGCCACCGGCTTCATCCGACTGAATGCCCTCAGGCTAAAAGTCGCTTCTAAGGTTACATCAAAAGTGGCCGCCGACGGTAAGAAGAAGCCTGTGAGTAAGAAGACGCCTGCCAAGATGCGGAAATAAGAGAGTCTCCCGCAGAGGCCAAGGGATCCAGCTTCAATCTGGAAATCATGAACTCAGGAAGAAACTGCAGGGGATGTTTTTACTATGGCCGTAGGTGCCTAGAGTAATTGGGTAATCTCTCCGTTACGCCTTCCTAATAGTCCAACAGCCTAAAAGGCTAACAGTCTTAGATTCACCGAATGAAGCCCCAGCGCTCGGAGAAGGGCCAGTAGACGAAGTAGCCTCTGCCGATTACGTTCCGCTCGGGAACGATTCCCCAGTAGCGGCTGTCGCTGGAGTTGTAGCTGTTATCGCCCATGGCGAAGAAGGCATGGGAGGGGACGGTGAAGGTCTCCTCCGGGGTTGTCAGGTATTGTGCGGCGCTGGGATTGGAGTATCCCCGATAGCCGTTCTCGCAGCTCATGACTCGTTGGAAGGGAGTCTGTGTAGCGATGGAACTGTTCAGGAAGAGCTTCGGAGAGTCGATCCGCAGGGTATCTCCCGGAACTCCGGCGAGTCGCTTGATGTAGAATTGAGACCCAAGGGCAGGATCAAGATTCATCTCGATACGGCGGATTCCCGTGGTCTTGAAGACAAAGACATCGGAACGCGATGGGTTCCTGAACTGGTAGGTCATGCGGTCGACAAAGACCTGGTCGCCAGCCTGGACATAGCCGTGGACGATCGTTTCCCCAGGCTCATAGACTCTGCCTGGTCTCACTCCAAAATCCCGCGCCACGACATCGCGGGGTGCGAAGATCGAGAACTTTCCCCTTGTAGTAACCACTTCTGTGAAGGTGAAGAAGTTAAGCTTGGTGTGCTCGTTGAGTCCCAGGACTTCCTCTTTTGCTGCTGCCTTGAGGTCTAAATGGGTGCGCCCGAGACGGATGAAATCCATGGCACGGTTAATCGGTCCCGGCAGGGGATCTATCGAAGGATGTCCCAGCATACCGTAGAGAGTCGGCTGCATCGATCCCGTGGGTATCTTGAAAGGCTTGAGGAAATAGGCTTGGAATCCGACGGCCAGAGCGATGGCGACCACGATGGCCTCGATGTTCTCCGCCCAGACGGGGTGGGGTCTGGCGGGAATGACGGAGGCAAAACCGGTTTCCAGCACTCGGGTTGTTTGATCGATCTCCTGCATCTTT
>JBAXXS010000014.1:0-31570 GCA_037127835.1 Verrucomicrobiota bacterium | reverse complement strand
GTGATGGCGCGCCGCATTACTTGTGGGCTGCATGGATACGAAAACCCTGGCCGACGCGCATCTGATGAATCCGCTGGAGGAGCGGATCGGCTATAAGTTCCGTAACTCCCTTCTGCTTGCTGAGGCACTGACCCATTCGAGCATTTCGCTGGAGAGGAAGGATTACCCGTTCGATAATCAGCGCTTGGAATTCCTGGGGGATGCAGTCCTCCAACTAGTGATCACGGAGGAGCTCTTTTTGCGTTTTCCGGATTTTACGGAAGGTCAGCTGACCAAGATCCGGACCCGACTTGTCTCGCGCACAGCACTCAAGGAACATGCGCGCCACCTGCGTCTCGGCGAACACCTGATGATGGGACGGGGAGAGGAAACCAGCAGCGGGCGTGACCGGGCCTCCACGCTAGGGGATTCCTTCGAGGCCCTTGTCGGCGGAATCTATGTCGACGGAGGGCTCGCGGCAGCCAAGCACTTTATCCTTCAGGTAGCCGCAGAGAACCTGACGGCTGTCACCGCTGAACCAGAAGAGATCAACCCTAAGGGGAAACTTCAGGAACTGCTTCAGGCTGTGGCTCCGAGCTCACCGGTTTACGAATTGCTGGATGAGAGCGGTCCGGAGCATTTGAAGAATTTCTGCTGCCAGGTTATCTGGGAAGGTATGATTCTTGGTAAAGGATCAGGGCTCAGCAAAAAGGAGGCGGAGGTCGCTGCAGCCAGCGAGGCCCTCTTAGGAGAGCTTTGGCTGGCGAAGACTACATCCTAAATTTCGCGCAGAGGCGCAGAGAGGAATTTATAGATGAACCGCAAAGGTAAATGACACTGAACATCTTTTGTTCACTCATTCTCAGCGCCTCTGCGGGAGAACTTCTTCAATCTATTCTTCTGCGACTGCTTTCTCGGCTTGTACGACGCCCCCGTAACGGCTGCGGGAGAATCTCTGCTTGTAGCCAGCGAATACACTGATGAACACCTTAAGCCTTTTGTGATCCTTTGCGGTTAATCCCTTTCTCACCTCGCTTTTCCCGTCGTCCTTTATCATCTTCATCCACATGGAAACGCAGAACTCCTTCGCGCTCAGTCTCCCCCTCCTGGCCATCGTGCTCGGAGTGGCTCTCGCGGGAACCCATCTTTTCGGAATCGTAGCATCTGGCTTCCTGATCAAAGAAGCGAAAGCCTTTCCCCGCTCAAGGTTCTGGGGAACCGTCCTGCTTGGGAGCGCGATTCTCTGGACATTAGGCATCACGTACACCACCGATCTGGGTGAATTCAGCCCCATAAGAAACCTGCTTTTGATGGGGGTCATCGTAGGGGGTATCCTGCTCTGGAAATTCGTTCCTGATTTTCTCTCTTCCCGGTCGTTGGGCTTTCTTTTCCTGCTGGCGGCTCATCCTGTCCTTGAGACCACCTTTCTACAGCATGGAGTGGCCAAGATCGCCCTGGCCCTGCTCGCTTACGCATGGGCACTTGCCGGACTCTTCCTGGTCGGAATGCCCTATCTCCATCGTGATCTGATCGGTTGGATCTGCGACCGCAAATGGCGCTGGGATCTTGTTTGCTGGGCCGGAGTAGCCTACGGCATTCTCCTTCTCATATCTGGGCTATTGGGCGTTTAGGCTTTTGGACTATTGGCTGCGCGAATCCGATTGAAAGATTCCGGATCCCAAATGCTTCTGCATTCTGATCCAATGGCCTAACAGTCCAAACTCCCAACAGTCTTATCTCTTCCCCTACTCGCAGCGGAGCGCCTTGACCGGGTCCATCCGGGAGGCGATCCAGGCCGGGATCAAGGCAGCTAGCGAGCAGATCACAAACGCACTGACACAGATCAGGGCGACATCTGTCGGCACAATCTCGGCGGGAATCTCGTTGAACTGGTAGACGCTGCGCGGAAAGATCTCCACTCCCAGCACGGAGGCGAGCCACTGGCTGACCTCATTACGCCAGCGAATCAGTGCCATGCCGAGCACGAGTCCACTGGCCACGCCTATCAAGCCGACCACCATTCCCTGGACCAGGAAGACGGAGACGATCTGCCAGGTGCGCGCTCCGAGAGCCTTGAGAACCCCGATCTCCCGGGTCTTCTGCACGGTAACAGTGATGAGGGTGTTCATGATGCCGAAGGCGGCCACCAGGATAATGAACATCAGCAGGAAAAACATAACATGGCGCTCCATGGCGATGGCGTCGAAGAGTTGCTTGTTTAGATCCATCCAAGTCACGCAAGAGAGCTCCTCGGGAAGGTTCTTCCTAAGATCCTCCCGGATCTCGGCCGCTCGGTTAGCATCGACTGTCCGGATAGAAAGACCGTGGATCGATCCTCCCAACCCGTAGAGCTCCTGACCGATGTGGAGTGGAACAAGCAGGAACTCACTGTCGTATAGGTAGCGGCCACTCTCGAAGATGCCGGTGACAGTCAGCTGTGTGGGCAGCACCATCTGGCGGATCGAGTCGATGTCACCCCCCTTCGTATTCTTGGATCCCTTCTGCTTAAGCTTAAGTTTGTCCAGCTGCTCGATGACCTCGCCCAGATTCCCCGGTGAGTAGACGGTGAGGACATCACCCACATGGACGCCAAGGGTGAGAGCAAGCTCGGATCCTATCACCGTGCTATCGCTGCCAAGATCCAGTTTACCGGAGATGATGAACTTGGAGAGATCGCTCACCTTCAGCTCTAGAGCCGGCTCGATACCCCGGATCTTCGGGGCGAGACGCTGGTGATTGAACTCCACGATCACCGGTCCCTGGACAAATGGTGCGGCGGCGACCACTCCCGGTGTCTTTTCTGATCTACTGACGAGATCCTTCCAACCGTCGATCAGTCCGTTGTTCGTCACTAGCAGATGAGCGTCGAAGCCGATCACCTTGCGCTGCAGTTCTCGCTCGAATCCTGTCATCACCGACATGACCAGGATCAGCACGGTGATGCCAAGCGTCACCCCGAGAACCGAGATCAGCGTGATCACCGCCAGGAAGGTGCGCTTGGGTTTCAGATAACGCGCCGCTAGGAAGAGGGGTGCTGGCAGGCTCAAGCTTGAGGGCATGACGTATCGTGACATGGCAAGGAGAGAATAAAAATCTAAAGTGCTAGATGGCTAAACACCATGAGAAGACCGTACCTGCACGGGGCGTATCAGGATCCGTGTCATGAAGAGGGCCACCAGTGAGAGTAGACAAATGCCCAGGAAGTAAACGCTGTGACGGCGGAAGTGAAAGGGGCCGACCAGCAGATCCATCCCACCCAGGAGGTCAAGAATCGTGCCCCAGAGGATCGGGACAAGTCCCAGACCGAGACTAGTGATGACTGTAGAGAGTGCGAAGAAGTGGTTTTTCCCCGACTCAGGGACAACCGACATACCGAGATGCAGGCTGGCCAGATTCAGCCCCGCCACGCCCATCCCGCCCGTGAAGTTCAGGAGGAGAACCATCTTCCAGTCTGGCCTGATCAGGCCCGCCGACATGGAGAACCAGACTGCCAGCACAGCCGTAAAGAGGAGGATCGAGGCTCTCATCACGGCAAGGCTTCCGACGAGATCTACGATGCGGCCCAACCACTGAAGAATCAGCATCGGGGCAAAAAACGTCGCCGCCGAGAGTGCAAAGATCGTGGAAGGCGAGAACTGGGCCTGCATCCGGAGATACTCGACAGGAAACACGGAGAGGCCTCCCGTGACGGTTGCGTAGAGAAGGCTGAAAAGAATCAGATTCCGGAAGGGCACCAGTGAGAGCATCTGGAGAATCGAGATGTGTTCCGAGGAGGTGACAATGGTTTCCGAATGACGGGCATCGGGAATCAATCGCAGGAAGAGAAGGCTCACCGCCGCCCCTAAGACCGAAATACCCATCACCAGGGAGTAGCGCCATGGCTCGATCTGACCCCTCATCAGGAGAGCGGAAAGCAGCATTGTGAACAGCGACCCACAGTAAATAAAAGTGTGATCAACCCCGATGTAACGACCTCGCATCATGGCAGGCACGATACCGGTGATCCAGGGAAGGAACGCGGCTGAGGAGATCCCTCGGATCACATTGAACAAGAAGAGGCTGCCCAACAGCAGTCCCAGCCTGACTTCTTTAGGCCAGAACGAAAGCAGGGGAACGATGGCAGAGGTCGCGATGAAGATCGAGCGAAGCCCCCACCCCATGAGGGCAAAGGAGCGGTAGCTGTATTTTCCAAGCTGCCGCGCCGCCGGCAGCTGTAGCATGGTCATCAGAGGGGTGAAGGACTCGATAATGCCGAGTGTGATGGAGTTGGCCCCCAGTTCCTTCGCCAGCAGGACAATCGGAGCCCCCAGAATGATCTGGAAGCAGATCGCGTTGAAAAAATTGAACCAGTGGAAGTTAAAGATCCCACTGGCATACGGGACAGGCATCAGCCCCATCAACCCGCGATGCCCCAACCCACTTCCCTCGTCACCTTTGCTCTCCTCAGTCCGACTCGTCACACCTTGGCGCCCGTATCCGGAGTAGGGGTCTGGAGGCGCTGCTTGAGATGGGGAAACAGGATGACTTCGCGAATCGACTCCGCCCCCGTGAGAAGCATCACCAGACGATCAATACCAATCCCGATGCCGCCGGCAGGAGGCATGCCATACTCAAGGGCCTCAAGGAACTCGGTATCGATCTTCTGCTGCTCCTCGCCGGCCTGATGCTCCAGGCGTTCCCGCTGGAGATCGGGATCATTGAGTTCGGAATAGCCCGGAGAGATTTCCTGCCCGTTGATGATCAGCTCATAGACATCAACCTTCGATGGGTCGGCGTCATTGAGGCGAGCCAGGGGCACTAGTTCCTTCGGAACATGAGTGACGAAACAAGGATCGATCGTCTTTTCCTCAACCAGCTTTTCAAAGACATGCTGGGTCATCTCGAACTCCTCGGGACAGTGGGAGATATCGAGCTTCAACTCGGCGCAGCGCGCGGTTTTCCCTATCTTGTCGAGTGAGAACCATCCGGGAACGGCCTCCTCGATCAGATCATGGTATGAGGCACGTTTCCAAGGGCGGGAGAGATTGATGGTCTTGGTGACATTCCCTTCCGCGTCGCGATGATGAACCTGATGATCCTTGTTACCAAGCATGACCGCTAGATGACAGACCAACTCCTCCACCAGCACCGACATGAGCTGAAAGTCAGCGTACGCCCAGTAGGCCTCGAGCATCGTGAACTCGGGATTATGACGGCGTGAGATTCCCTCGTTGCGGAAGCTGCGATTGAGTTCGAAGACTTTCGGGAAACCTGCGACCAGAAGACGCTTCAGGTAGAGCTCGGGGGCAATACGCAGGAAGAAATCCATGCCGAGCGCATTGTGATGGGTCTTGAAGGGCTCGGCCGCAGCTCCCCCCGGCACTGCCTGCATCATCGGTGTCTCCACCTCGAGGAAGCCACGCTCATCCAGGAAGCGGCGGATCTCGCGAACGATGGCCGAGCGCTGAAGGAAAATAGCTCGCGAGGAGGGATTGGCTATCAGATCCAGATAACGCTGGCGGTAGCGCGTCTCGGGATCCTGAACTCCATGCCATTTATCCGGAAGAGGACGGAGTGACTTGGAGAGAATCCTGAGGCTCCGGACCTTGATGCTCGACTCACCCGTTCGGGTGGTGAAGCACTCGCCTTCCACACCGATGAAGTCACCGATATCGAGCTGGGCAGATACGGCCAGAGAGGTTTCGTCAACTTCCTTGGCATTCACATAGACCTGCATTCTTCCACCCATATCCGAGAGATCGAGAAAACGGCTCTTGCCCATATTACGATAGGCAGTAATACGTCCCGCAAGCGAAACGGCGCGTCCCTCGGCAAACCCATCCCTCACCTCGGCGACCGTTCCGGTGGCTTCAAAGAGACCCCCGAAGGGGTCAATGCCAAGATCCCGGATGGCCTGAAGTTTCTGCCGGCGGACGGCGACAAGCTCGCTTAATGGTGAAGTGGGCGACGCGGGTGATGAGAGAGAGGAGGACGGAGTAGGATGTTCCACCTTAAGAGATTGTCTGAAAAGTCCGCGTCTGGCGAGCAGAGAGGAGTTGGGGATGTGGGCACGAAGAGAGCGAGGAGCATATCCTCGCGATACGCGACAAACGAACGACAAAGCTCACGACCCCAAGACCCTCTGCCCTTTAGGGGTTGCGGTTCTTCCGGTCTGATACGGTATCGATGAGTCGGTCGTGTATGATCTTCATAAACTCCCTCCCCATCTCCTTGCCTCAGTTCCAGAATTCCCAGCAACTCGCGTCGCGGAGACTATGTAGACAGTCTCTAAAAGAGCAAACGAAGTGGGCCTCCCGATCAATCAAAAGAACCACGGAATCATTTAATATGGAACTCAGGAACTCAGGAAAGTGGTGAATAACGATGATGAAAAATCCATTGGATTACAGCTTTACCCTCGGATTCAGTGCCCTTACTGATCAAGCAGAATTCCACTCGTTAATTTAATGCCTTCCGTCTTCTATTTTCTGAGTTCCTGAGTTCCATATTCCTCACGCTCTTTTCTTAACCAACTCCGCGGCCAGGCGGACGGCAGAGAGGAAGCTCTCGGAACTGGCCTTTCCTGTAGCCGCAAGCTCATAGGCCGTTCCATGGTCAGGGCTCGTTCTGACAAAGGGTAGACCAAGGGTGACATTCACCCCGTTATGGAAGCCGAGTAGCTTCAGCGGGATAAGTCCCTGGTCATGATACATGCAGAGAACTCCGTCAAACTCCCCATTCGCAGCTCGCCAGAAAACCGTATCAGGACTTAAAGGGCCGGCGAAGGAAGCCCCAGGATTCGCGGAGCAAAGCAGCGGCAAGGCGGGCTCGATCAGACGCTGCTCCTCATCGCCGAGATCCCCCTGCTCGCCGGCATGAGGATTGAGACCGGCGATAGCGATACGCGGCGCAATGATTCCCCGTTGCTTTAGGAATCCCGCTAGCAACCCTCCGACCCGGACGATCTCCACTGTGCTGAGCAGAGCAGCCACATCCTTCAAGGGCACATGAGCAGTAACAAGGGCCACAGTGAGAGGGCCTCCGGTTAGCAGCATGGCAAAGTTCGAGACTTGGGCGCGCGCAGCAAAAAATTCAGTCTGTCCGGGAAAATCAAAGCCAGACTGATGAAGATGCTTTTTGCTGACAGGTCCGGTCACCACCGCTGCAAGTTCTCCCGAGAGAGCACGAGTAGCAGCCTCCTCCAAGCTTGCGATCGCACGCAGGGATCCCGCTGGGGAAGGATGTCCGGGATCAAGAGGCACAGGATCGCCGATGACTTCGAGACGCACTCCGGGCAGAGGCTGACGCAGAGCAGCAACCAGAAGCTCTGGACCGACACCGGACGGGTCACCCGCGACGAGTCCTATCACCGGTTCCTTCATTGCTTCAATTTTATCTCGAGGAGTGGGGCCTCTTAATCAGCGCTTACCTTACAAGATCTTAGAGGATCTTGATGTAGGCCTTATTGCGAAGCTCCTTAAGCCAGCGATCCTGGGTCTTGAGTTTTTCTTCCTGAACGAGTCTCTGGACGATCTCCTGCTGAACTTCGGAAAGGGGCTTCGTAACGGCCGGTTTCACGGCCTCAACCATCAGAATGTAGTAAGCGTTATCAAGAGGAATCACGGGGCTGATCTCGGAGGTCTTCAAGGAGAAGGCAATCTTCGCAATCTCCTCATTGAGCGTCTTGCGCTCAACCCATCCCCAGTCCCCGCCAGATTCATTGGTCGAATCTTCCGAATACATCTGGGCAAGACGATCGAATTCGGCGCCTCCTGTTAGCTTTTCTCTGATTTCCGCGGCCATCTGCTTCTTGCTGATGGAGGAGGCAGTAGAAGCATCGCTGCTTCCCGAAGCGGCCCCTTCTCCTTCCTTAAGCACGATCATGCGTAGTTTGACCTGTGCCGGTGTAGAATAGGAGTCGCGGTGCTGCTCGTAAAATTCCCGGATCTTCACTGGGGAGACGATGACGTTCTCGCTGGTCTTGGACTGACGCATGGCCTGAACGGTGATCTTGTCTTTCTCGTTATCACGAAAACGCGCCATGGTGTAGCCCTGCGCCTGAAGCGTTTTGACAAAAGCCGTGCGGTCCCCTCCGAATTCCTGGCGAATAATGCGCTGGATGCTGTCGTCGACGATGTAGGCGGGAATGTTGAACTCCTTTTTCTTGAACTCCTGAAGCATCAGATCCCGGTCGATGAGATCCCTGACCGCATGCTCGCGCATCTCCTTGATTTTGGCCTGCAGCTCCTCTCCATGATAAATCTCCGAGACAGATTTCTGCTGGGCTGCCACCAGTTCACGGACTTGGGAAAAGGTGACGACATCCCCGTTCACAATGGCGGCGATCCCGTTGATTACTTCCTCGGCAGCGGGAAGTGTCGCCACAGCAGCAAGTGAGGCCAAGACGACTACAGAGAGAAAAAATGGTGTGAATCTGATGGAGATCATGATGAAGAGAGTTAGCGAGGGAACACAGGAACAAAACTGTTTCTATACCCTCAACGCCTCCAGAAAGCGCAAAATCTCTGAAAGCTTGGAAGCGGGCTTGGAGGCCGTCAAGCGTGGAAACCGATGACCCATGAGCAGGAAGTCACCGCGGCGGGTCAGCATCAACCGCTCTCCCCGTGTCTCCACTTTGGTAACTCCCTTGGCCGCAGCCGCCCGACGGATCCTCTCGGTGACGAAAAGATGACTAATCTCCTGAGGCAACGGCCCAAAGCGATCGCGCCAGGCGGTGGCAATCGTCTCGAGCGCCGCGACATCCGAAGCCGCTGCAAGGGATCTGTGGGCCTCGATCCGGAGTTTTGACTCGGGAAGGTATGTGGTGGGAATGAAAGCCCCGCAGCGGCTGATCTTTGCCTTACTCTCTGATTTGAGAACTGACTGGGAGAGTTCCTCGGGAGTTATTGCCACAAAATCCAGCCTCAAGAGTGACTGGTTCCCGGGGTCCAGTTCGCTTGACCCCGAAGACTCACCCTTCATCAGGGCAACAGCCTGACGAAGCATCCTGCAGTACAGGTCGAACCCGACGGCGGCGATCTGACCGCTCTGGGCAGTCCCGAGAAGGTTGCCCGCGCCCCGGATCTCCAGATCGCGCATGGCAATCCGGAAACCCGCACCAAGCTGGGAGTATTGACGGATCGCCTGCACACGGCGACGAGCCTCCCCAACCATCATCATGTCGCGTGGAAGCATCAGATAGGCATAGGCCTTCTGACGACCACGACCTACACGCCCCCGGAGCTGGTAGAGATCGGCAAGTCCGAAGCGATCGGCGCGGTCGATGATGATCGTGTTGGCATTGGGGATATCAAGACCGCTTTCGATGATCGTTGTGGAAACCAAAACATCGGCCTCCCCTTCCACAAAGCGCTTCATCACTCCCTCCAGCTCCCCCTCCTCCATCTGCCCGTGACCGACAAGAACACGCGCTCCGGGACAGAGTTCACAGATCCGCGACGCGACCTTCTCAATCGAGCCGATCCGGTTATGTAGCAAATAGACCTGACCGCCCCGGGCGCGTTCCCGCTGGATCGCATCCCGAATCACACGCTCATCATAGGCGCAGATCACGGTCTCCACCGGCTGACGGTCGGGCGGCGGCGTCTCGATCACGGACATGTCGCGAGCCCCCATCAGCGAAAGATAGAGAGTTCTGGGAATCGGTGTCGCTGAGAGAGTCAGCACGTCGATCAGGCGGAAGCGCTCTTTCAGCGCCTCCTTGTGCTTCACTCCGAAGCGCTGCTCCTCGTCCACAATCACCATGCCGATGTCCTTGAAGATGACATCGGGAGAAAGCAGGCGGTGCGTTCCCACGACCAGATCAACCGAACCGTCAGCGAGTCCCTTGACCACCTCGCGCTGCTCGGCGGCCGTGCGGTAACGGCTCAGCAGCTCGATCTTCACCGGATATTCGCTCATCCGCTCCCGGAGAGTCCTGAGATGTTGCTGGGCCAGAACCGTGGTCGGCGCCAAAAAGACGACCTGCTTTCCTCCCATCAAGGCCTTGAAGGCGGCGCGCAGAGCCACCTCGGTCTTTCCGAAACCGACATCTCCGCAGAGGAGACGATCCATCGGTCGCCGGGATTCCATATCCTGCTTGATCTCGGAAATGGAACGGAGCTGATCCGCGGTTTCCTTGTAAGGGAAGCTCATCTCCAGCTCCCGCTGCCACGGCGTGTCGGGCCCATAGGCGTGCCCCTGTCCCGTTTCCCGCTCGGCCTGGAGTTTCAGGAGACGCCCCGCATAGAGGAAAACCGATTTTTCCGCAGCCTTCCTCGCTTTGGACCACTTGTCGTCACCAAGCGACGAGAGATGGGGGGACTGCTTACCCACACCGACATAGCGCGAGACCTGCCAGGCTTGATCGATCGGGACAAAGAGTCGCGAATCATTCGCAAATTCCAGTGCCAACACCTCCCCCTCCGTACCGTCGGCGGCGGAGAGACGCTGTAATCCAAGATAGCGCCCGATGCCATGCTCCGTATGGACGACAAGCTGACCCTCCTCAAATTCGGTGAAATCGATCGCGGATCGGGAGGCCCGTTGCTTCTCCCGACGTAGGTGAAGCCGTCGGAGTCGCTGGCTGGCTGATCTACCGAAGAGCTCGGCGTCCGCAAGCACCGCCAACTTACCCGCAGGAAAACAGAATCCGCAGGAGATCGCCCCGATCCGCATTTCCGGGAGATTCTTTCCCGAGGAGAAATCGGGTAACGTCGAGGCGAGTTCCCGGAAGCGCTCCGCTTCGCCCTCCGTGGCACTCAGGAGAAGAATGCGCCAACCTTCTTTCCTCCAGGAAGCCAGCTGCCGGAAAAATTCCTGCCGGCGTGCCTCATCGATCACGAAATCACCGGCACCGAAGGAGGCAAAGGGAATCGGATCGAACGCCGTCACTTCACATGTCAGCTCGCTTTCTTCTCCTTCATCCAAAGACTCCAGCGTCGGGGCGGAGGAGATGAGCAGTCGCTTTGTCGGCGGGATGAACTGATCGGTGGAACTATCCCCTTCTTTTTTTCCCACTCCCTCCACAACATCCCATCCGATCTCCACGACCAGATCGTCGGGCTTCAGATAATCAGCCAGCCTGACACTCGGACGATCTGTGTCGCCAAGCTGGATATTACATTCATCGACCTCCCCCACCGAGGTCTGCGTATCGAGATCAAACTCCCGGATCGAGACGATTCCATCCTCGTCAAATTCGAGACGGCAAGGCATCGACTGCTGCCAGGAAAAAAGATCCAGAATCCCACCCCTCAGGGCAAATTCACCGCGCCTCGTGACTTGGGCTGCCCTCTCGTAACCGGCATCCTCCAGAGGAACAATGACGCTTCCGGGTGATCCTTTCCACCCCTTCGGAAGGGAAAGGAGGTTGCCTGTAAGATCAGTAACCGAGGGAACCAGCTCCTCCCATTGGGAGGCATTGATGATGGGAGCCAAGACCTCGCCACCTGCCAACCGGCCAAGAAGGGATATTCTTTCCGATGCCGTTTCCGGATCGGGAAGGCCAAGGCCAGCTGCTGGCACTTCCAGGTCTGGAAAAAGGGTTGCCTGATTGATCCAGACCGAAAGCTCCGAGGCGAATTCTTCTTGGGAACGCACATCACGACAGACAATCCAGATGCGTGATCCATCAGGCATCCTGCGTGCTGCCACAGCAGCCAGAAAAGGCCAGGCCTGTTCGGAAGCATCCAGAAGATCCATTATGCTGGAGCCTGTGCGGGCACTTACACCGGCGAGGAGTGAGTGCAGACACGGGTGCGATCCCACGGCATCCAGCAGATCGTTATGAGCGCCGGAGTAGGCCATGATATTCCAGATAGGAGTGAGACAGAGTCCGGGAGAGAGTGGGATCGCGAAGAGATATCCCATTCAGTGAGGCAATAGGCATCACCCCGAGGCGGGAATTCGTAACAGCCATAGCGAGTGCCTTTCTCAAATCGGCAGGACGGAGATCACGCTCCATCACCGGGACACTCTTCTTCACCCAGCCAAGCACCGACCCGGAGCGAGCACCGCGTGAGACGGGAGGTGTGCACAGGGCGATCCCATGCTTTGCACGCATCCAGACCAGCAGGTTGCCCATAGCGCAAGAGAGAGCATATCCCTTGGCATCGAGAACTATCCCTTCGTCGCCTCCATTACTTCGGGCGTCAGCAAGCGCTTTCAGATGCACTGCGTAGTTTCCAGACTTCTCCCCCCAGGCATCGCCGAGAAAAGGCTTGGTCAAAACAGTGAGCCGGAATCCTTTCTCGAGTTGCGCATCGGTCGGAAAATGTACCGGCTCCCAGGTAAGGTAGTATCCTGCTGCACGGATGATAGAGGCAGGAGCCCCCTCACCTGCTGTCAGATAAATCCGCAGCATGCCGTCGGAAAGAGAGACGCTTTCAAGAAAGCGCCACAGAGCAGAAGAGAGAATTCTGGTAAAGGGGAAGCTGTTTCGCTTCGCGGCATCAGTCAGAAGCGCAAGATGCTCGCGGGCCAGAAGAGCTTTGTTGTTTCGGATCGCAATGCTTTCAAAGAGATGCTGCCCGTAACGGAACCCGCGGTCATTCAGTGGCACGCCACCCGCGTGTGGGAGGATCGATTGTCCATTCCAATGCCAGGATCGGAAATCCGGAACGGGCTTCTTCCTCATTACCGGATCACGTTAGGCTACTCGCCCGATGACGAGGCGCCCCGTATTCCCAGTCTCTCGAGACGCTTGCGGAGGGTCGCACGGGTGATGCCGAGAAGCTTGGAAGACTTCACCTGATTGTTATTACTCAACTCCATCGCCCTACGGGTGAAGTCCTCCTCGACCCAGGGAAGCAGTTCCCGGTCTCCATTCTCACGGGTCAGCGCCTCGAAGAGTGAGCGGGCTGCTTCCTCGACTGTGAGGGCTGTTAGGGCTGTCAGTTTGCTGGGAGCGGTTCCTTGGATTTTTGGAGAGGCAGATAGATCACTGACTTCGGCACTATTTGTCACTTGGCCGAGGGGCAAGTCCTTCGGCAGGAGCACATCGTTTGTCGCAAGTACACAGGCACGCTGCAGGGTATTCTGCAACTCGCGGACATTACCAGGCCAGGGATAGGCCTGCATGGCCTTGATTGACTCCCCGGAGAGTTGGAGAAGCGGGCGGTGCTGCTTCTGCGCGATGCGGGAGAGAAAATACTCGGCCAGCAAGGGAATGTCCTCAGAACGGGCGCGGAGAGGAGGCAAATGGATGCCGACGACATTGAGACGGTAATACAGATCCTCACGGAATTCCTTCTTAGTAATGGCTTCCTCCAAATTCCTGTTTGTCGCGGCGACGATCCGGACGTTCGACTTGAGAGTGGCATTGCCTCCGACCCTCGAAAACTCCCCCTCCTGAAGGACGCGGAGGAGCTTGCTCTGCACCGGCAGGGGCATCTCGCCAATCTCATCCAGGAAGAGAGTGCCTCCGTTGCACTGCTCGAAGCGTCCGATACGCTGGGTAGCGGCGCCGGTGAAGGAACCCTTTTCATGACCGAAGAGTTCGCTTTCCAGAAGGTTCTCAGGAATGGCGGCACAGTTGATCGCGATGAGAGGCTTCTTGTTTCTCTCGCTGTAATTGTGAATGGCGCGTGCGACGAGTTCCTTGCCACAGCCGCTCTCGCCGGTGACCAGGACGGGAGCATCACTCATGGCCACGCGACCCACCATTTTAAAGACGGACTGCATCGCCTCGGACTGGCCGACAATATCGTCGTGGTATTGCTCGACGGTAAGCGCCGGCTTGACAGGTGCAGCCGAGCGAAGCTCCGCAGCAGCCTTTAGGGCCGTGTCGACAACGACCTTCATGGTGAAGGGGAGAGACTCCTTGCGTAGGAAGTCAAAGGCTCCGAGTTTCATCGACTCGATCACCGCTTGGGTTGTGCCGTAGGCACTCATGATGATCACCATGGCATTCGGGGATTCAGCCCGGATCTTGGCAAGCAGGTCCAGTCCTCCGGTTGGCCGCAAATGCATCTCCGCGATCACCAGATCGGGCTTCTCGAGACAGAAGATCTTGAAGGCGTTTGCGGAATTCGTCTCCGTGATCACGCGGACTCCCGAGGCTTTCAGTTGCTGTCGCGCCCAGTCGAGGAAGTCCGTCTCGCTATCGACGACCAGCACTGTTTGATCGATCGGTGTACTACTCATCGGTTTTCGGAGGCGTTCGCTGTGTTGGCGGGTTCTCAACCGAGGAACCGAAACGCCGTTCCCGGGAGCCATAGTCCACGATGGCCGCCTGGAGATCCTCGGCTCCAAAATCGGGCCAAAGCTTGCTGGTGACATGAATCTCCGTGTAGCTGAGCTGCCATAAAAGAAAATTGGAGATCCTCATTTCTCCCGAGGTCCTTATAAGAAGATCGGGATCGGGCATGGCCCGGGTATAGAGATGACTGGAAATTGTTTCCGTGGTGATCTGGCCCGGCTTCAGTTTCCCCTCTCCTATTTCTGCGGCGATAGCGCGCACAGCATCCAAGATCTCGTCACGACCGCCGTAGTTCAGAGCCAGAGTCAGGGTGAGGCGAGTATTATGAGCCGTCTCGTCAATGGCACGTTCCAGTCGCTTCCGAGCGGCTTCCGGCAGATCGGCTATCCTACCGATGGCGGCCAGGCGCACCCCGTTCTTATTCATCATGGCGACCTTTTCCGAAAGGAAGCGCTCCAGCAGCAGCATGAGTCCGGCCACCTCGAGGGCGGGACGCTTCCAGTTCTCCGTCGAGAAGGCATAAAGCGTCAGGTACTCCACT
The DNA here is from genome assembly GCA_037127835.1 of Verrucomicrobiota bacterium. Lineage (GTDB taxonomy): Bacteria > Verrucomicrobiota > Verrucomicrobiia > Chthoniobacterales > UBA6821 > UBA6821. Next base: position 16,871 of record JBAXXS010000014.1, on the reverse strand, counting down.
CCTTCATGAATGCAGGCCTCGCAGATCGTTTCGACATTGAGGGCTCCCTGCTCGTGCCCCTTGAGGCGGGGCCACCCCCTTTCCTTCGCCCACCGGCCGTTGCCATCCATGATGATGGCGGTGTGACGCGGCACCTTGGATGGGGAGACGATACTCACAGCAAGGAATCCGGGTCGGAGCGGTTCCTTAGAGTTGGATGGTCTGTGCACGACCGGGACCGACGCTGACGATGAAAAGCTTGGCTCCGCTCAGCTTGGCCAGAGTCTCCGCGTAGCGGCGGGCCTTGGTTGGAAGATCCTTGTACTTGCGAATGGAATCCGTGGCCGTGAGCCAGCCGGGCATGGTTATGTAGACGGGATGGCAGCGGGCAAGCTCACCCGCGTCGGTGGGCGGCGTGTCGAGCACCGGGCCCTTGTTATCGATCCGGTAGCCGGTGCAGATCAGGATTTCCGGCACATTGTCCAGGCCGTCAAGATTAGTGATCGCCAGTTGATCGACTCCGTTCACCATCGTCGCATAGCGCGTGGCCACGGCATCAAACCATCCACAGCGTCGAGCCCGTCCCGTCGTGGCGCCGAACTCCCTACCCATCCCGTGAAGCATATCACCAATGGCGTCTTCTTCGGTGGGAAGAGGCCCCTCACCCACGCGTGTGGTGTAGGCTTTCACGACGCCGATCACGCTATCGATGCGGTTCGGGGCGATACCAGATCCGGTGCAGGCACCGCCTGAGGTGGTGTTGGAACTGGTGACGAAGGGGTAGGTGCCGTGGTCGATATCCAAGAAGGTTCCCTGGGCTCCCTCGAACAAGATTTCCTTCTTCGCATCCATCGACTTGTGGAGATAAGTGACGGTGTTTGTAATAAAGGGCTTCAGGATCTTGGCTGCGGCCGTGTACTCGGCCAGCACTTTGGCGCCATTGATCGGCTTGCCGCCCAAGCTCTTGATCACGGCATTGTTTTCCTTGATGCGTTGAGCAAGCTTCTGTTTGAAGACTTCCGGGCGGATCAGATCGGCCATACGTAGGCCTGTGCGGGCAGCCTTGTCACCATAGGCTGGACCGATCCCCCTCTTGGTGGTGCCGATTTTATTTTTCCCCTTGAGGGCTTCCCGACGTTCGTCGAGTGATCTGTGGTAAGGCATCACGAGATGAGCGCTGTCACTGATGAGTAAGTTCTTGCCCACCTTGATTCCCCGTTCCTGGAGTCCCTTGATCTCGACCACCAGGGCGACTGGATCGATCACGACGCCGTTGCCGATCACGCAGATCTTTCCTTTGCGTAGGATTCCGGAGGGAATCAGGTGGAGGACATACTTTTTGTCACCGTCGACGATTGTGTGGCCAGCGTTATTCCCTCCCTGGCTCCGAACCACGATATCCATGTCGCCGGTAAGGACATCGATGATTTTTCCTTTGCCCTCATCTCCCCATTGGGAGCCTACAAGAATGGTATTTGACATGGTATTGAAGCTAAAAAACCGGATCAGAGTCCGGGCAAGTGGTTAAAAATCGCCACACCTCTGAAGGAATGCAAGGAGAAAGCCCTTCTGCGTTCCACCAGCAAGAGACGATCAGCACAGAGATCGGTATTATGATGAGATTGAAAGCCCCCCCCATTCCGGATAAAAGGTCTCATGACTCGTCACTGGCTAGTGAAATCGGAACCCTCTGCCTACGCATGGGAAGATCTTGTTAAAGATGGGAAAACAGCCTGGACGGGAGTCCGGAACTTCCAGGCCCGGAATAACCTGCGTGCTATGAAAAAGGGGGATCTCGTTCTGTTTTACCAGAGCGTTAAAGATCCCTCGGTGCGAGGCATCACCAAAGTCACCAAGGAAGCCTACCCCGATGGTACAGCAAAGGAAGGCGACTGGAGCTGCGTCGACCTCGAGGGCGTGCGGAATCTCTCCTCTCCTGTGACGCTCTCATTGATCAAATCGGATTCCTCTCTTTCGGAAATGGCCTTGATCAAACAGTCCCGACTCAGCGTCATGCCTGTGACATCGGCTGAGTATGCAAGGATCCTGGAAATGGGCGCTAAGATCTAGGAACTAGAGCATTTTCATATTATTTTGTCGCGCAGAGGCGCCGAGGAGCTGAAAAGAAAACCCTGTCTGCACTAACTCTCAGCGCCTCCGCGCCTCTGCGGGAAAATATGCAGTCTGATTAGCGAACTCTGCGCGAATTTTATCGAATGCCCTACTCGTCGAGCACGGCCAGATCGCTTGCTGTGACACGCAAGACTTCTTCGAGGGAGGTTAGTCCCATGGAAGCCTTGCGCCATCCATCCTTTCGCAGGGGAATCATTCCGTCTTTGACAGCCTGATCGGCAAGTTCATTGCCCGTGGCCCGTTTCTGGAGAAGTTCCTGCAATTCATGGGTCACAAGACAGATCTCCATGATGGCAAGTCGACCAGCATATCCGCTCTGCCTGCAAGACTGGCATCCCACGGGCTGGCGCAGACCTCCAGCCAGCTCCATCGGAAAACCGATGCCTTCGAGTTCTGCGGCAGATATCTCCGAGGGCTTGGAGCATTTCGGGCAGAGTTTCCGGACAAGGCGTTGGGCCAAAAATGCACGGACGGAAGAGCCCACAAGAAAGGGCTCCACTCCCATGTCGATGAGTCGGGTGATGCCGCCAACAGCATCGTTCGTATGGAGCGTGCTGAAGACCAAGTGACCGGTCTGTGCCGCACGAATAGCGATCTCGACCGTTTCGCGGTCGCGCATCTCACCGATCATCACAACATTCGGGTCACCTCGGAGAATGCTTCGCAGGGCGTTGGCAAAGGTCAGGTCGATCTCCGGCTTCACGGCGATCTGGATGACCCCGTCGATCTTGTGCTCCACGGGATCCTCGATCGTGATGATCCGGCGTTCCTTCACGTTAAGAGCGCTGAGGAACGTGTACAGGGACGTGCTCTTGCCGCAACCGGTGGGACCAGTCACTAGGACAATGCCGTTTGGCATCGAGATCAAGGAGCGGATGATCTTCTCGACGCCCGCCTCCAGACCGAGTCGCTTGAAGTCGAACTGCTCGGCACCTAGCAAACGGAGGCTGACATTCTCCCCGTGCACACAGGGGATCGTCGCGACACGTACGTCGATGGGACGGCCCTTGTGCTCGAGTGCGATACGACCATCCTGCGGCAATCGCCGCTCGGCGATGTCCAATGAGGCCATGATTTTCAGACGTGAAGTTACGGAATCCTGAAGGACCCGAATATTCGGCGGAACGGGGGCCTCGTGTAGGACGCCGTCGATGCGGTAGCGGATACGGAGATCATGGCCGAGCGGCTCGAAGTGAATATCGGTGGCTCCCTGCTGGAGTCCCTCGCGCAGAATCTGATTCACGAACTTCATGACCGAGGCCTCGGGATCCTCGCCATCCAGGACATTGACCTCTTCTTTCTCGACAAAGGCCTCCTCATCCCGTCCTTCCAGAAGTTCCTCGAAAGTCTCAGCCCCGACACCATAGGCAGCCTTCACGGCCTCGGTGAGGCGCCGGCGCGTGGTCATCACAAGATGGACAACACCCGGATGATGGTGGGTGACTGCCTGCCAGGCGGCATGATCAAAGGGATCCCAAATCAGGAGACTCAGTTCATCTGAAGAGGATGTCGTTTTTTCCTCCGGGGTATTCTCATCGGAATTTTTTTCCCGGGGCTGCTCAGGCAGGATCTGGAAACCGAGTGCAAGCCTTGCGGGAAACGTGGATCGAACATTCTCGGCCGGCGTCACCTGATCCTCATTCCTCCACTCCATGCCGAGGAGAGAGGCCAACTCCTTCATGAAATCGTTTTCAGGGACGGTACCCGTGGCAATGACAGCGGCGACCTGGGACTGCTGCGAAAAAGCTGCCCGAGCAAGGGCCTCCCTCACAACATCCAGATCAGCACAGCCGGCTTTTTCCGCTCCAGAGAGTAGCAGATCGGCCAAGCCCTGACTCATTGCTGGGGCAAGTTTCTGGAGCGTAGTGTTGGGCACGGGATAACTATCCCTCATCGGGAAAAGGTCGCAAGAGCGGATTAACCCGAACTCCGAAGATGACAGTGATGAGTTGGCATAAGATGCTGGCCGATAAAAGTTGCGAAGATTCCGAGGGCGTATCGATTGATACAGGCGAGGATCGACAAGACTTCTTTGCGGTCAGTAGATTCTGTCAAATCGCTCTGCTCAACTTCGGAGTTCGGGTTTAACCCAAAAGAATTCTGGCGGTTACCAGATAACAGGTGACCGTGAAGAGGTCGGCTGCCGCCAGCGTTATCGGCCCCGCCGCAATCTTGGGGTCCCAGTGAACACTACGGAGCAGAACGGGCACGAGCACTCCCAGCAGGCCAGAAACGAGAACCGAGATCACAACGCTTCCACCGATCGAGATCGCCGCCACAGCATCGTGCCAGCAGAGAGAGACCATCAACGCCACAGCAACCCCGGCAAGCAACCCAAGCAGGACTGCTGTGACTCCCTCGCGGCGGAGTTTCACCCGGAGCCATTTCCATCGCACCCGGGTATTGGGAAGCGATTGGACCGTCAGGGCCAGCGACTGGGCGGCAACCGCCTCGCCGAGTCCCAGCACCAATGCCATGAAGACAGCCAGAACAACCCTTTGCTGGAGGGTCGATGCAAAGGCCCCTGCCAGAACCGCGCAGAGTACCCCACCAGAGACGGTGGCTGCCAACCATGGAAAGCGAATACCGAAGGCCTTCCATGGGGAGGCATGGAGCACTTCCTGCACATGGATGCCGATCGACTGAAAGAGCTGGTCGTTATTGGTTCCCGTGCTGAGTTCCATCACCTCGTCGGTGAAAAGCCCCACATCGATGATGCCACGCAGCCGCTTTTTCCCGTCGACCACGGGAATCGCCAGGAACTTGTGAAGAATGAAGCACTCGCAGGCTTCCATCAGGGTTGCATTCTCCGGAAGCGAAAGCACCCGCGTCATCATCACCTCCGAGATCAGACTGTCGAGTGGTTCGGTGAGAAGTTTTCGGGCTGGGACTACACCGGAGAGACATCCCTCGGCATCGACGACATAGAAGTAAAAAATCCGCTCTGCTAATCCGGTGGCGCGGATCGCATCAAGAGCCCGCCCCACAGTCTGATCGACCCTAAGGGGCGGAGGACCCGGACTGATAAATTCTGAGATCGGGCGACTCAGATGTTCCTTGGGCGCGTTCCCCGCAGGCGATGAAGCGGAGGGCATTGCCCGGAAGTTAGCGGGTTGCTCGCCCAGAAATCCTAGCCCTTGGCCTTCCGGGTCTTAGCAGGAGCGGGGGGGATAGCGCCGGCGACTTCCGAAACCTTGAAAGCGAGCTTCTCTCCGTCACGGGTTACCTGGATCTGGTCACCCGCCTTGAAAGTTCCACGCAGGATCTCTTCGGCCATCGGGTCCTCGAGATAGCGCTCCACGGCACGCCGCATCGGACGGGCTCCGTACGTGGGATCGTATCCCTTCTCGATCAGGAGTTCATGGGCCGCCGCATCAAGGGTGAGAATAATTTCCTTCTCCTTGATCCGGTTAACCACCTTAACCACCTCGAGATCGACAATGCTCGTCAGCATCTCCTTGGTGAGGGTGTGGAAGACAATGATGTCGTCCAGACGATTCAGGAACTCGGGTTTGAATACCTTCTTAGTCTCTTCCAGAATCTTGCCCTGCATCGTGTCGTAACCTTCGTCGTGCTTCGGGGCACCGAAGCCAAGCGTGGTCTGTTTCTTGATCAACTCGGCGCCGACATTCGAGGTCAGAATGATGATGGTATTCCGGAAGTCTATCTTGCGGCCCAGGCTGTCGGTGATGGTCCCCTCTTCAAGGATCTGGAGCAGCAGGTGCATGACGTCGGGGTGGGCTTTTTCCACCTCATCGAAAAGAACGACAGAATAGGGACGGCGACGGACGGCCTCGGAGAGCTGTCCTCCCTCCTCATGACCGACATAGCCCGGAGGGGATCCGATGAGGCGCGAGGAGGTGAATTTCTCCATGTACTCGGACATGTCGATCTGGATGAGCGCGTCGGAGTCGCCGAACATGAATTCCGCCAGCGAGCGGGCCAGAAAGGTTTTACCGACACCTGTGGGTCCAAGAAAGATGAAGGAACCGATCGGGCGGCGTGGATCCTTGAGGTCGGCACGGGAGCGGCGGAGTGCCTTGCTGATCGCGGTGACAGCCTCGTCCTGACCGATAACGCGCTTCTTGAGCTCCTCCTCCATAGCTAGGAGCTTTGCGGTCTCTTTCTGCTCCATACGGTTGAGCGGCACACCGGTCCACTTGGAGAGGACATGCATGATCTCCTCTTCACCGACGACGACCTCGCGCTCGTCGCGCTCTTTCCGCCAGATAGCAAGTGCCGTTTCCAGATCATCCTTGGCTTTTTTCTCGGTATCGCGAAGGGAAGCCGCTTTCTCGAAATCCTGGGCCTTGATGGAGGCCTCTTTTTCACCCCGGATCCGATCGATGTCAGCCTCGAGATCCTTGGTGGAGGGAGGACGGGTCATCGCACCGATACGCGCGCGTGAACCGGCCTCATCCATGAGATCGATCGCCTTGTCGGGCAGGAAGCGCCCGGTGAGGTAGCGGTCGGAGAGTTTGGCGGCAGCCTCCAGCGCGGCGTCGGTGATGACTGCCTTGTGGTGCGCCTCGTACTTGGGACGAAGGCCCTTGAGAATCAGGACGGTGTCGGTGACAGAAGGAGCCTCTACCTTCACGGATTGGAAACGACGCTCAAGTGCCGAGTCCTTCTCAATGTACTTGCGGTACTCGTTCAGCGTGGTCGCCCCGATGCACTGGAGTTCGCCGCGACTGAGAGCCGGCTTGATGATGTTGGAGGCATCCATGGCGCCTTCGGCGGAGCCAGCCCCGACAATAGTGTGCATCTCGTCGATGAAGAGGATGACATTCTTGTTCTTGCGGATTTCGTCCATCACGGCCTTGATCCGTTCTTCGAACTGCCCACGGTATTTCGTGCCGGCAACCATGAGTGCGAGATCAAGCGTGATGACACGCTTGCCGACCAGAAGTTCCGGCACGTTGCCAGCGACTATCTCCTGGGCTAGCCCCTCGGCGATAGCCGTCTTGCCGACACCGGCTTCGCCGATCAAAACGGGATTGTTCTTGCTCCTACGGCAGAGAATCTGAATCACGCGCTCGATCTCTTCGGAGCGTCCGATCACCGGATCCAGCTCTCCCTTGGAGGCCATCTCGGTCAGATCTCGTCCGAAGGCTTTCAGGGCCGGGGTCTTTCCTTCTTTCCGTGAAGAACTTCCGGAGGCGGAAGCCATTTCCTCTTCGTCGCCAGAACCCTCGTGTTCCTGACCCTCCTCGGGGTTGAAATTGGGGTCGAGCTCCTTGAGCACTTCGTTGCGGGTGCGGTCGAGATCGACTTCCAGATTCTTCAAAACCTGGGCTGCAACCCCCTCACCCTCACGGAGCAGACCGAGCAGGATATGTTCGGTTCCGACATACGAATGCTGCAAGGCCTTGGCCTCTTTGCCAGCGAGGGCCAGCACCTTTTTCACGCGGGGTGTGTAGGGAATATTCCCGGCCATTTTGTTTTCCTGACCAGAGCCCACCTGCTTCTCGACCTCCTGGCGGACAGTCTCCAAATCCAGTCCCATCTTCTGGAGCACATTCACGGCCACTCCCTGACCCAGCTTGATGAGCCCCAGCAGCAGATGCTCGGTCCCTACATAGTTGTGGTTAAAGCGATCAGCTTCCTTGCGTGAAAGCGCAAGGACCTGCTGGGCGCGCGGCGTGAAATTGTTCATCATGATTCCTCGCTTGTTTCGGGTGTGCTACTTGTGCTTGTGGTGGAGGGACCATTCGTCGGGATTTTTCCGATTTCAGGTTCCGGCATCTGCTTTAACTTCGCTCGAATAAGTGCCGCGCGCAAGGAATCGCGTTCTTCGGCCCCGAGTTTCGTGACTTGCAGCCCCTTCTGGAGATGGGCCGGCTGGGTTTCGATGAAAAGTTCATCCACGTGGAGACGATTGTTTGAGGGAAAGAGGCCCAGATCGACACCCATCTTGATAAAGGAGAGGAGATTCAAGGCCTCCTTCGACGTGATCGAGTGGGCGTGGCAGAGGATGCCATAGGCCCTGCCTATCTGGTCCAGGAGAGTTTCGGCGCGCTGCTGTAGCAGAATCTGCCGTGCATTCTGCTCATGCTCCAAGATCTGGAAAATGACCTTGTTCAAGCGCCCGATGATCTCTTCCTCGGTCTCTCCGAGAGTCGTCTGGTTGGATACTTGAAAGAGGTTCCCCATTGCCTCGGTCCCCTCCCCGTGAAGGCCGCGCACGGCAAGACCGATCTTGTTGACCGAGTTGATGATCTTGTTCACCTGCTCGGACATCACGAGGCCAGGCAAATGCATCATCGCGCTGGCCCTCATCCCAGTGCCGACATTCGTCGGGCAGGCTGTCAGGTAGCCGAGATCGTTATGGAAGGCAAAGTCCAGCGTGTCCTCCAGCTCTGAATCAGTCTGGTTGATCATGGCAAAGACCTGGTCCAGCTGAAGCCCTGCACGGATCGCCTGCATCCGGAGGTGATCCTCCTCATTGATCATGAAGCTGAGAGTCTGTGACGTGTTCATCACGACGGCACTGCCGGCTCCCTTGGCCGCATGCTCACGGCTGATAAGGTGGCGTTCGACAAGCACCTGCTTCTCGAGTGACGAAAGATCATCCAGCTTCTCGGAGAAGGATTCCTCCATCTCTGGAAGCTGCTCCACAGCACTACGGATCTCTTCGAGGACCGCCACTCGTTCCGCCTTCTTAGCCCATCCCGGGAATGGTTTTCCTTTCAGATTGCGGGCCAGTCTGACACGGCTGCTCACCACGATCTGATCATGGGGACCGGCTCCGCTGAGCCACTCGCCCGTGTTGGCTATGATCCGGGAGAGCTTCACGCCTGCTTGCGGGGTTTTGGAACACCAAGAGTCTGCGCGGTCTCGGCAGTTCCGGGAGATTGAGCTATTGAGGCAATGCGATTCACTTCAGCAGAGGGCTCCTGTTGGGGCGCCTTCTCGGCATGAGACTCCTCCTCCAGCTTGCGGATCCGATCGCGCAGGGTTGCCGCCTCTTCAAACTGCTCTTCCTGGACCGCCTTCTGAAGGCTTGCCTGCAACTCAGTCAGCTCCTTGTTGCGCAAACGCCCGACACGTAGCTTGGCTGGCACTTTGCCGGTGTGGACGCTGCCACGGTGCATGTTCTTGAGCATTCCGGAAAGGCCCTCGGCAAAGGCGTCATAACAGGCGCTGCATCCGAGACGTCCCGTCTTCTTGAAATCAGCCTGTGAGAATCCGCAGACCGGACAGCGATTACCCGCTGGGTTTTTGTCTATTTCCTGAGCAGCCCCCAGACCCAACAAGAGATCCGCCAGAGCGAATCCGGTCGGATCGTTGACCCCCTTTTCCTTCGAGCATCCCTCGCAGAGATTTACCTTCTGCATCTTCCCCTCCACGATCTGGGTCAGGAAAACCGTGGCCTCCTTGGATTTGCAGACATCGCAGAACATGGGTGTGGGTGAAAATTGGTTGATATCAATAGATCGGTGTGCCTTCGGTCTGTGTCAACTCGTGGAATCGGGCAATCAGGCGCTGAGTAACCGGGCCAGGCTTGCCATCCCCGATTGGGCGCTTATCGAGCTCCACGGCGGGAATGATCTCGGCAGCGGTGCCAGTCAGGAAGCACTCGTCGGCCGTATAGATATCGTAGCGGGTCATCTGAGGTTCGGAGACCTCCAGACCCAACTCATCAGCGATCTGAATAGCCACGGCACGCGTGACTCCGGCGAGTGCTCCAGAGGAGATCGGCGGCGTGGTGATCAATCCGTCGGAGACAATAAAGATATTGTCGCCGGTACACTCGGCAACAAGCCCCTGTTCGTTCAGCATTAGCCCCTCGCCTGCTCCGGCATGGGTGGCCTCGATCTTGGCCATGATGTTGTTCAGATAGTTGAGCGACTTCACCATCGGACTGAGGGCCCCATGGGCAATGCGTCGTGTGGAGCAGGTCACGACCTTCAGTCCCTTCTCGTAGCTCTCAGCGGGATAGAGTGTGATTTTGGCGGCAATGATGATGACAGTCGGCTTCGGGCAATGCTCAGGGCTCAGGCCCAGATTCCCCTTGCCTCGGGTCACCACAAGGCGGATGTAGCCATCCTTCAGCTCATTGCGGCGGATCGTCTCGAGCAACGCCTCCGTCATCGCGGCGCGATCCAGTGGAATCACCATCCAGATCGCGGCCGCTGACTTGTAGAGACGCTCGATATGCTCCTCCAGACGGAAGACCTTGCCGTTGTAGAATCGGATCCCCTCGAACACACCGTCCCCATAGAGAAGGCCATGATCGAACACCGAGATCTTGGCCTCGGATTCAGGGTAGAAAGCACCGTCGATATAGATCTGCATAACTTTGAGAATTATGGATTGGTACAAGGTCGCTGACAAGCGACTAGGCGTCAAACATGGCGCCGATTTCCTTGCCATATTTCTCGGTGATCACATGGCGGCGGAGCTTGAATGTCATCGTGAGCTCGTCCACGAAATTTAATAGTTCTTCAGGAGGCTATGCTTTTCTCAATAAGGGCTAGGCATTCCTCAACTGATAAACGTTCTGTCGGAAGCTCGACTTCCGGATGAAGTGGTGGCTCATAAGGGGAATCAATCCCGGTAAATTGCGGGATCATTCCTGCCCGGGCCTTCTTGTATAGCCCCTTCGTATCGCGATCCTCGCAGGCTGACAGAGGCGTACTCACGTAAGCCTCCACAAAGCGGATCCCTTTCGATTCAGCAATGGCACGGACAAGATCACGTTCACTTCTCAGCGGTGAAATGAGGGCACAGATGCTTGTGATCCCCGATCGTTCCGCAATGAGAGCGATGGCACCAGCCCGGCGGATGTTTTCACTGCGGGATTCTCGGGAAAAATCCAAGTCCTTGCAGAGCTCTTCACGAAGTGCGTCGCCGTCGATAAGCAGAGGTTGCATACCCCGGGAAAGCAAGCGTCCGACCAGGGCCTCAGCCAATGTGGATTTACCTGCACCAGAGAGTCCTGTGAACCAGATGATCATAGTCGTGGGATTAGAACCTCAAGATCCGTGATTGGTAAAATGGAATCTATGAACACCGTTATCAAGATTATCATAACCCACCCAAAAAGAGCTCTTGGATGACCTTGCCGTACTTCTCGGTGATCACATGGCGGCGGAGCTTGAAGGTCATGGTCAACTCGTCACCGACCTCAAACGGCTTGTCGATAAGCTCAAATGCGGCGATACGCTCGAAGGGCTTGAATCCCGTGGCCTCTCCGACAAGACGCCTGATCTCGAGGCGGAGCATCTCAACAGCCTCGGGGCGTGCTTTGAGCGTCGCGACATCACCCGAAAAAATGCCCGCACCTGCGAATCCAGCAAGCGAGGGGACGACTATCAGACCCAGATGCTTCTGATCCTGACCAACGACCATGCATTGGTCGATCAGGTGGGACTCGAGCAGCTTGGACTCGATCGGTAGAGGTTCCACATTCTCGCCACCTAGCAGAACGATGGTCTCCTTGCACCGGCCGACTATCTTCAGGCAGTCGTTGAAGGTCATCACCCCGAGATCGCCGGTGGCGAGCCACCCATCTTTCAGGACGCGAGCAGTTCCCTCGGGATCCTTGTAATATCCCTTCATGATCTGAAGGCCCCTGGCATGGATCTCCCCCCGCTTTCCACGACCTCGATCCCGGCGTGTCGGATCAGGATAGAGAATCGAACCCGTCACGAGATCAACAATCCTTATCTCTGTCCCAGGAAAGATGGGGCCGACCGTACCGATCACAAGTTGTTCCCAGGTGCGAACGGCAAGCACCGGGCAGCTCTCCGTGAGCCCATAGCCCTCAAGCACAGGAATTCCAATGTCATTAAAAAAGGCATCCACATGGGGAGGCAGGGCACCACCACCCGAGATCGTCCCTCGGAACTCACCGCCGACCACGGCACGCAGCTTGGAGAGAACCAACCGATCGAGCAGCAGCGACGGGATGATACAGAGCACCCAGCCTATGGCATGACGAATCGCCATCATCGCCGAGACCAACACATCACGACCATGGAGATCAATCTGCCGGCCGGAGAAGAAGGAATCGGCAGTGCGCACCTCGTGGGCTGTGAAGCGTGCCGCTCTAAACAGGATCCTACGGAGAAGTGGTGCCTTCTGAACTTTGGACAAAATCCGCTGATAGAGGCCCTCCCAGAGACGGGGAGCCGAAACCATGATTGTCGGCCTTACAGATTGCAAATCCTCTCCAAGATGACGAAGCGACGTGTAGTAGGTGTGGATGCCAGCTGCGATGGAGATCACCTCGAAGACCCGCTCATAGCTGTGCCAGACCGGCAAGATCGAGAGGGCCCGGTCTTTCGGTGTCAGCACGAAAGGAAGATTCCGAATCTGTGAGGCCATCGCGGCATGGGTTAGCTGTACTCCCTTGGGCGTGCCGGTTGTTCCGGAGGTGTATATGAGAGTGAAGAGATCCTCGGGACTGATGCCCGCGATCCGCTTCTCAGCGCAGCGATCTCCCTGGAGTCGCAGCTTCTCACCTCGGATCTCGAGATCGCGGAGTATGTGGACATGCTTAGGAAGATGTCCCTCCCCTTCTACGGGGCTCATCAGAATGAGATGTCGGAGTTTGGGAAGGCGGTCACGCATAGACTCCAGCCTGGCCATAACGGCAACATTCTCCACAAAGGCCACCTCCACATCGGCGTGATCCAGAATATAGGTGATCTCGGTCTCCGTCACATCAGCGGCACGCGGCACATCGGCACCTCCGCAGAACTGAACGGCGGCATCGGCTAGGATCCACTCGAAGCAATTATCAGAGAGGATCGCGACATGATCGCGGGCCTCGACCCCAAGCTCGATCAATGCCGTCGCAAGGGCAAGCGAGCGGTCAATCCATGCTCGGAAACTGACGGAGTGAAATGTCCCGTCGGCACGACGGGTGGAGAAGGCGGGGTACTGGCCCCACCGGTTCCCCGCCTCCGCAAAGAGGGAGGCGAGGTTAGATGCGGAAATCCGTCCGGTCATGAGTTGACCGTGACGGAATAATTAATACGAGGCAGGAGCTGCAGGTGCGGCCTCGTCTGATCCTAAGGAAGAAACAGGAGCCGGTGCAGCGTGATCGACCGAAGGAGTGGAGACTACCTCGGGAACAATCCCGGTGGGGACGATCCCCTCGGCGACATAGAGTCCTTCGCCTGTCTTGTTCACTCCGGCAAGCTTCCCAATGCGAACATAGAGGGTCTGCTTGGGGTTCTTTGCGGTCCAGATGTAGTTGTCCTGCTCAAGACCGATAAGAATCTCCGTGACCTTCATGGGACGGTTGTAACGATGAAGAACCCTTACCACGGCAGGAGCCAGAGGACCAGAGGGGGAGGCAGGACGAGGGCGGCCAGCCAGCTTCGATGTGCTGGTGCCATCGGCGGAGAACTTGCGTCCAGAGCCGGGAGGACGACCACGACGACGGGGGGTCTGAGAGGCCTCCAGGAGCTGATTCTTCATAATCACGGTGGCAGCCGGAAGTTCGAGGGTATCGCCAAGGAGCTCGTGGAGCTTCTGCTGAAGACGCTCTATCTTCGATGCGATCTTCATTGCTTTCTTCAAAGTAAGGGAGTCAGGGATGGGCATTGGGTGTAGGGTATCGGGTTTAGGTGATCGGTGATAGGTCTTTAGGGAACCAAGCCTGTGGGAATGGGCGCGGTAGACTGAGAGCGAAGTGAACAGCCCCGTCAGGGGTGGCACCGCTTGCCGGGAGGCAAGTGCCATCAATCAGGGATGGGCATATGAGTGTAGGGTGTTGGGTTTAGGTGATCGGGAAGAGATAGTTTTTACTTCGAGATTAGGCGGTCCGGAAGGTAATGCGGGCCTTGGTCAGGTCGTAAGGGGACATTTCGACAGTTACCTTGTCACCAGGGACAATTCGGATGAAATGCTTGCGCATTTTGCCAGAAATATGAGCCAGTAACACGTGGCCGTTTCCGAGCTTCACACGAAACATGGTGCCGGGGAGAACCTCGACGACAACGCCTTCGGTAGTGATTGCTTCTTCTTTAGCCATAAAGGGGAAGTTTAATATCTAAAACATCACTATCTGAAAAGAGAAATCTATTACTTTTACCGAAAGAGAGTACGTATCCCCTCTCTCCAAATCTTTTTACTTTGTAACCTTTTAACTTTTTAGTCGGATGCGTTAGCATCCTCATCCCGTGTCCACTTCCAAGAATTCCAAGAACATCGTCTATTTCGATCTGGAAACCCAACGCACCGCCAATGATGTGGGAGGATGGGACAAGAAAGCCGATATGGGTGTCTCCATCGGGGTCACTTACAGCACAGCGACGGAGAGTTACGAGATTTTCACCGAGAAACGTGTCGGGGATCTCATTGAACTCCTGAGTCGCGCCGATCTGGTCATCGGCTATAATAATAGGCGCTTCGACTACGAGGTTCTGATGGGTTACACGATTCTGGACCTCCCCCATCATCTTCCCACACTGGATATGCTGGAGGTGGTGGAGAAAGCGGCCGGGCATCGACTACCGCTGGATTCCATCGCCACGGCAACGCTGGGAGTCGGCAAGACCGCGGAGGGACTGGATGCCATCCGCTGGTGGAGAGAGGGGAAAATCATGGAAGTCGCGGAGTACTGCTGCTTCGACGTGAAGGTCACGAAAATGGTTCATGAATATGCTGTGGAGCATGGCAAGCTTCACTACATCGACAGGTTCTCCCGCAAGCAGACCCTCACCGTGGAGATTCCATGATTCAACCGCTCGATACGGCGCGCAATAGTTGGCGGCTTCTCTGGCTGGATCTGGAAGAGCCGGTTCCCAAGCCCAAGCCAGTCCTTCTTTCCAATGAGGCCAGCGCTTCCCATGCTTCCTTGGCAGAGCTTCAGGGATCCGATCAGGAATATTATCTTCCAACGTGCCTGCTGGTGACCACATCAGCAGGCAAACCGCTCTGCCCTCCGGAAATCATGGAGGAGCTGGACCAAGTAAGGGCCGAGCAACTCCTAGCCCGTCTCTTCGATGAGCACGGCACTCCGGATCGTATCACCATCGCGGAAAGCGACGACTGGGACACAGAAGCTTGGCAAGCCTTTGCACTGGATTGCCGAATCGAGATTGCCTTCGGAGCATTCCCCACCGCGAAGCCGGGGGATCTCCTGCAGTTCGTCCGCAGGATCACCCAGCGCCTCCGGGGTGAGGAATTCCACTCCCCGAGCTCTATTGCACGAGGCCTTGTAGTAGCCTCTCGCCGACTGCGTTCACCGGGAAAAAAGAGCGCCCATCTGAAGAAAGCTCTGGAGCAGGATGCTGACTGCCTACTGGCTCGGATCGAGCTTGCCGATACTGATTACCAGGCGGCCCGTTGGACAGAATGCCGCCGCGGGTATCAGGAGCTCATTGAGCGTGAGAAACGCCGCTGGAAGGGAGAATCTCCCGAGTGGTGGAACGATCTGGAAACACGCCCCTTCATGAGGGCTCTCTATGGACGAGCCATGACAGAATGGCACCAAGGCCACTTTGCGGAGACCGCCAAGGATCTGGAATACCTCCTGACTCTCAATCCTGCTGACAATCAGGGAGTCCGCTTCCTTGTCCCATTGGTTTATCTCCTGGGAGAGAATGAAAGCAAGGCCCTCAAATCACTGGAGGATTATGAGAAGAACTATCCCAATGATTATTGCGAACCTGCCCTTATCTTCGGAAAAGGACTCACCCTATGGCGCTCGGGAGACGAGACCGGGGCGGCGGAAGCCTACAAGGAAGCCATGCTCAAGAATCTCTACATCGCCCCCTTACTCCTGGACCTGCCTACTCCCTCTTCCGAGATCTGGCATCCCAATGACCGCTCGGAACCAGGATATGCACAGGATTTCATGCAGTCCTATGCGACGCTCTGGGACAGGGATCCGGCGGCCCTTCGTTTCCTCCGGGAAAGCTATTCAACATTCCTGCCCTCTGCGGAAAAGGTCATTGCACACCGCCAACAGATGAGCGAGTGGCAGGACCAGCGCTACGACCGGGACTTCAAGAGTCGCTGGAAAGCAATGACTGAGCTCGATGAACAGCTCACCGGCTCTCCGGAAAGGTGAGGCAAGACATTAGCGGCTTCTCATCAGAAGCCCAGTCCCTCAATCCGCTAAACCGACGTCAGTAACGGAAACCCGGTGTGGCGGGAGTGTTCGTGGTTGCCTTAGCGGTACTCGCTGCTGTTGGAGAGGCAACGGGCTTCGGGGTTGAAGAGGGCGTGACCTGTGGATCTATGGAGGGTTGGGGAGATTGGGAAGAGGCAACCGGTTTCAAGTCATCATTAGCCACATAACCATTTTGACCATCGTTAATGCGCACGAAGCTATAGCCGATTTCCTTGCGAAGAACCTCCACCTCATCCCCCTTGGCCAGAGACAGGTCGGGTCCATTACCCTGCAAAGGACCATTGTGATAGAAGGGTGTGTGATCTACAGACACCACCATCTTAGGGCTGTTCGTAGAGTTATACTCGATAGAGCTGCAAGCGGCTAGCAACAGCATCGTCACCAAGAAAAAAGTCGAGATAGCAAAGCGCAATTTCACAGCATATTTCTATGCTTGGAAATTCCACCTATGCCAAGCCCGTATTAATTCCCTCCCAAAACTTCCCCGTAAATCCCCTCGATGCGCCGTGAAATACTCCTGATATCGTAATTTTGTATTACTGTTCGACGCTCTTCGGCACCAAGAGTTTTGCCGAGAGACTCCCCGGCAATCAACCGGCATAAAGAATTCCGAAAAGATCCAAGGTCCCCAGGCGGTGAAAGCAAGGCATTCTTGCCATGGGTG
>JBAXXS010000013.1:0-31909 GCA_037127835.1 Verrucomicrobiota bacterium | reverse complement strand
TGGCAAAGTTCTGCCCAAGGAAATGGGAGGTGCCTGCCTGGATCGCCTTGCGGTCCTGGACCATCGCCTCGATACAGTAAGTGCGGACAGCACCGGGAAAGCGTTCACTCTCCGACTTCTCACCCCTAATCACGGGAATCGCCAGCCATTCTCGAGCGAAGGTATCGTAGACACCGAGCATCTTCTCCGTCTCCTCAATGGCTTCGACTTCGGTCTCATGAGCCGTGTGCCCTTCCTGCCAGAGGAACTCGGCAGTGCGCAGGAAAAGCCGGGGACGCAGCTCCCAGCGGACAACGTTCGCCCATTGGTTCAGCAGGATGGGAAGATCGCGGTAGGACTTCACCCACTTGGCATAAGTCGCTCCGATGATGGTCTCGGAGGTCGGGCGCACGACCAGCGGCTCGGTGAGCTCTCCGGCAGGCATAAGCTTCCCGTCCTGGAGTTCGAGACGGTGGTGAGTAACCACGGCACATTCTTTTGCAAATCCCTCCACATGCTCCGCCTCCTTCTGGAGGTGGCTCAGTGGAATGAAGAGCGGGAAGTAGGCATTTTTGTGACCTGTCGCTTTGAACATAGCGTCGAGCGCCCCCTGCATCCGCTCCCAGAGAGCATAACCCCATGGACGGATCACCATGCAGCCGCGCACCTCGGAATTCTCGGCCATCTCTGCACTCCGTACGACCTGTTGGTACCACTCGGGGAAATCCTCTTCGCGACGCGGGGAAATAGCGTTTTCGTTGCCTTTGCTCATAAGTAGAGAAGGGTAGCCTTTTGGCTATCGGTTACGCAAGCGAGCGGAGGAAGCGCTCGAAAAAATCAGCCCCAGCTTCCATATCCTTTAATGAGATGAACTCATCGGCCGTGTGTGCCTGGGCGATCGAGCCGGGTCCGAGCGCTACGGAGGGGATTCCCTTGGCTGCGAAGACTGCTGCATCACAGAACCAGGGAGCACCTGTTGGAGTTGCTCCTAAGTTAGAGAGTTTTAAAACAAGAGGATGATTTGGATCGGTATAGAGGGGCTCGGATCCCTGATGGTCGACCTGAACCCCATGAGCGACGTTTTCGATCAGATTGATGATTTGGAGAGGATCGGTACCTGGAATGATCCGGATGTCGAGGGTGGCCTCGCAGTGATCAGGCACGATGTTCGTCTTGGATCCCCCGCGGATGGTTCCGACGCTTAAGGTGGATTGTCCAAGCAGGGGATGTGTGGTCTTGGAGAGCTCAGGAATGACCTGCAACCTGATCCTCTCAATAGTCGAGGTCATCTTATAGATGGCATTCTCTCCTAACTCTGGAGCCGAGGCATGGACGGCCTTCCCATGAGCTGTGAGGGTCACCCAGAGAGAGCCTTTGTGGGCATGGACTGTCTTAAGGTCAGTCGGTTCCCCAGCGATCACAAAATCAAACTGCTCCTCACTCGCCAGGGCCTTCGCCCCATGCTGACCCGATTCCTCACCGACCAGACCTGCGAACCAGATCTCATGACTCAGTTTTGGAAGTTCTGCGCGGACTCGGGACAGGGCGGAGAGCATGGCTGCCATCGGCCCTTTGGTGTCACTGGCTCCACGCCCCCAGATCTTGCCATTGCGGACTTCACCGCTGAAGGGATCGATCGTCATCCCGACGACGCTGACGGTATCCATGTGAGGTGCCAGCAAGAGACGCGGCTTGTTCTTGCCGTCAATTGGATCACTCGGAAAACGCGCTACCACATTGGGACGACCCGGCAAAACCTCCCGCAGGCTGACCTCCGCACCGAGTTTCAGGAGTAGCTTCTCAAGGAAGACGGCTATCCTAGCCTCGCCCGGATCACTCACGCCGGGATCCCCCTCAGGATTCACGCTCTGGATCCTGATTAGCTCACCCAGCAATGTGACCGGATCGAGCGTCTCCATAATCAGGCTCCCTTCTTATTGTCATCATCCTTGGTGTGGAGTTCGCGGTACCAGGCCACGAACTTGGGAATACCCTCCCGGATCGGCGTGTGCGGCGCATAACCAAGCAGAGTGCGGGCTTTGGTGATATCGGCGGCAGTCAGTGGCATGTCTCCCTTCTGCTCCGGCAGGCGCTCGATCACAGCCTTCTTACCGAGGGCCTTCTCAATGGAGGCGATGAGCTTCGCAAGAGTCGTCGTCTCGTTTTCCCCGAGATTGAAGATTTCGAAAAGTGGTCCCTCCCCGTCGACATAGGAGAGTGCTCCGATCACCCCCTGAACGATGTCATCGATGTAGGTGTAGTCTCGGCGGGTCGAACCATCACCAAACTGCTTGATCGGCCAGCCATGCTCGATCGCATCGGTGAAACTGTGGATCGCCAGATCAGGACGCTGGCCTGGGCCGTAAACCGTGAAGAACCTGAGACAGGCAATCCTCATCCCGTGAAGGTTCACATAATTACCGCAGAGCTGTTCACCCGCGATCTTGGTGGCCGCATAGGGAGAGAGGGTTTGAAGGATCGGTAACTCCTCCCGGAAGGGAACGGTCTTTGAGAGACCATAGACCGAGGAACTAGAGGCAAAAACGATCTTCTGGCAGCCGGAGAGACGGGCCGCCTCCAGCACATGGAAGGTTCCGGTGATGTTCGTGTCGATGTAAAGCTTCGGATCGGCGATCGAGGGCCGGACTCCTGCACGGGCCGCCAGATGAATTACGGCATCGGGACGAACTTTTTCAAAGATGCCTCGGATCGCCTCCCAATCTCGCAGATCGATCTCAGCGATTTCCACGGCAGAAGGAAAGGATGCCACATTCGACCTTTTGATCGCGGGATTATAGAAATCATTGAAGTCATCAACGATCGTCACCTCATGCCCTTCTGAGAGGAGGCTCCGGACCACATGGGATCCGATAAAACCGGCCCCTCCTGTGACAATGATCTTCATAGGCGGAGAATAACCGAGAGAACTCATTCCAATAAAGGGATAAACGAGGCGCTGGGGTCGCCGAGTTGAAATGCGACGCAGGAGCAGCCCTAGAGAAGCAGCAATTGAGCCATAGCCACAAAATGCACAAAAAGCATAAGTAAAACAGTCACGCTGCCGCAGGTTTTGATCATATATGCAGGCCTGGCACCATACGAATCAATCTACTGAAAGTTTTTTAGATCCCATTCCATCACGAAATCATCCTTGGTCCTTCCCTTTCCCTTTGTGCCTTTTGTGCATCTTGTGGCTAAACCTTTTTCTATAACGCCCCCATCGATCCCTGTGAAATTCTAATGCTGTTTCCCTCTATTCCTGTGACATAATCACAGGATGTCCTTTCCAATGCGCACCTGGGTCGAGGTGGATAATGCGGCCCTCAGGCATAATCTCAAAGCCGTCCGCAAGATGGCAGGGAAGGCCGGGATCATGGCCGTCGTGAAGGCCAACGGCTACGGACATGGCCTGAACGAAGTGGCAGCCACCTTTAGCCCCGGCATCGAGGTGTTTGCCGTGGCTTCACTCGGAGAGGCCATCCAGCTGCGCGCAACGGAGAAAAAAAAGCCTATCCTACTTCTGAGCGCTGCCCTCCCTGTGGAGTATCCCGAGATCGTCCGTCACAAATTCATCCCCACCATCTCCTCTGTGGAAGAGGCCACTCTCTATGCTGCCTCGGCCAATAAGGGGACTCTCATCCATTTCAAGATCGATACCGGCATGGGGCGCCTCGGAGCCCATCCCGAGCAGGCCTTGGCGATCCTACGTGAGATTCGAAAGCTATCACTCTCACTGCACAGTATCTCGACTCATCTTCCCTCGGCCGACAGCAATCGAAAACTTACCCAAAAACAGCTCAAGGAATTTGAAAGCCTCCTCTCTTATCTGCGCGAGTTTACCCCCGATGTGCCGGTTCATGTGCTGAATTCCGCAGGCAGCATGCTCTTCCCCACGCATGCCCAGGATCTGGTGCGCGTGGGACTGGCTCTCTACGGAGTCTCTCCGGTACCTAAGTTCCAGAAACTACTAAAGCCAGCATTGAGTTGGAAAGCCTCCGTCACCTACCTCCGCGATCTTCCGAAAGGTCATGGGATCAGCTACGGCAGCACCTACACGACGCCGAGGGCCATGAAGGTAGCTGTGCTACCAGTAGGCTATGCCGACGGCTATCCCAGACACCTCTCGGGCAAAAATGCCGCTGTCCTTATAAAAGGAAATCGCTGCCCCGTCCTCGGTCGAGTGACCATGGACCAAATAATAGTTGATGTCTCAGCCGTCAAAAGGATCAAGGTCGGTGACGAGGCCGTCCTAGTCGGTAAACAAGGGAACGAGGAAATCACCGCCACCGAAGCCGCTCAAAAAGCCGCCACAATCCCTTGGCACATCTTCTGCGGGATTACGGGAAGGGTGGCCTATATTTACAGGGGCTAACCCTTCAAGTCTTCGCCTGCGGTCGCAGTAGTCTTGAAAATGCGACCTCAGACCAAGAAGGCTATCCGCCAAGATCGCGAGTCTTCCGCTAAGAATTCTTAGGGGAACCCCTAAACGCTACACACTCATGGAGAACTCTTTCTCCAGCAAAATGCTCACTCGACCTCAATACCACGTTGATATCACCAACGACGGCATGGGCCCCCTTGGCTAGTTCCTCTGCGAGGGTTACTGAATTCTCCAGTCCCTCGACCAGTGACTTGTCCTGGGAGAGCACAACGGGCTTGGAACCGGGAACGATAAGAATGGCCAGCGGACGGATGGAACGGGCGATCGGGTCGAGCGTCAGGATATCAGCCGTCTCCTCGGCTACTGCCGCGGCTTCTGCGTGGCGAACCTCGAGCTGGATCATCCTGGCGCGGGCCTCCGGAGTCACGGACTCGATGGCATGCGTGATGGCATCGAGGAGGGCGTGACGCACCTCGGAGAGCTCCTCAAGCTCCTGGAGCTTCTGCAAGTCCTCGTTCTGATGGATCGCCTTGGCTAGCTGGGAGATTTCCTTGAGATAAGAATTCCTTTGGGCATCGGGCACATAATACATGACCACGAGATGCACGCGGACTCCGTCGGGAGATCCGTAATCGATGCCCTGTGGGCTCCAGCCCACGGCACAGAGAAGCTCTCCGTCATGATCGGATGTGGCATGGGGACAGGCCCATCCCTTGCCGATGCCGGTGTTGTGCTGCTTCTCACGGGCAAAGGCCTTCTCGGTGATCCCTCCCTCGTCGGCGATCTCAGGAATGGCCTCGAGCAGGGTGCCCAGAAACTCCAGAGCATCGTTCTTGATATTGTCGGGAAGTTCGACCAGACGGCCTTCCTGGAGTGCGTTGAGCAGTGCTTTCATGGGAATGGAGAGGTGCAGTCTTAATCAATACCGAACTTTCTGGCAAACCATGCGTTCACCGTGTGGGTGAGCGTTACATAGCAGAGAATCGTGGCGGCAATGAAGGCCCAGTAGATCGGCGGAAGCGGCACCATGTGAAGGTAGGTTGCCACGAACGGGATATACGGGATGGATGAGCCGATCAACATGATGAGCACCGTGGTAAGGATGAGGGCCGGACTGGCAATGCTCTGGATGAAGGGGATCTTCCGCGTACGAATGACATGGACGATGAGGGTCTGGGTGATGATCGACTCCACGAACCATCCGGAATGGAAGAGCGCTGCGGCATAGGTGTCGTCATTAGCGACCCCGGGCCCTCCAGCGAACCGGTGAAGCAAGTCGGCGGGAGCAGCAAGGTTAAGATTGCTGCACTTGAAGAACCAGAGCATCACGGCGAACGTCGTGTAGTCGAAGAGCGAACTGGTCGGCCCGACATACATCATGAACTTCTGGATATTCCCAATATTCCATTTTCTGGGCTTCTGAAGGAACTCGGGATCCACGTTGTCGTAGGGGATCCCGATCTGGGAGAAGTCATAGAGCAGGTTGTTCACCAGCACCTGGACGGGGAGCATCGGCAAGAAACTGAGGAAGTAGCTGCTGCCGACCATGCTGAACATGTTTCCGAAGTTGGAGCTGGCTCCCATGCGGATGTACTTGATGATGTTTGCGAAGACCTTGCGTCCTTCCAGAATGCCATCCTCGAGGACCATGAGGCTGCGCTCGAGCAGGATGATGTCGGCCGATTCCTTGGCAACATCGACGGCGGTATCGACCGAGATGCCGACATCGGCGACGCGCATGGAGAGGGCGTCGTTGATGCCGTCCCCCATGTAGCCGACAACATGCCCTTTCTTCTGAAGGGCGACGATGATGCTCTCCTTCTGAGCAGGGGAGAGGCGGGCGAAGACGCTGGTCTTCTCAGCAAGTTCCCCGAGTTGGTCCTCATCCATGCCGACAATCATGTCGCCGGTGATGATCTCCCCGGCGTCGAGATGGACGTCCTTGCAGATCTTACGGGTGACCAGAGCGTTGTCCCCGGTAAGGATCTTGGTAACGACTCCGTGGCCTGCCAGCGAGGCGATGGCCTTCGAGGCGGACTCCTTCGGAGGATCCAGGAAGGCAATATAACCGAGCAGGACGAGGTCGCTCTCGTCGGCGATGGAGAAGGTCCCCTTGTCCCGGGGAAACTCGCGGTAGGCGATGCCGAGCACGCGGTAGCCGTCGCGACTGAGTGACTCGAATTCCTCCAGCAGGTCGTTCTTGATCAGGTCAATCATCATGTAGACCTCCTCATCGACCTGATAGTGAGTGCAGGACTTGAAGATGTCCTCCACGGCCCCCTTGCATATAAGAACATGGTCTCCCTCGTAATCGACCACCACGGACATCCGCTTGCGCTGGAAGTCGAAGGGGATCTCGTCGACCTTCTTGCAGCCGCGATCCACATCCAGGTCGGTGTGGGAGAGGACGGAGTTATCCAGCAGGTTGCGCAGACCTGTCTGATAGTAACTATTCATGTAGGCGTAGCGGAGGACGTCCTCGCTCTGACGTCCCGTGACATCGACGTACTTCTCCAGAATGACTCGGTCTTGGGTAAGTGTTCCGGTCTTGTCTGTGCAGAGGATGTCGATGGCCCCGAAGTTCTGGATCGCGTGGAGCTTCTTCACGATCACCTTCTTCTTGGACATGGCGAGGGCCCCCTTGGCAAGGTTCACCGCCACCATCATGGGCAGCATCTCGGGGGTCATGCCGAGCGAGACGGCCAGACCGAACATCAGAGCCCCGGACCAATCATGCTTGGTGAGTCCGATGATCAGGAAAACCACACTGACCATCACCAGCATGAAGCGGATCATGAGCCAGGTGAACCCGGCGATGCCGCGATCGAAGCTGGTCAGTACGGGAGCGCTGCCCAGCTTCTCGGAGATAGAACCGAAGTGGGTGCGGATGCCGGTATTCACCACCACAGCCTTGGCCGTGCCGCTGACCACATTGCTGCCCTGGAAGACGGCGTTTGTCATCTCGATGACCGCCTTGGACGGTTCGGACGGTGTCTCGGCATGCTTCTCGATCGGCATGGACTCACCGGTCAGCGAGGATTGACTGACAAAGAAGTCCTTGGCCGTGATCAACCGGAGATCCGAAGGGATGATGGATCCGGCCTGAAGAACCACTATATCTCCCGGAACGATCTCCGACATGGAGATCTCCACTTCACGGCCGCCGCGGATGACATGGCAGTTGGTCTGGACCATGGCGTTGAGCGCCTCCACGGCCTTGCCCGACTTATGCTCCTGATAATAGGACAGACCGACCGAAATCACTACCATCAGACCCACGATCGTAGCGGAGGCAGGATCGCCGGTGGCCAGGGAAATGGCGGCGATCACCAGCAACTGAATCACCAGGGGGTTTTTGCAACGTGTCAGGATCTCCATGATGAAGCCCATCTTCTTCTTATGGCCCAGATCGTTGGGCCCCCACTCGTCACGGAGAGTCTCGACCTCCGTCTCTGAAAGACCTTCCTCACGACTCTTCATGACGAGGAGGGCGGCGTCATGCTGCAGACAGCAGACATCCAGAAGACGCTTCTCGTGATCGGTCACCGACTCGGAAGCTTCTTTCTTGGCCTTGGAGAGACTGGCCGGGGTGATTTTTCCAAAGAGATTCTTAGTCATGGCAGCCAGCATCTTTGTCACCCCTAACTAGGAACCGGCAAGCCCCAACTCCCAAGGTTGAGAAATCGTCACAGGAATTATTGATGATGGGGAATGGGTGCTGCGGCATTGGGAGGAAGGCCTCCTGTATCCAAAACCCGATATCCTATTACCGATCCCCCATTTCCCAACTACTATCCGATCCGAACGGCGCTCCGGCGGTCGAGCTTCAGGACGCCCGGCCCCTCCAGGGAGAGAAAGGCCTTGGGATCGATGACCTTCTCCCCTTTCCAGGAGACACTCCCCCCCTCGATGAGGCGGCGGACATCACCGCGTGATTTCTGGATAGCAAAGACCCGGTCAAAGGCATCCACCCCAAGCGAGATGATATCACGGGGCAGGTCGGCCGGTGGTTCATAGGAAGGCAGATCGGCGGATTCTAGATCCTTCTTCGAGAAACGGAGTTCAAACTCTTCCCGTGCACGTAGTGCCTCGTCAGAAGAATGGAAGCGGGCGGTGAGTCGCTCGGCCAGGGACTTCTTGGCCTCCATCGGATGGATTTCCTGAGATAACTCCTCATGGAGCAACAACCTGTAATATTCCGACATCTGTTCGTCGGAGATACTCATCAGCTTCCCGAACATTTCCCCCGGCGCTTCAGTGACGCCGACAGCGTTGCCCAGGCTCTTGCTCATCTTCTGGACACCATCGAGACCCGTCAAGATGGGGAGCATCATAGCCACCTGCTGGTGCTGGCCTTCCTCGTGCTGGAGATCGCGACCGACGAGGATATTGAAAAGTTGATCGGTGCCTCCAAGTTCCACATCCGCCTGGATTACCACCGAATCCCATCCCTGCATGATCGGGTACTGGATCTCATGGGCGCGCACGGGAAGTCCCTTGTCGATCCGCTCTCGAAAATCCTCGCGCTGTAGCATCTGCTGGAGGGTGACGCGGCTGTTGAGCCTCATCACGTCCTGGAAGTTCATCTTGCCGAACCACTCGCCGTTGAAGCGGACAGAGGTTTTCTCCGGATCCAGAATCTTGAAGGCCTGATCCTGATAGGTCTTGGCATGCTCCATCACCTGCTCGTGGGAGAGATGAGGACGCGTCGCTGAGCGGCCGCTCGGATCCCCGATCATCGCGGTGAAATCACCTATGATCAGTATAGCCTCATGGCCGAGCTCCTGGAACTGGCGCAGCTTGGAGAGACCTACTGTGTGGCCTAGGTGGATGTCGGGAGAGGTGGGATCTACCCCGAGCTTGACCTTGAGGGGGCGACCAAGGGCCAGCTTGGCCTGCAACTCCTTCTCACTGAGCACCTGGGCACAGCCAGCAACGAGAGAGGTGAGTTGATCGGAAAAGGAGCTCATGAGGCGAAGAGCAAAACAGAATTACGGCCCCTTGTTGAGCAGTTTCCTGACGTCGTCGATGGAGAGTCCCTTGCGGATGGCATCTTCAAGATGAGGATTGTTGTCGAGCGCTCCCTGAGTCTTTCCCTTGAGGGAGATATTTTGTGTCGGGAAGTCCCCCTTGGAGGAGTAGAGGCTTGTTTTATCAAGATCCGTGAAGTTTTTTGTTTTGAAATCCTTGGAATCGAATTTCTTTGCGGCATCGGGATTCGCCTTCTCGAGATTTCCCGAAAGTTTTTTTTGGGGGAAAAGATGATCGCCAAGCCAGCTCTTCATTCCGGAGACAAATCCCTTGGTTTCGTACGAGTGGGAGCCATATTCGCGCGCTCCCGAATAATCCTTAATTGCAAAAGACTTGTCGTAAGGGCTTCCCTTGGCGTTAAACACCTTCCCCTGAAAGGTGCTCTGCCTACTACGGTCGGGATGCATCATGCGTTCCAACATCCCCTGCTCTTTGGGTATTTCATCGGGAGCAGCGCTTACGGTTGCAGAAGAGAACACTATCAAAACGCTCTCGGCGATCAGAAGCGTGATCAGACGAAATGGGGAAAACATCCTCCAATCGTAGGAGCGGAGCTTAAAGCATGCAAGATGGCTTGAAGAATCGCTGAGAGGCAACCGCAGTAAAAAGCACCCGAAAGAACGCATAAAATAAAAAAGCCGCCTCGGATTGCTCCGGGCGGCTTTTTTGTAAGAACTAATGAATGGTTAGCAGGAGTACAACACCTCGCGTTTAGCGAGAGTACAACTCAACGACGAGTTGCTCGTTCACAACAGGATTGATCTCCTCGCGGGTCGGGATACGGACCATTTTGCCACTCAGTGCTTCCTTATCGACAAGCAGCCAATCTGGCGGCTCGACGATCTGGGTCTGCTCTAGGCCACGCAGGGCGAGGCGCTTGGAACCATCCTTGGGACGTACGGAAATAGCATCGCCAATCTTAATGGTGGCGGAGGAGATGTCGCACTTGCGGCCGTTAACGGCGACGTGTCCGTGAGAGACCATCTGACGGGCTGCCGATCGGGTCTTCGCGAAGCCCATGCGGTAGACGATGTTGTCGAGGCGCCTCTCAAGGAGCTGGAGAAGGATCAGGCCGGTGATACCACGGGTCTTGAGAGCGGTCTCGAAGTATCGGCGGAACTGGCGCTCAAGCACACCATACTGAAAGCGGAGTTTCTGCTTCTCGGCGAGCGCGGTGCCATACTCGGAAATCTTGCGGCGTGAGCCCTTCGGGCCGTGCATACCGGGAGGATAGGGCTTGTGCTCGAAAGCACGGGCAGATCCGGCGAGAAGAACGCCGTAACGGCGACTGACTTTGGTTTTGGGTCCAGTGTAACGGGCCATGGTATATTAAAAGGCTGAAGGCTGAAGGCTGAGGGCTGAAGGAATAAACATTAAACGCGGCGCTGTTTCGGAGGACGGCATCCGTTATGAGGAACAGGAGTCACGTCCTGGATGATGGAGATTTCAAGTCCGATGGCCTGCATGGCGCGGACTGCCGATTCACGACCGGAGCCGGGCCCCTTAACACGAACCTCTACTTCCTTGAGTCCGTGACCCATAGCCTGACGGCAGGCGTCCTGAGCGACCATCTGGGCGGCATAGGCTGTGCTCTTACGGGATCCCTTGAACCCCATCTTGCCGGCGCTGGACCATCCGAGAACGGCACCGCGCATATCGGTGACGCTGACGATGGTATTGTTGAAAGTGGCCTGAACGTGGGCGATCCCGTGCGTGATGTTCTTGCTACCCTTGGCCTTGACGATCTTGGGTGGCTCAATTGGGTCGTCGAGATTGAAACTAATGGCTGCGGCTGGGGCAGCTTCCTCAACTTTCTTCTCCTTGCTCTTCTTCACCTTGGGCTTTTCAGCCTTGGCGGGAGCGGCGGCCTCGGCGGCGGCCACTGGACTTGCAGTCTCAGTGGAAGCCTCTGGAGCGGACTCGGAAGGATGATGGGCTTTGGTCTCTTCGCTACGTGCAGCGTCTTGGGAGAGGCCTTCGGATTCTTTGTTTTCTTCGGACATGAACTTGTTGACGTACTGGTAAGTGCTATGGGTGTGTCGGATTATTCCTTAGCCCGTGTGACGCCGACGGTCTTGCGGGGCCCCTTGCGTGTGCGGGCATTGGTCTGGGTGCGCTGACCGCGGACAGGAAGTCCACGACGATGGCGAACGCCACGATAGCAGTTGATCGCCTGCAGGCGCTTGAGGTTACCCTGAATCTCTCGGCGAAGATCGCCCTCGATGACAACCCCCTGACCGGAAATTGCGGAAATGATACCTCCGATCTGCTCGGGAGAAAGCTCCTTGGCGCGGATGTCAGGATTGATATTGGCCTGTTCGAGGATGCGCTTGGCAGTCTTAGGGCCGATGCCGTAAATGTAAACGAGCGAGGCTTCGACGCGCTTGTCGCCGGGGATTTCTACGCCGAGGAGTCTTGGCATGGTATTGGTCTATTGAGTTGGGTGCAGGGAATGAATGTTTTCTGAACGTCTAGTGTCAGCCCTGGCGCTGCTTGTGACGGGGATTCTTGCAAACCACGCGCACCACGTTATTGCGGCGGACGATCTTGCAGGTTTCGCAAAGGCGTTTGATGGAAGCTCGGACTTTCATGCTTGAAAATAGCGACGCGGTTGGCGTCGGTTGTGTCGTATTATTGGCTTGGGCTGGGTGATGACTGCGAGAGTCGCTGGATGATTGTTCCCTGATTCAGATCGTAGGGGGAAACGCTGATCACTACATGGTGCCCGAGAGCGATGCGCGTGAACTTCAAACGCAACCGACCGGATACCGTAGCTACCATTCTCCTGCCCCCGGCTAACTCCACTCGGAAGCGTGCCATGGACAGTCTCTCTACGACTAGGGCCTGGTGTTTTAAGCTATCAGGGGTAGGCATGTCAACACTTCAGGTTCATTTTCTGTCACTAATACCGTATGCTCGAAATGGGAGGAAGGCTTGCCATCGGAGGTCACCACGGTCCATCCGTCATCCAGAATACGCACGCCCTCGGCCCCGAGATTGATCATGGGCTCTATGGCAAGCGTCATGCCGGGTTTGAGTTTCGGACCGGAGCCTTTTTTGCCGTAGTTCGGGATCTGTGGTTCCTCGTGTAGCTTGCGGCCGACGCCATGGCCCACAAATTCCCTGACAACGCCGAACCCCTGCCTGAGAGCCTCTGTCTCGATGTAGTTCGAGAGATCGCCCAACCTGCGACCAGCTACGGCGAAGGGAATCGCCCCCTCAAGAATACGCTTGGTTACGGTGATGAGTCGCTCGGTTTCCGGATCGATAGCGCCGCACGCAATAGTCGTTGCCGTGTCCCCGATCCAGCCATCAAGGACGACTCCCGTATCGATCTTTATAATGTCACCGTAGGCAAGGCGTCGTTCACCTCCAATGCCGTGCACCACTTCCTCGTTGATCGAGATGCAGGTCTGGCCAGGAAATTTTCGGTAGCCGAGGAAAGCGCTGCGGCCTCCAAGTTCCGCCATATATTCCCCCGCCTTCCTGTCGATCTCGCCGGTAGTCATACCAGGAGCGACGAGTTTTGCCAGCCGGTCGAGCACGATCGCGGCCGCACGGCCGGCAGCACGCATCTTGTCAATCTCGGCCGGTGTCTTGATCGGAATGGGCATGGGAGAGAAAGGATGAATTAGGAATGATGAATGATGAAAGTGGAGAGAAGGGAGAGTGCCGCGTTGCGGATCAGCGCCATGGCAGCAGGGATTCTTTTTTTATACTTCATACTTCAACCCTCATTCTTTGCATCGGCTACCAGCGTTGATAATTTTGCGAAGATCGCATCACTCCCCTCCCCTGCATCAATGCGGTGAAGGAGATTGGGTGATGTCTTTTCGTAGTATCCGACAACAGGCAGCGTGAGGTCACGATAGACATCCAGGCGCTGATCGAGGGCTTCCTCCGTGTCGTCATTGCGGCGAACCAGCAGAGCACCGCAGCGAGGACATGGCGCACCCTCTTGATTGCCGTGCAGAGACGTACTGAACGTGGCGCCGCATTTCAGGCAGGAGATACGCTCCAGAATACGATGGCGGATCATCTCGTCCGGCAATTCCAGCAACACGATGAGATCCAGTGCGACGCCCAGTCCGGCAAGAGAGGAGTCGAGATATTCCGCCTGACCCACGGTGCGGGGAAAACCGTCGAAGATAAACCTAGGTCCGTTCTCCTTCATCCATGCTGTCACAATCCTGACCGCAAGCTCATCCGGAACAAGCAGTCCCTTGCTGGTCCATCCATCGGCTTCCTTTCCGAGAGGCGTGCCTCGTGAGCACTCCGAGCGGAGTAGCGCACCCGTGGAAACATGAGGAATGTGAAAACAATCAGCAAGCCGGTCTGCCTGGGTCCCCTTACCAGATGCCGGCGGACCGAGCAGCACGATCCGCTGGTTCACCGGATTCACCGAAACGGGGTTAGCGGTGAGTGCTGAGATAAGCAGCCAATCCGGCAATCACGAACAAGCCGACTGCGGCGATGATCTTGACCACAGTGGAGTCGCTAATGGCGGATCCGCTCACCGAAGGACGCGGAGCGCTTCGGCCACGGATCTTTCCCTTGCGGAGGAAGCCGTCGTAATGACGCTGCAGCAGGAATGTTTCAACCTGTCTCATTGTATCCAGCGTAACGCCGACAATAATCAGCAGTCCCGTGCCTCCGAAGAACTGTGCCGCCATGTAGGGGACATTGAGGGCGCGACTGAGGAGTTGAGGGAGAATGGCGATGACTACAAGGAAAAGGGCACCTGCAAAAGTAAGACGTCCCATCGTGTAGTCCAGGAAGTCGGCTGTCGGCTTGCCAGGACGAACTCCAGGAATAAATCCACCATACTTCTTCAGGTCATCCGCGATCTGGGCTGGCTGGAACTGAGTAGCCACCCAGAAATAACTGAAGCTGAAGATCAAGACGGCATAGAGAAGGTAATGGAGCCACCCGTTGGTCAGAAGATTCGCTATCTCGACGGCCCAAGGTCTATTACCGAAAGCCATGGTCATGATTGTCGAGGGGAACATCAGGATCGCCTGAGCAAAGATGATGGGCATCACGCCGGCATAGTTGACCTTGAGGGGCATGTACTGGGTCTGACCGCCGTAAACCTTCCGTCCCACTACGCGCTTGGCGTACTGGACGCTGATGCGTCTGGTCGCCTGGGTGATCGCAATGACAGAGGCGATCACGAGGAAAAGGAACGCGCAGAGGATCACGAGCACAACGGGACTCACTTGGCTTGCCTCACCACCGCTCGGCACAAAGGTCCTCCAAGCCTGCACCAGACCGGCTGGCAACTGAGCCAGAATGCCGATCGTGATGATCACGGAGATGCCGTTGCCTATACCACGTTCGGTGATCTGGTCTCCGATCCACATCAAGAAGAGAGTTCCAGCCGTCATGATTAGTACCGTCAGCAGACGGAACAGAATGCCGGGATCCGAAACAAGGGGTACGCCCAGGCGTGCAATCGTTTCTGAAATGCCGGGCAAGAAGGGATTCGACTGCGGGCTCTCGAAGGAAAGGGCGAGGAGGTAGCCTTGGAAAATACAAAGAGCAATGGTCGCATACCGGGTGTACTGGGCGATCTTCTGGCGCCCACCATCCTCACGGGCCAAACGGCCAAGCTTCGGAATCACAGCCCCTAACAGCTGGAGCATGATCGAGGCACTGATGTAGGGCATGATCCCGAGTGAGAAAATTGCGCAATTCCCTAGCGCGCCGCCGGAGAAGAGATTGAAAAGTGCTGCTGCACCGCCACCGGCACTGTGATCGGCTACATTCTGAAACCACTCGCGCAGGACCTGGGCATTGACACCTGGAGTCGTGATCGCGGCGCCGACACGCATGATGACGATCATCCCGAGCGTGAAAAGGACACGCTGCCTCAACTCGGGAATCTTGAAAATATTAGCGAACGCGGAGATCATGCTGGCACTCGGTGGTTAACGGCCTTTGTTACTTCATTGTAACGCCGGCGCGCCCTATTGATTAGTAATCAGGAAGCCTTGACCGCTTTTCTCGGAGCCGCCTTCAGAGTCGCCCTGCTGGCGATCTTGGTCTGGCGCTCACGGATAACAAGCGAACCTCCGGCAGCCTCAAGCTTCTCTTTGGCGGCTGCACTCGATTTGTCCACCTCAACGGTGAACTTCTTGGTGATGGTTCCGCGGGCAAGCAGCTTGATCCCGTCATTGGTTCCATGAACGAGTCGGAGGGAGCGGAGTGCCGCCTCGTCGATCTTCGCGCCGGACTCAAAACGCTCTTCGAGTGTATCCAGATTCACGACGGCGTAAACAAGCTTGAAGTCAAAGTTATTGAAACCGCGCTTGGGTAGTCGACGGATAAGGGGCATCTGGCCGCCCTCAAATCCAAGACGGACGCTGCCGCCGGAACGGGCTTTCTGACCCTTGTGACCACGTCCAGAGGTCTTTCCGTGACCGGAGCTTTCACCGATACCGAGACGCTTCTTGCGGTGCTTGGCACCTGGGCGGGGAGCGAGATTATGAAGTCGCATGGTTGTCATTCGAGAATAATGGTTGGGCTTGGGGCTTAGATTAGGCTTGAGCTGCTGTGTTTAGCTGTTTCCCTCTGCTTGCCTTAAGCAGCAACTGGAACCGCTGCTTCCGGCGTGTGCACCTTCTTGCCGCGCAGTTTCATGATTTCGCTGCGGGGCCGTAGGCTGGTAAGGGCGGCAAGGGTTGCCTTGACCACATTGGAGTGGTTGCTGGATCCGAGTGACTTGGCAAGGACGTCGCGGACACCGACTGCCTCGAGGACTGCGCGCACACCACCTCCGGCGATGACACCGGTACCTGGGGATGCGGGTTTAAGAAGGACGCGTCCACCTCCGAACTCGCCGAATGTCTCGTGAGGAATCGTCGTTCCCTGGATCGACACAGGAACCATGGCCTTGCGGGCGGCGTCGGATCCCTTACGGATGGCTTCGCTGACCTCGTTGGCCTTTCCGAATCCGATACCGACGCGTCCCTTCATGTCACCAGTGACAATGAGTGCGCTGAAACTGAAACGGCGACCACCCTTGACGACCTTGGCGCAACGGTTGATGAAAACGACCTTCTCGATCGTGTCCTTGGGTGTATCGTCTGCGGGCTTGTCGCGGCGTGGTCCGCGTTTGGGGCGTTTGTCATCCATAGAAATATTAGAACTGGAGGCCACCCTCACGGGCTGCCTCGGCGAGGGCCTTTACCTTGCCATGATACATGAAGCCACCGCGGTCGAAGACGACCTTCTCGATCTTTTTGGCAAGACCGCGCTCGGCGATAAGTTTGCCAACTTTGATGGCAGTCGCCACATTGGCG
Source organism: Verrucomicrobiota bacterium (assembly GCA_037127835.1). Taxonomy (GTDB): domain Bacteria; phylum Verrucomicrobiota; class Verrucomicrobiia; order Chthoniobacterales; family UBA6821; genus UBA6821. The sequence goes on along the minus strand of JBAXXS010000013.1, from coordinate 15,214 downwards.
CGGGAGGAGGAGTCCTTGGTGAAAGATTCCTCCGTGGTGTTAACGCTGGCCAGTGTATTCCCCGCGAGATCATCGATGACCTGCGCGGTGATGTGTTGGCCGGAGAAGTGAATCGCAAGGCGGGGCCTCTCGGCGGTGCCGGAGACTTTCTTGCGGAGGCGTACGTGACGCAGTTTGCGGGAATTTGTTGCGGACATGGAATAATGATCCTTAGATTACTGGACAGTCTTGCCTTCTTTGCGACGGACAACTTCGTCGGAATAACGGATGCCCTTGCCCTTGTATGGCTCGGGAGGATAGTACGCACGGATATCGGCGGCCACCTGGCCGACGAGATGCTTATCGATTCCCTCAATTGAGATTTTGGTGTTGTCGGTAACGGCGATTTTAATCTCGCTGGGGATCTGGAAGAGGACAGGGTGTGAGTAGCCGATCGAGAGATCCAGCTTGTCACCCTTGACAGCGGCACGGAATCCAACGCCCTGAATTTCCAGGTCACGGCGGAAGCCACTGCTGACGCCGCTCACCATGTTATTAATAAGAGCGCGGGAAAGTCCATGCAGGGCACGGACCTCACGATGCTCGTTGGCGCGGGAAACGGTGATCACGGATCCCTCGGTTGAAATGGTGATACCCTTGGGAAGCTCCCAGGAGAGCTTGCCTTTGGGGCCCTCGACGGTGACCTGGTTTCCGTCTGCAACGGAGACCTTGACCTTGTCAGGGAGAGTGATGGGTGTTTTACCGATACGGGACATGGCAGGAAATAGGTTACTGGGTTACCAAATGTAGGCGAGAAGTTCACCGCCGACTTTCTGCTTGCGGGCCTCATGACCTGAGATAACTCCGCGTGATGTGGAGATAATGGAGATGCCGAGACCGCCGAGCACACGGGGGATGTCCTCGCTACCAACATAGCGACGGAGTCCGGGGCGACTGATGCGGCGAAGTCCAGCGATCGCGGGAGTCTTGCCCACATAACGGGGGCGGATCCTGATGCGGGGATGCGTCTCCTTGTTGTCGAGTTCGTACTCCTCGATATAACCCTCACGCTTGAGGATGGCGACGATGTCGCTCTTGATCTTGGAATAAGGAACGAAGAACTCAACCTTCTGCACGCTTACGGCGTTACGGACACGGGTGAGAAGATCGGCGATGGGATCGGTCAGTGCACTCATTGATAATTAGGCGGAAGCGGTTTCAGGAGCCGTCTCTGCGGATGCAGACTCGGGCTTCTCGACCTTCTTTGTGGAATTGCGGCCGGCAAACGGCATGCCCATCTCACTGAGAAGAGCCTTGGCCTCGTCGTTGCTTGTCGCGGACGTGACGATGGTGATATCGAAGCCGATGTTGCGCTTGATCTTGTCGAGCTCGACCTCGGGGAAGATGGACTGGTCCGCAACGCCTAGGGTGTAGTTGCCGTTGCCGTCGAAAGCACGGTTGGAGACACCACGAAAATCACGGATGCGAGGGAGAGCCGTCTTGATGAGACGCTCGAGGAACTCGTACATGAGGCGACCACGGAGGGTCACCTTGGCGCCGATGGGCTGACCCGCACGTAGCTTGAAGTTGGAGATAGCCTTCTTAGCAATCGTCTCGACAGGCTTCTGTCCGGTGATGAGCTGAAGCTCGTCCTTCGCGATTTCAAGGGCTGCCTTCACGTCGGGTGCGGAAGCGATGGATGTATTGATAACAACCTTCACAAGGCGTGGCACCTGATGCACGTTCTTGTATCCACGCTTCTCCTTGAGGGCAGGGATGATGCGTGTGGTATACTCGTTCTGAAGTTCGGCAATGGGCAGTGACATGTCTCTGTATCCTTTTAGTAGTTGGCCTTAATTCAGGTTATTCGGCTTTTGGGGCCTTGGGTGCTTTTGGAGCCTTCTCGACCTTGGCTTTGACAACCTTCTTAGCATCGGGAGCTTTTTCGTTCTTTGCCTTGGAAGAGGCAACGTTCTTGACGGCCTTCTCGAGGAGCTTGACGTTCGAAATATTGAGGGGGCCCTCGCGTTCAATGATCGCGCCGTTCGGTTGCTCCTGGGAGCGCTTCACGTGCTTCTTGATCATGCGGACACCTTCGATTACGACCTGATGTTTGGCACGGTTGACCTGGAGGATTTTACCCTCGGAGCCACGGTGGTTTCCGGAGATGACCTTCACAAGATCACCAGCATGGACATGGGTTTTAATAAGCGGGATTGCAGGCATTGTCTTAGAGATTAGAGGACCTCGGGGGCTAGGGAGACGATCTTCATGAAGTTCTTTTCACGGAGTTCGCGGGCAACCGGTCCGAAGATACGGGTTCCACGCGGGTTCTTATCCTTGTCGATAATGACAATCGCGTTGCTGTCAAAGCGCAGGTAGGAACCATCCTCACGGCGGACCGGCTGGCGAGTACGGACGACAACGGCACGGACCACATCGCCCTTCTTCACAGCACCACCAGTGGAGGCTTCCTTGACGTTGGCGGTAATGATATCGCCGATGCGGGCAACGAGTGTCCTCTTGCCGATGACACCGATCATGGTGGCCATGCGGGCGCCAGTGTTATCGGCGACATCGAGACGGGAGCGGAGTTGGATCATGGTACTGGTTCCTGAAAGTAAGTGATTCTAGCAGACGATTAGTGACGGATCACCTCGACCAAGCGCCAGCGCTTTAGGCGGCTGAGAGGGCGGGTCTCCATGATGGAGACGCGATCCCCGATCTTGGCTTCGTTCTTTTCATCATGGACGTGGAACTTCTTCACCTGCTTGATGATCTTGCCAAAAAGCGGGTGAGGAACACGCGTGATCGTCTTGACCACGATGGTCTTGTCCATCTTGTCGGAGATCACTTCCCCGACACGGGTCTTGCGAAGGGAGCGGGACTCGTCAGCAGGTGACGTGGAAGTTGGTATGGTAGCTGTTTCGTTCATCGGAGCGGTGGCCTGTTGTACTTAGAGCGCCTTGGTTGCCTTGGTTTTTGCGGTGAGCACGGTTTCAAGCCGAGCGATCTCGCGGCGCATCGTGGTCAGAAGATGGGGCTTTTCCAGCTGACCGGCTTGCTGCTGCAAGCGTAGATGGAAGATCTCCTGTCGCAGTTCCTTTTTACGGGAAGTGAGTTCAGTAGGCGTCAATTCGCGGATTTCGTCAAGAGTCATATTCGGTTCCTGTGATCGTGTGCCTGAAGATTAGGCGGCGTGGTGACGGGTGATGAACTTCGTCCGGATCGGGAGTTTGTTAGCGGCAAGGCGAAGGGATTCGCGCGCCACGGTCTCCGACACTCCGTCGAGTTCAAACAAGATATTGCCCGGACGCACCGTGGCAACCCAGTACTCTGGCTGTCCCTTACCTTTACCCATTCGGGTCTCTGGAGGACGGGCAGTTACTGATTTGTCAGGGAAGATGCGAATCCATAGCTTACCCTTGCGCTTCATGTTACGCGTAAGTGCCACACGTGCGGCTTCAATCTGGGTGTTGGTGATCCAGGCACGATCCAGGGTCTGGAGACCGAATTCACCGAAATCAATATTGATATTACGCGAGGCTGTTCCCTTGCGGCTTCCACGCTGGGTCTTGCGATACTTGACTCTTTTTGGCAGTAAGGGCATGGCTTCTCTCCTTTAAAAATTCCTGTGATGGTTTAGGCGACCGCCTCCACTGCCGCGGGTGCGGAAACGGCGGACGACGGAGCAACGGAGCGTGGTTCTGGAAGCTTCTCGGGCTTTTTACAGATCCAGCACTTCACGCCGACTTTTCCGGCAAGTGTGTCAGCTTCAGCAAAACCGTAGTCGATGGTTTTGCGGAGAGTGTGGAGAGGAATTGTGCCGGCACGAACAACTTCGGTGCGGGCGATTTCGGCGCCGCCAAGACGGCCGCTTGCGCGGATCTTGATACCATCAGCTCCCATGTCCATGGCGATCTGCATTGACTTCTTCATGGCGCGGCGGAACCCAATGCGGCGCTCAAGCTGACCGGCGACGCTTTCGGCAACAAGTTGCGCGTCAATCTCGGGCTGCTTGATCTCGATGATGTCGATCTTGGCCTGCTTGCCACCTGCCAAATCAGAAACCTTCTTGGTCATCGTCTCGATCTCGGATCCCTTACGGCCAATCACGATGCCGGGACGTGCAGTGAAGATTGTGACGCGGACGCTGTTCCAGGCACGCTCGATGACGATACGGGAAACCGCTGCGGTCTTGAGCTTTTTCTTGAGCCAGCCGCGGATCAATTGATCGGCATAGAGGAAATCGGCGAATTCTTTTTCCGTAGCGTACCAGCGCGAGGTCCAGTCACGGGTGATCGGAAGGCGGAAGCCGATGGGGTTGACTTTTTGTCCCATAGTAAGTGTGCGTTATAAGGTGATTGGCTTCTCTGCTTAGTCTTTGATTTCGACAGTCTCAGTGACCACCTCAACTGCTGGAGCAGAGGATGCGGCTTCATTCATGACTTTTGGTTTTTCTGAGGACTTTGCAGTCCGGCGAGACTTGGGCTTGTCAGCACGGCGTACGATCGGCACCTCATCAGTCAAAACGATACGGATATGACTGTTACGCTTACGGACCGGACCGGAGCTGCCACGTGCCTTCGGGCGCATGCGCTTGATGGTCGGAGCCTCGCCGATGACGGCCTCCTTGATCACAAGGAGTTCGGGACGGATATTGTTGTTGTGCTCGGCGTTGGCGATCGCACTTTTGAGAGTCTTGGCGATCAGGGGCGCTGCTTTCTTCGGAATGAATGCAAGTTGCTGAAGGGCATCAATGGCTGGGAGTCCCTGTATTTCACGGGTGACCTCGCGTGCCTTGAAGGCTGATATTTTCGCGTAGCGGTGGGTGGCGATGACTTGCATGAGTAATTAGCGTGTGGTGTCGATGCGGAGTGTGTCGCCTGACCTGACGGACTCGGCGGGAGTGACAATATTCTGAACAATGGCACCGCTGATCGAGTCGCGGACATCGACGACGCGGACTGAGGCAACCTGGCGGGCACCGCGCCATACTTGGAAAGGCATGCCCGTCTTGACTCCCTGTCGGGAACCCAGATTTGCGACGACTAAGGAAAGATCGGGTTTCACATCCACAACAGTACCAGTCGTAAGATCGACTCCTAATGCTGCTGGAAGCTCCTTCTGGCGGTTAAGGAAGGCGGAGCTGGATCGGAGCACTTCCTCGACCTTCAGGCGGGCCTTTGGGTCAATGCCTTCGGACCTCTTGAGCAGTTCCATAACCGATTCGGTCATGGCGCTCAACTGGTCACGCGAAGCATCATTCTGATGTTGGAGAAGACGCAGGTCACGGACAGCAGCGAGTAAGCGCGCGCGAAGATTTTCTGTCTCCTTGTCGGCAGGAGCGATTCCCAGAGCTTCGATACGCTCGTTCAGTTCGTCGGATTTCCGCTTGAAGAGTTCGGACTCCCCGTTGGCAATCGCCAGACTCTCAGTGAGCCCCTTGATCGAGGCCTCGGAAAGGATGAGTTTCTCACGAAGCGCATCGGAGGATCCACCGCCGTTAGCGTTCACATTCTGCGCAAGCGCGGCGGCAACCGGAAGCCCGAGAAGGGCAACGGCTGTCACAGCGGACAACTGGCAGGAATGGTGAATGGCAGACATCAGGTGGATGGTAGTAAAATCGTTACTTGGTGACCTTTGCGGTGTGTGAACCGTGCTTCTTGAAGATACGGGTCGGGGAGAACTCGCCGAGCTTGTGGCCGACCATGTTCTCAGTAACAAAAACCGGAATAAATGAACGTCCGTTGTGAACGTTGAAAGTATGTCCGACGAAGTCGGGAGTCACCGTGGAACGGCGAGACCAGGTCTTGATCGGCTTCTTGACATTGCCTTCGTTGAGTTTGTCGATCTTCTCGAGGAGTTTCCACTCCACGAACGGGCCTTTTTTGAGTGAGCGTGACATAGGAGATTATTTCTTTTTGCGGCGCTGGACGATAAAGGTGTCGCTCTGCTTGTGTTTGTTACGGGTCTTGAATCCCTTGGAGAGCTGTCCCCAGGGGCTCATCGGATGATGGCGTCCGCCACCGCCCTTGCTCTTGCCCTGACCGCCACCCATCGGGTGATCGACCGGGTTCATTGCCATACCGCGAGTCTGCGGGCGAATACCAAGCCAGCGGGAGCGTCCTGCCTTTCCACTGACAACATTCATGTGTTCGATATTGCCGACCTGACCGATGGTAGCGTAGCACTCTTCGTTGATGCGGCGAAGTTCTCCGGAGGCCATCTTAATGAGTGCATATCCGCCCTCTCGATTGCTCAGGATGGCCAGGGAACCGGCGCTGCGCACGATCTGTCCACCCTTGCCTGGGATCAGTTCCACATTGTGGATGGCGAGACCGAGAGGGATAGCCTTCAGAGGAAGGGCGTTACCGACATTGGGCTCGGCATTGTTGCCAGCTGAAACCTTGGCTCCTACCACAAGTCCTGCCGGATGGAGGATATAAGCCTTCTCTCCGTCTGGATACTGGATCAGGGCGAGACGAGCTGTACGGTTTGGATCGTATTCCACGGCCATCACTTCGGCAATCGCGTCGCGGCGAAGGCGCTTAAAGTCGATGATACGGATCCTGCGCTTGTGACCACCGCCACGGTGACGGGCAGTCTTGCGGCCGTTGTTATTGCGGCCTCCGGTGCGCTTCTTGCTCTCGGTAAGTGATTTCTCGGGCTTGCTCTTGGTGATCTCCTCAAAGGAAGGCAATGCCATGAAGCGTTGCGAAGGAGTCAGCGGGCGGAAAGTTTTAAGTGCCATGGTCGTATGCGGTGATGAGGTCTTCGGCTATCGGTTACGCGATGTCGATCTTCTCGCCTTGAGCAAGAGTGACGACAGCCTTTTTCCAGTGAGCACGGCGACCGAAATCGGCTCTACGCTCGCGCTTCTTCTTTCCCTCGACTTGAGCAGTGTTCACCGAACGGACCTTCTTCTTGAAGAGGGTCTCGATCGCATGCTTGATCTCAATCTTGTTCGCCGCTGGAGCGACGCGAAAGACGTACTTGTTAAGCTTCTCGGAAAGAAGGCTGGCCTTCTCCGTCACGAGGATGCTTTTGATGATGTCGTGTGCTTCTTTCATGACGTTAGCCTTGGAGGCGGTTTCCAAGGGCCTCGAGGGCGTCCTTGGTAATGATAATCTTGTCGAACGCGAGGATGTTCTCGGTATTGACTTCGGCAGCGGTCATCAGAAGGTCTTTGGCGACATTACGACCGGCCAGAAAGGTCATGTCGTTGAAGGAAACCGCGATGACGAGGGTCCGGCGGACATCTCCAGCAAGTTCCTTGATCAGACTATTAAACGTCTTGGTCTTAGGCTCCTTCACTTCGAAGGAATCAACCACGAGGACATCACCGGAAAGGATACGGGAGCTAAGGGCCTTGCGGAAGGCGAGCTTCTTGACACCCTTCGGCGTCTTCTTTGCGTAGCGGTTGACAAAAACTCCATTGACAAAAAGAGGCTCAGGACCATGGACAACACCACCACCAACCCAGACGGGCGAACTGGCGTAACCGGCACGGGCTCGGCCGGTACCCTTCTGCTTCCAGGGCTTCTTACCCGAGAGATTGACGGTGGCCTTGGTCTTGACGGAAGCTGTACCACTGCGGCGATTGGCGCGCATGGCGACAACCACGTCGTGGACGGCCTGGGTTCCCTTACCGTCAGTAATGATCTCGATCTTGGCCTGCTTGGCCGCGTCGACTGTGAGGATAGTGGCGCTCATGGATTACTCTGCTGCTTTTGAGGATTTCTTCTTCTTGGAGGGGCGAACCACGACGTAGGTTCCCTTGGCACCTGGAATGCATCCACTGACAAGAATAACACCGTCCGCCTCACGCACCTGTACGATCTCGAGATTCTGCATGGTGACGCGCTCATCACCCATGTGCCCGGGCATGCCCATGTTCTTCCAGACACGACCCGGAGTGAGACGGTTACCGATAGCGCCGTTACGACGATGCATCATGGAGCCGTGGGTCTCGGGCTGTCCTGCAAATCTGAAACGCCTGACAACACCCTGGAAACCTTTGCCCTTGGAGGTGCTGATGACATCCACATACTGGCCATCCTTGAAAGTCGTGACGGGAAGATCGACGGACTCTGGAAGAGCTTCTCCGTCCTTGACCCGAAACTCGCGGATGAAGCGCTTGGGCGTGGAGGAGGTCTTCGCAAAATGTCCCTTCTGGGCCTTGGGAACTCGCTGTTCCTTCTGGTCCCCATAACCGACTTGGACTGAGGAATAACCGTCTTTCTCCTTGCTCTTCACTTGGAGGATACGGTTGCCGCCGGCCTCGATAACCGTGACGGGGCGAATGCGACCCTTGGTGTCATAGACACGGGTCATGCCGATTTTCTTGCCGAGAACGCCGATGCTCATTGTACGGATAGTTGAGTTTGGAAAGGGGGTCAGATCTTGATGGTGATGTCGACGCCTGCAGGAAGATTGAGCTTGCGGAGCTCATCGACTGTCTTGGCGGTCGGCTCGAGGATGTCGAGAAGGCGCTTGTGGGTGCGAATCTCGAACTGATCCATCGACTTCTTGTCGACGTGTGGAGAGCGATTCACTGTGAACTTCTCGATACGGGTCGGAAGTGGAATTGGGCCCGTCACCTTCGATCCCGTGCGCTTGGCGGTCTCGACGATCTCGAGTGCCGAGATGTCTAGAAGGCGAAAATCGAAGCCTTTGAGTCTGATTCGGATGCGTTGTCCTGCGGCCATAGTCTTAGTTGGTTAGTTTTTCTGGTCGAGAACCGCGGCCAATACCTGGGCCGGGACCTGTTCGAAGTGGGATGGCTCCATGGAGTAGGATGCGCGTCCTTTGGAGAGTGAGCGGATGGAAGTTGCGTAGCCGAACATTTCCGAGAGCGGAACCTCTGCGTTGACGCTGGTAACGATCGTCTTGGTCTCGATCGACATGATCTTTCCGCGGCGACGATTAAGATCACCCATGATATCGCCTTGATACTCCTCGGGAGTCACGGCCTCGACCTTCATGATCGGCTCGAGCAGGATCGACTTGGCGTTCTTGAGACCATCCTTGAGTGCGAAGATAGCCGCCATCTTGAAGGCCATTTCGTTGGAATCCACGTCATGGTAAGATCCGTCCACAATCTCAACATGGATATCGATCACCGGGTAACCGCCGACGATGCCGTTGAGGGCGGCCTCGTTGAGGCCCTTGATGACTGCGGGGATGAAATCCTTAGGAATGGATCCACCGACGGTCTTGTTCTCGATCGTCACTCCCTTACCCTTTTCATTCGGTGCGATCTTGATGACCACGTGGCCGTATTGACCGCGTCCACCGGACTGCTTGACGAGTTTACCTTCGCCGCCTGCCGAGTTGAGAATCGTCTCTTTGTAAGCGATTTGGGGTTTACCGGAGTTGGCCTCGACCTTGAACTCGCGCAGCATTCGGTCACGGATGATCTCTAGATGCAGCTCACCCATACCAGCGATGATGGTCTGACCGGTCTCCTCATCGGTGAAGACGCGGAATGTCGGATCCTCTTCGGAAAGACGCTGAAGAGCAGTGCCCATCTTCTCCTGGTCGGCCTTGGTCTTAGGCTCGATGGACATCGAGATGACGGGATCAGGGAAGGAAGGAGGCTCGAGGGCAATCGGTTCATCCTCGGTGCACAGAGTATCACCTGTCGTGATATTGCGGATACCAACAATGGCGGCGATATCACCGGAGTAGCAGGTGTCGATATCTTCGCGCTTGTCAGCCTGGATTTGGATGAGACGACTGATGCGCTCGCGCTTGCCGGTGCGTGGATTGAGAACCGTGTCGCCTTTGCTCAACTTGCCTGAGTAGACGCGGAAGAAAACAAGCTTTCCGACGAAAGGATCACTCCAAAGCTTAAAGGCGAGTGAGCAGAAGGGGGCGTTGTCATCAGTGACGGCAAACTTATCCTTGCCATTATCAGGATCCATTCCCTTAGCGGGAGGGATGTCGATCGGACTCGGAAGATAATCGACAACGGCATCGAGGAGGTACTGGACACCCTTGTTTTTGAAGGCCGATCCACCTGCAACAGGCACAAACCGGTTGGCCGTAGTCTGACGACGGATAGCCCTCTTAAGGATTTCCTTAGTGACGGGTTTCTCCTCCAGGAAGAGAGTTCCGACTTCTTCGTCGAGGTCAGTCATTTGGGAAACCAAGTCCTCGTAGGCTGCCTCAGCAAGATCTTTCAGTTCTGCTGGGATCTCGGTGATCGTATAATTGGAACCCATGCTGGCGTCATCGGCGTAGATAACGGCCTTCTGGTTCACCACATCGATCTGTCCCTGAAGATGATCCTCGGCACCGATCGGAATAAGGATCGGCCAGGCATTGGCACCCAGTTTGTTGCGCATGTCGTTGACGGCATTTGCAAAATTTGCACCCGTACGGTCCATCTTGTTGACGAAGGCGATACGAGGAACATTGTACTTGTTGGCTTGGCGCCAGACAGTCTCGGACTGGGGCTGAACGCCCGCAACACCACAGAACACGGCAATGGCACCGTCAAGCACGCGTAACGAACGCTCCACCTCGGCCGTGAAATCCACGTGGCCCGGTGTGTCGATGATATTGACGCGCATTTTGATGTCGTCGAATAGTTTCACAACACCTTCCTGCTTGATCTGGTTCCAGCTGCAAGTAGTAGCGGCGGAGGTGATCGTGATACCGCGCTCGCGCTCCTGCTCCATCCAATCGGTGGCAGTGGTTCCCTCATGCACTTCGCCGATCTTGTGGATCATGCCGGTGTAGAAGAGAACGCGTTCGGTCAATGTCGTCTTGCCGGCATCGATGTGGGCGCAGATCCCGATATTACGGGTGCGCTCCAGCGGGAAGGCGCGATCCGGGGAGTTCGGATTGGCTGTTTCGGTGCTCATGAAAGTGATGGGATAAAGAACAAGAGGAAAAACAAAGGGACTGATACTACCAGCGGAAGTGGGCGAAGGCGCGGTTGGCTTGGGCCATCTTGTGAAGATCGTCACGCTTCTTGATAGCGGCGCCCTGATTAGCGGCGGCTTCCTTGAGCTCAGAGGCAAGCGCCTTCGACATCGGGACGCTCTTGCGCTTGCTTGCAAAACCAACGATCCAACGCATCGCAAGTGCGAGTTGGCGATCAGCCGGAACTTCCATCGGAACCTGGTAAGTGGCTCCGCCAACCCGGCGGCTCTTCACCTCAAGGCGGGGGCGGGCGTTATCCATGGCCTTCTGGAGAACATCCAGAGGATCGACTGCCTCGGTGCCATCACGGGTGCTCTCAATTGCTGTGTAAACAATACGTTCCGCAAGGGAGCGCTTGCCACCGCGCATGACGGTGGTGATAAGTCGGGCAACCAGCGGACTGGCGTAGCGGAGATCACGCTTGACCTCTTTGGTGATGACGCGTTTGCGGCGGGACATGATAAAGAACGTTTGGAGTGTTGGTCTGGATTACTTCTTCTTCTTGACGGCCTTGGCCTCTTCACCTGGCTTTGGGCGCTTGGCTCCATACTTGGAGCGTCCACGACGGCGACCATCAACGCCAAGGCAATCAAGGCTGCCGCGAACGATATGATAACGGACACCAGGGAGATCCTTCACACGGCCTCCGCGAACGAGCACGATCGAGTGCTCCTGGAGGTTATGTCCCTCACCGCCGATGTAGGCGATCACTTCCTGGCCGTTGGTGAGGCGAACCTTGGCAACCTTGCGAAGCGCTGAGTTCGGCTTCTTGGGGGTTCGGGTCATCACCTGCACGCAGACACCACGACGCTGGGGACAATTCACGAGCGCGGGTGATTTGGATTTCACCTTGACCTGTTCGCGGCCCTTACGGACGAGTTGGTTGATGGTTGGCATTGTTAAAAAATGAGTGTTCCCAATGCTTCTTCGATTGCCGTTCAGCAAAACCATCCCCGTGTTTGTAAAGGAACTGGTCCGCATCACCACAGAGTCGTTAGAAACTCCGAAGAAGTCGGGAGGTGGGAAAGTAGGGAAACCACGTGAATCTGCAAGAAGATTTTATCATTTCGTCACAGAAATTTTCATCAGGAGCAATGAGCCAAAGAAACAGCCCCTATCAACCGAGATCCCTTGGTGTAGGATTTCCTTCCTATTTTTATTCCTCTCGGCAGCGTTACAAACGGCCCTCAGAGGGCCTCTGAAGTCAACCTGCCCGTCACTGGAGGCTTATAATATCTAGCTTTATCAGGAATGAAAGCCAGCGTCCTGCACTGTCATTTTTCAGACTGATGCGGCAGTCGGCATATCATTTTCGAGAGCGCCATACGACGTTCCGCCACCCGCCGGTATCCCCAGTCGCTGAGGATGCGAAAAAGTGCCGCACGTTGATAGATGCTCCACGCCACATTGCCCGGGAAATTACCGCAGAGTGCCATCATTCTGAAGACAGCCTCGGCACCACGCCTGATCCGCCCATCCACCTCGATTAGGTGGACTGCTCCCATTGCTCGGTCTGGGGGAAATCCATAGGTCACCCCCTCTCCGTTTTGTACGGCTGAAAACTCCAGACGGCCGTTCCCCGCAATGATCCAACGACGCATCGAGGCAGTGCAAAAACCGCACTCACCGTCATAGAGAACAAGGGGAAGAGGGCGGGGTGATATACTCATGGAAATATCTTATCGTGTCGTAGGAATATACGCCAACCATCACTCCAGCCCATTCCTCGCGCAGTTTCGCCAAACACTCCTCCGTTGATCTTCCTCGGGTAAGGCCGATATCGTGAACTGATGCGATTTTCATTTCCCAACTTCTTTCTTCTTCTGCTCTTGATGAAAATTGTACCAACAGTTGTTCATGCGCAAGAGGCGGAGGAGATCCTCCAGGCTGCCCGGATGAGCCCCACGGCAAGGCCGGCTTCCCTACGGGCTCAGATTCGGGGTGAGGACAAGCCGACACAGTTGCGTATCGGCCTTAAAGATCGGGTCATCACCTACGAGTTCAAGGAGCCGGAACAGATCCTGCTACTCAAACTAGACCCCGGAAACACCAGACTTCTGGAGAAAAAGAACGGGGTGTCGCAAACCATCAGCGGCTCCCATCTTCACGATATAATCAGGGACACCGGCGTCACCTACCAGGACCTCTCCCTGGGATTCCTCTACTGGCCTCAGCCTATCCTGCGCGGAGAGGAAACAGTACGAACGCGCCCTTCCTGGAAAATCGACCTTCAGGCACCGACGGGAGAGGAGATTTATGGGGTCGCCCGGGTCTGGATCGATAAGGACTCGGGCGCCATCCTGCGCATCGAGGGCTATGACAAGAAAGGACTTCTCCTGCGCCGGTTTGAAATCGTCTCCGCTCAGAAGATCGATGGCCTCTGGATGCTCAAGCAGATGCGAATCGAGAGCTTCGAACCCGGAAAACCCGAGCCCATCTCAAGACGCTATCTCGAGGTCTTGGGGAAGGATTCCTGATTCCTCGCCTAACCCCTCGTTGAAGAGGAGCGACCGCCTTATTTTGTGATCAGCACAATCTGATCGGCCTTGGGGCTTCCAAGTCCCGTTGCCAGATCATAACCGGGCACCGCAACGTAGCCTGTGGTCCCAGATGTGATGTCACGGAAATAGGTGGCATAGGTGGCCTTGGCGGCGCCGTAGGCCTTTGCATTGAACTGGGTGGTTCCTGCATTTCCGAGGCTGGCACGGCGTGCCAGGAGAGCTGAAATCTGCGGTGCTCCGACACTGGTACCGCCGAACACATACCATCCGGAGGCTTTGGTGGTGGGATCGGTGAAATAGACCGAAACACCAGTGTACGGGTCGGCGACAAAGCTCAGATCGGGAGTGCCGCGGCCGGAGTTGACGTTGAAACCAACCTGATAGGAGGGGATTTGCACATACGTGCTGAGGCCACCCCCACCGCCGCTCCACACGGTCTCCGAGGTCACTGTTCCCAAGGTGGAATCATAGGCCAGCGAGGTGCCACCCACGGCGGTCACATAGGCGGACACTGCAGGCCAATTGACAACAGCGCCGACGTCACCCGAGGCAGCAACATAACTCACCCCGCTCTTGGCGAAGTAGGCGTCGTAATTCTTCTCCGTTGAAAACTCACCTGCCCCCCAACTCATGGAAACGACACCGGCCTTTACTGTAGTCGAAGTGGCATAACTCACCGCGTTCAGAAGGCTTCCGATCGAGGCGTCCTTGGCAACCACAAGCGCGATTTTTGCCCCTGGAGCCATGGCATGGGCCCACTCTACATCAAGAGTCGTCTCTTGGGCCCATCCTGTGTTGCCTACAGTAGGCCTTCCCTGCGGGTAATAGATAGAGACCGTGGTGGTGGAAATTCCGTAGGCGGAGCAGAAGCTGTTCAGATCATTCTGAATGTTGGGGCTTCCGTAAGCGACCACGATCGCGATGGTCTGGCCACGACCGTCACCCGTAGAGGATATCTTATTGAATCCATAGGCTGCGGCGATCTGAGTCGGTCCATAACCCGTCGAAGGAGGAGCTAGCGCTGCGGGGGCAGCATTATGACCACGCACGGAACCGATCGTGTTATTTAGGCCTCCATCCTTGTAACCATATTTCCATTTCAGAGGTGGAGAAATCTCGCCCGGTTCCTTCCCAATTTCGCCGTAAGTTTCTTGCTCCGCATGGAGTCCTAATCCGCCGGCCACAAGAAGCATAAAGAGACTAGCCACAGCACCTGGTGAATATTTCATAAGGTTCATAAAGTATTAGAATTGGTATGCGAATATCTCAGCCGGCACATAAGGTCAAGGGATCTGATTCCGTAAAGTGTTCGCATCTCAAGTTCCTCTACACCTTCTCAGCGGCCGAACTCCCGAAGAGTCCCGAAGGCCTTATCAGCAGGATCACTATCAGGATGCCGAAGGCGATGGCGTCGCGGTACGAGGAGAGAAAAGAGCCCCCTAACAAACACTCACTCAAGCCAAGCAGGAGTCCTCCCACAGCGGCGCCCGGGAGGCTCCCGATCCCGCCCAGAACGGCAGCCACGAAGGCCTTAATGCCTGGTTGTGTTCCCATGAGCGGTTCGATCGAATGGATATTCATGGCATAGAGTACGCCGGCAGCACCGGCCAGAGCTGAACCAACGGCAAAGGTAAGGGAGATCACCGCATTGCTATTCACCCCCATGAGGGCCGCCGCATCACGGTTCTGAGAGAGGGCTCTAAGCGCTAGGCCAAAACGGGTTCTAAGCACAATCTCGCGAAGGCCCACAAGAAGCACCAGCGTCACGACAATCACCAGAAGATGATTTCCTGAGATCG
>JBAXXS010000012.1:0-31940 GCA_037127835.1 Verrucomicrobiota bacterium | reverse complement strand
CCAGTGCTGCGGAGGCCGACAAGGCCGCTCTCGAGGAGGAGCGTCAGAGACTCACGGCCAAGCTCGAGGATGCCGTGAAGAGAAGTGAGGATCTGAAAAAAGTGGCTGATTCGACAGGCCCCCTTGCCAAGGAAGTCGAGGAACTTAAGGGACGTCTCAATCAGAATAGCAAAGCCTCGGATGAGGCCAAAACAAGTTACGATCAAGCATTGCAGGCAGCTAATGATCACCAATCAGAGCTCCAGAGAAAACTGGAGGCTTCGACCGCACTCAAGAAGATGATGGAGAAACAGAATTCCTCACTTCAGGACCAGCTCAAAGGTGTCATGGACCAGATGGCCACGCTTGTCGACCACGGGAATGATCCGAACGGACTGCGCGACCAGATTAAGAAATTGCAGCAGCAGATGGATTCCACCGCCGCCGAATATGCCAAATCACAACAGCGGATTGAGGAACTCACGAAGGCACGCCCGGATCAGGAAAAGCTGGTTAAACAGAAAGAGCAGGAGTTGGCCGCCGCAAAGCAGGACGCCGAAAAACTCCGGGTTGAACTCGCTCAAACCAACCAGAAAAATGTCGATCTCCAGCACCATACCGACGAGGGGGATGATCGCCTTAAAAAACTCCAGGATCAGCTTGCTGCTCTTTCCAAGACAATGCCCGGGAAGGATAAGCAGCTTTCAGAGGCCAAGACCGAAGCTGACAAGCTTCAAACCGAGCTCGCTGATGTTAAGTCGAAGCTTTCTTCCCTTCAAAAAAAGAGCGGCGCCGGCGACGAGCAACTCAAGGAACTCAAGAACCGTCTTGAGGAGAAAGAAGCACAACTTGCCCAATACAAGAAAAAGCGAAGCAGGTCGGGCGGCGATGGTAATCTCGTGGAGGAAAACGATCTCCTGCGTGGAATTATCATGAGGCAGGTTAAGGAAGAAGCGCGGCGATCTCAGGCGCGTCGCCTCCTCGAGGATGAAATGAATCGTCTGAACGTGCAGTCTCAGTCTCTAAGTGATCAGGTCGTTGTACTTTCTGCTCCTTCAGCCGAACTAACCCCGCAGGAGCGCTCACTCTTCAAGCAGGGACAGCTTGTGGTGGCCGACTTGGGCGATGGAAAAATCCAGGAATCGCTCTCCGCTAGGAAGGTTGGCGATTCAGACAGTGCCACTGGGGTGACCAACCAGTCTTCGATGCAATCCTCGAAACAGCCCGTCGAAAGCGCGGTTGGCAACGCAGCGGTCAAGTCACCGGAAGCCAGCTCACCTCAGTCGATAAACGGAATCTCTAACAATACATCCACGAATACAGCTCCGCAGGAGATTCCTTGGGAAGGAAAGCTCAAGGAGTGTCTGGCCAAGGCTAAGGATGAATTTGACAGACAGGATTACCTTCAATCCGAAAATACGTTCCAGGAAGCGTTGAAAATTTCTCCAAACGATTATTTTGCTCTCTCCAATATCGGTGTTGTGGAGTTCCAACTGGGCAAAATGACAGAGGCCGAGGAATTTCTGAAGAGGGCCGCCACCAAGGCGACCGATAGTTCCTTTGCGCTGACCACCTTGGGCATTGTGCATTACCGGCAGCAGAGAATGGATGATGCTGAAAAGGTTCTCAAGAAGGCTGTCGCTATCAACCAGCAGGACTTCACTGCGCATAATTATTTGGGAATCGTTCTTGCCGCGTCAGGCAAAGGAAAGGCTGGTGAAGAGGAGATCATGAAGGCCATCGAGATCAATCCACAGTATGCTGATGCTCATTTCAACCTGGCTGTCATCTACGCAACGGGTAAACCACCTGCCAAGATGATGGCCAAGAAGCATTATGCAAAGGCGATCGAGCTGGGTGCTCCCCCCGATCCCTCGCTGGAACGGCTAGTTCAGTAGATCTTGATCAACGTGTTTTTGTTTACTCTTAAGTATTCGATCAAAGAGTGAAAGTCTCGTGCAGAGGTGCAGAGGATAAGCACAAAGGCATTTGGATCAGATTGGAGTACAACACCATGCATTATCCCAATGCAGAGAATTATTCTTATCGTAAAACCTTCCTATCGCACGATGCCTGCTAGTTTAAAACTTTCGGCTCCTCGCTGTTTTCAGTGGGTAAAGAAGGAATATAGGGGAAAATCTGGAACTTAGGAGTTCAGGAAAAGAAACGGAGGGAAGTAGGAGTTGTATCACCGAGGACCGCCGAGTGGTGGGAGGCACGGTTTAGCCTACGCGGTAGCACAGCCTGTGAGGGCGAGTTGAGCGGGAGCGAGCGAGGCAATCAGCCGAGGCCCATCCAAGGATCTGAAAAAGAGAGGGACCGAAAGGAGATCAGGAAATGGCATTCCAGCTCTCTCCAGACCGAGCCCATGACTCCTCCGCCCCGATCTCCTCTTCATTTCGTGAATTTTTCATCTACTCTCTTCTTGAGTTCCTGATTATTTACCTCTCACCTCGGATCCCTCTGGGGTCAAAGGGCACCCGCTCAAAATAGCGAAGAACCAAACTTTCTGACGATATGTTGTCTCCAGAAAAAAAACCACAGCGTCTCTGCGCCTCCGCGGGAGTCTTTTTATTTTCCGAGAAAAATGGGAGTTCCACCTGAAGTGAGAAATTAACAAGTCAACACTCTAGAGTGCTTGCTGGATGATCCGGTGGATCTCCGTTAGATCGATGAACCCGTGAAGTTTTTCGGATCCCGGACCGGATCCCAAGGTGAGAACATCTCCCGCCGTGCCTACTGAAGAGGGAAGCTTGAATGCAGGGGGTTGGGTCAGGATTCCAACCGATGGGCCGTTCGTTTTGCCAGATGGGGTGCCTGTGGCGACCTTCTCGGGAGCGAAGCCCGGTCCCGTAGACCAGCAGATAGAGGGGTATCCGTCGTTATTCATTGCTAGGATCGAAATGCCCTTATCCCGAAGAAAGGGATATCCGTTCAGTGTCATGCCCCCGATGTTCTCGCGTCCGGTAACAATAACAAGAGCCTTGTCCCCCGCATAGCGTCGCGCCGTGGCGATAGCCCGATCGAAGGAAAGCATGCGCCCAAACATCGACTCCGCATCGTTGGATAAAGACGCTGCTCCGATCATCGGGTCGTCGACGACTAGGAGATATCCGTTGCCATTGGACTGCAGATTTCTGATCGCGATACGTACCAGGTCTGAGAGGGAGGGGGACTCGGGATTGCCATCTCCGAATCCATTCTGGGAGAGTATCGTGGGCGGAAGGACTCCCAGAGTAGGGGCTTTTTTCCAGAAGGGCTGTTTTTCCAGTTCTGCAAACGATCTGATGATGCTGATTGGTGCGGATCCGGATTGCTTGGGGTCAGGATCATTTGTCCCCTTCCGGGAAGCATGCGTATTCACGGCAGCCAGCAACTCATCACTTCCGCCTCCCACGACAAAGTCGAAGGGTTGATGTGTGGAGAATTGTGTCAGGAGAGTGTTGGTGTCTTTGGCATTCAACGTTTTGGAGTAATAAGCGGCGGTGGTGGGTCCTGTGAGCGTTCCGGTGCTGAGCAGTCCGGTCGCACGACCCTGGGCTGCTGCTTCTTCCAGCAGGCTGGGAAGTGATGCCCCCGTTGCATCCATGGAAAGGGCGCCCCTGTTGACCTTCTTCCCCGATGCGATCGCTGTGGAGGCGGAGGCGGCATCCGGAACGGAATAGTCGTTGGCAGCATTGCGGGCTATCGCCGTATTGGGGAAATCCTCAAGCTGAAGTCGGGCATTTCCCCCGCCGGAAAAAAGTCTGGCGGCCGCCAGATTTGATGGGGAGATATTGTCGGCAACAAAAAGAATGACGGCAAAAGGCTTCCTCTTAGTTGTTGTCATGAAGAGGGCCGCTCCGATGGAGAGGAAAAAAATCAGGCAAACCAGTGCGATCAGCCTGTTACGAAGTTTCATACTCATAGTGTCTTCCTACGAATGAACAAGAGAGGAAGCCTTATGAGAAGGCTATTTGGCATCCTCAAGTCGTATCACCGATACCAAGCGCGGGATTCTCGTTGCCGAACGAACTCTACGGAGATTTAATAATCCCGTTCTTTGCCCTGTGGTGTAACGGTAACACAGTGCCCTTTGGAGGCATTATTCATGGTTCGAATCCATGCGGGGCAGCTCCTCTTGAGAATGAGCTGACGAGTATTTTTACAAGGCGCCTCGTTCAACGCCAAAGCCCATCAGGCAACAAAAAAAGCCGGACCGAATTACCGGCCCGGCTTTTCAAATGAGATTAGGTCATCCTAAAACCGGATAACCTCCCCCTGCTACAATTACTTGCTCTTGCCGACGGTGGCGGGAGCAGGTGCCTGCTTCTGCGCACAGGCGCCGAGTGTGAGAGTAGCTGCCGCGAGTGCGACGACTGCTGCGATCTTGGTGATGGTCATGATAAATTTCGCCTCCTTTCTAAGCTGGTTGCTAAAGTGGAATTTTAAGGTCTTAAACGAATCCAACAAAGCAAATTCCCAAGGAATCTTTCATCCATATCATCCGCGGCTGCAATCAGGGCTTGATGTGGACCTCCGTGCCGGTCGCGACTCGGTCGTACAGGTCGATCATCTCTTGGTTCCTCAGCCGGATGCAGCCATGGCTTGCGGGTGTCCCTATCAGCTCTTCCTGATTGGTGCCGTGGATGTAGATGTAGCGGTCCCGCGTGTTCCTGTTTTCCTCGTCCAGTCCCTCCAGCCAGAGAATGCGGGTTAGCACATGATCTTCTTCTCCGCCTGGAGTTGCGATCTCGCCTGTTGGGATGCGCCCTTTGAAGACCATACCCCTAGGGGCACCGGTGCCGATCTTGTCGCAGATCCTGAAGCGTCCCGTGGGGGTGCGAAAACTTCCCTCTTCGCTTCCCAGTCCGAACCGCGAACTGGAAATGGGATAGGATGCGGTCAGATGCAGGCCTGCGCGGAGTTTGAGAACCTGATGTTCGATCTCAATGACGATTGATTGCGGCGGATCGCTCTCCTTGGTTGAGGTTGATATCATGTCTTCCTTTTCTGGATGCTTGCAGAGAGGGCGCGCTGAAGGCAATTTTTACCTCACAACATGAGTACGAAAGACCAAGGCATCAGTTCATCCTCTCCCAAGCACATTGCCATTGTAGGGGCCACCGGGGCGGTTGGCATCGAGATGATGAGGGTTTTGGAGAGGCGGAATTATCCCGTTGCCTCCCTGCGCCTCCTTGCATCCCCCCGTTCGGCTGGAAAGATTCTTGAGTTCCGAGGCCAAAAAATCGTGGTGGAACCGCTCACCGAAACGAGTTTCGAGGGAATCGATATCGCGCTCTTCAGTGCAGGGGGAGGGATTTCCAAGGAGTTCGCGCCGCACGCGGTGAAGGCCGGCGCGATCGTCGTGGATAATTCCTCGGCCTTCCGCATGGATCCCGAGGTCCCCTTGGTCGTACCCGAGATCAATGCCGCTGATGCCGCCTCGCACTCTGGGATTCTGGCCAATCCGAACTGCACCACAGCGATCACGCTGATGGCGGTTCATCCCCTGCATGAAGCCTTCGGACTGAAGCGGATCATTGCCTCCAGTTATCAGGCCGTTTCCGGCACAGGAGCTCGTGCCATTGAGGAGCTCCGTGACCAAGTCGAGGCAATTGCTGCGGGTAAACCTGTTGCCAAGGAAGTCTATCCCCACCAGATTGCCTTCAATGTTCTCCCTCACGTCGACTCCTTCCTGGAAGATGGATACACGCGCGAGGAGATGAAGATGCAGAATGAGGGCCGCAGGATCATGCACCTCCCTGACTTCACTGCCTCGGTGACCTGTGTCCGGGTTCCTGTTTACCGCGCCCACTCCGTGGCCGTGACTGCGGAGTTCGAGAAGCCCGTCTCGCTTGAAAAAGCGCGGGAGGTTCTCATGGCTGCGCCGGGCATCATTCTGCATGACGACCCTTCCAAGGCAATCTATCCGATGCCGATCGAATGCAGTGGGGAAGACGACTGCCGCGTGGGGAGGCTTCGTCTGGATTGTGCACTACCGAATGCCCTGACATTCTGGGTGAGTGGGGATCAACTCCTCAAGGGAGCGGCGCTGAATGCCGTTCAGATCGCAGAGTTGCTCTGATCCGACAAACTTACGAATTTCAACACTAACGACTGCCTCTATGCCCACCTACGAATACGAGTGCACCAAGTGCAAGAAAACCTTTGAGGCCTTTCAGTCGATGAAGGATGATGCTTACAAGACCTGTCCCAAGGAGAAATGCTGCATGAAGACGTGGGGGAAGGGAAAGGTGAAGAGACTTATCGGGGCGGGGGCTGGGTTGATTTTCAAGGGATCAGGCTTCTACATCACTGATTATCGAAGCGAGGGATACAAGAGTGCGGCGAAGAGTGATTCCAAAAGTGAATCACCGACTGCAAAGCCGGCAGACAATTCCTCCGCGCCCTCCAGGGCTGACAAGGGCGAAACTGCCGCGCCCAAGGCCGAGACCAAAAAACCCTTCGCAACCGAAGCCGGCAAGGAGAGGAAATCCACTCCTAAGAAATCATGAGCATCATCCGCTGCACTTCCTGCGCTCAGGATAACTCATCCTCGCTTGTTTATTGCAGTCATTGCGGTGCTATCCTTCCAAGAAACCCGCAGGGTGATCAGAATGCGCATCTTCCCACTTCGGTTGCTGTTGCCGCAAGCCGGGCGCAACGATTTGATGAAGAGTCCAAGGAAAAACGTTCCCTCTTTTCCCATCTCTGGGGAATCTTCCGTTATCTCCTATTGGTTGCCCTCGGAGTCTCGATCGTTCTGGCCCTGATGGATCCTAAGGCTCCACTTCCCGACTCCCGGCCGATTGCCAATGCCTCGACTACCCTCCAGCAAAGTATCCTGGGGTCAAGGGGAGTGCCGGTGACAATCTCACAGCCACTCATCAATCAGGCACTTGCTCAGGAGGGAAGAATGAAATGGGCGCCTCCCGTTGGTTTCATACCGATGCCGCAGTGGGTTGAGAGTTCAGTAGTTCTTGCCACTGGAGGCCTTAGTTTTTCGGTAACCATCGCCCTAATGAGTTATCCTCTCCATTTTTCAGAATCGTTCCGACTCTCCGGCGGCTCACGCCAGTGGAACCTCATCCCTGAATCAGGAAGTCTCGGGATGCTTCCCTTGAATGGGTCGCTGCTTTCACTAATGACTCCATTTATGAATTCCTTCTCCTCCTCCTTTGCCAAGGAGTTGCAGGCGATAGAAGGTGCCGAGACCGTGCGGATCCGTCCAGGCTACCTTGACTTGATCACACGCCCTTAGCGGTATCTTAGGTGGCCTAATCACATGATCGGAGGAGGCAACTGTTTCCGTATCCTCCTCGTCTTTGAGGTTGTGGCCTGGATCTCCATGCTGCTAGGAGTGCAAAGTGTCGTCGCGCGTCCGTCAGACAGCACTACTCCCGAGGGGGGCTTTCGTTTGCATTGCGATGATCCATCTCTCTCTCGCACTGAGGAGCGTCTCTTGAGAGGTGTCGAAAAACGTTTTTACGAGATCACCGGTTTTGAGCCGCAGAATTATCCTCCGGTTCTGATAGTGCTGCATGGGCATGAATCCTCGGGACAAGGGCTGCCAAATCTCAGGGTTGATGCTCTGGAAGGCGGCCAGCCCCGGATTCAGGTTGATCTCTTGGAGCAAGACATTCCGCAATCGGCAAGCCAGACAGGTCGATTGCTCGTAGCAGCGATGCTTTTCCGTGAGTTCTATGCGGGGAAAGCCCCCGAGGTTGGTTCCTCCATTCCGAAGATTCCTCCATGGCTCTCTCACGGATTGGCGTTCTTGTGCTTTGAAGCTAAATCTAAAAAAACCATCCAGGCCTCCTTTCTTCAAGGAGGAGCACCGCCTGGAATTGAGGCCTTTTTGGCAGAGAGGCCACCTGATGATAGCAATCATCTTTTGGAAGCAAACTACGATGAGAGGGCCGCATCTCTTCTTCAGGCCGCATTGAAGGGGGAGGGGAATGACATCTTTAGAAAATGGATCCAGTCTGACTCCTCCGCAAAGCAATCTGGCTCATTGTCCTCATTATCACGTTGGCCTTCTGGATGGCCGATGCAGAGGGTGGAGAGGGAGTGGCTTTTGCTGATGGCAACTTCTTCCCGTGAAGAAAAAAACATCACCGAAGAGCTGACCTCCACGGAGAGCCTCGGCAGATATGATGTTATCGCAAAGGCGATTCCTATCGATGCCGGCTCCTTTGAGAAGCTTCGCAAGGAGAGGGGATGGGAATTCACTTCCCAAGGGATTTGTGCAAGACTCCGTGCCTTGCGTTTCCAAGCGAATCCCTTGGTGATTCCCCTCATCGACTCGACAACTGATCTCCTGCAATCGGGCAAAGCTCTCTCTGGAAAAAAACTCAGTGGACGCTTGGCCGCTCTTACTGCACTTCGAAAGGAGATTCTCGGACGATCCCAAGCCATCAATTCCTATCTCGACTGGTACGAGGCGGCGAAGGTGCCCGTTCGCAGCGGTCTCTTTGACGCGTTTCTTAACTCTTCCGAATCTCCTGTTCGTAAAGGCCCGGTAGGCCACTATCTGGACGCGGTCGAAACTCGGGGATGGTGAGTCATTAGGGAAGAGCCCAAGAGATAGCCGTGAAAAGATAGGGAACCAACTCGTGACACTTGCACCTTCGCTCGTCCGCATTATCGTGTTGGGATGTTGAATCTTACACGGCAGGAGCAGGCAGTGATGATCTTCATTCTGGCAGCCTTACTTGTGGGGGCCGGAGTCAGGCATCTGCGTTTGAATGCTATGCTTCCCGATCCAACAGCTTCTTATTCCACTTCCACCCACTGACTCACCCTCTGATTTCATGAAAGTTTCAGGATTTAACGAGGCCGTCGCCTTAGCTGTTGCCAAAAAAGACAAGTACCGCCCCGAGGGATATCAGTTCTTGCGCGAGTCGCTAGAAGCCACGCTCAAAAAACGCTCCAAAGCGAAACAGCAACCCGTCTCCTCCCATGTTTCGGCGGAAGAACTCCTTGAGGGTTTCAAGCGCATGGCCCTTAGGGAATTCGGACCGATGGCTCCGACCGTTCTTCAATATTGGGGCATTGGATCCTGCAGCGACATCGGGGAGATGGTGTTCAGCCTTGTTGAGGCGGGCGCCTTCGGCCGTACGGAGAATGACAGAATCGACGACTTCGAGAGTGGATTCGATTTTCACGAAGCCTTTGTCGCACCTTTTCTTCCTCCACCTATTAACAGAGCCGACCCGGTGTCCGGTGATCAGCAGGTGTTTTTTACCAAATGAAAATACTCCCTTTACTCATGACCTCCCTGTCCATTCTACCCCTGCCAGTACTTGCTGCCTCTCCTGAGAAATCCAACAAACTTGGGGAAGCCAAGGAAAGTCGGAGGGATGTCTCGGCGATCGTTGTTGATATTGCAAAAGCCGATCCGTCGCTTTCCGCCAAGCCCCAGGTCTTCACGTTCCCCAACGGACTGACACTGATCGTCGAGGAGAACAAGGGGGCACCCGTTGCGAGTGTTCAGGCTTGGTGCAACACCGGATCCATCCACGAAGGAAAGCTCTTGGGGGCAGGGCTCTCCCATATTCTGGAGCATATGCTTTTCAAAGGAACGACCTCTCGTGCGCCGGGTGTGATCGCGAGTCAGGTTCAGGATCAGGGCGGGTACATTAATGCCTACACTTCCTACGACCGCACTGTCTACTGGATCGATGTCCCTGCCACGGGTGCTGCTAAGGCGGTAGATATTCTGGCTGATGCCATGATGAACGCCACGCTTCCTGAAGCCGAATATAACAAGGAACAGGAGGTCATACGCCGTGAGTTCGCGATGGGCTACGATAATCCCGATCGCACAGCCTCGCTCCTGCTATTCCGCACGGCCTTCCATACAAGCCCGTTCAAGGAGCCGGTGATCGGCCATCTCGACATCTACAACAAGCTCAGCAGGCAGGATGTCCTCGATTACTACAAGCGCCGCTACGTTCCTAACAATCTCTGCTTTGTCGTGGTCGGCGACGTGAACGCCTCCGAGATCCGCGATCAATTGGGAGCCTGTTTCGAGAAATACCCGCGCATGCCTCTCGAACCGGTGACGATTGCCGAGGAGCCAACTCAACTCGGCAAGCAGGAGGCACGGGATACCTTCCCCACGGATCTCAGCCGCATGAATATTGCCTGGCGGGCTCCTGGCGCCACCAGTCCCGATGCCCCTGTCGTCGAGGTCCTCTCGGCCGTGCTTGGGAACGGAACCAGTTCCATCCTCAACACCGAGGTCCGCGAGAAGAGGGGTCTTGTTCACCAGATCGGAGCCGGGCTCTACACACTGACTCCTAAGGAAGGCCTGATTTACGTCGGGGCGATTGCTGATCCCGAGAAGAGGGATGCCGCCGAAAAGGAGATCCTTGCCCAGGTGGATAAAGTCGCCCACGACGGGATCACCCCTGAGGAACTTGCCAAGGCAAAGAAAGGACTTCTCTCGGAGCACTATCACGGACTTACCACCATGAGGGGGCGTGCTTCCGACTATGGCAACGGATGGCTCATGACCGGCAATGCCGAGTACGGAAAGCGCTACCTTGAGTCGATCGAGAAAGTGACACCTGATGATGTTCGGCGCGTGGCCTCTCTCTATCTAAAGCCCGAAGGACTCACCGTCACGTCGCTTGATCCGATCAACAAGGTGAAATCAGCTGACGTGAGGGCCGCCAAGCCGGCCGGGTCCGATATCAGCAAGGAAGTCCTGCCCAACGGACTCCGTGTCCTCGTTCATCAGGATGACCGACTCCCATTGGTTTCCATCATCGCCGCATTCCGGGGGGGGCTCTTGGCCGAGACCCCGGAGAAGAACGGCGTCTCCCAGCTCGCGGCCAGTACCATCGTGAAGGGAACCAAGACCCGCACCGCCCAGCAGATCGCTGAATCCGTGGAGCATGTAGGGGGATCGATCGGAGCTTCCTCTGGAAACAACAGTTTCTCGGTGGCCGTCGAGGTGATGAAAGAGGATCTCCCCCTCGGCATGCAGATCCTTTCTGATGTCCTGCTCAATGCCAGCTTTCCTGAGGGGGAAGTTGCCCTCGAGAAGGATTCTCAGCTTGCAGCCATCAAGGCCGAGGATGACCAGATCACAACGACGGCTCGCAATCTCCTCAAGCCGCGTCTCTACGGTAACCATCCCTACGCCTTGCGTAGCAACGGTTCGCCGAAAACCCTCTCCATGCTGACCTCTTCTGATCTGAAGGCTTATCGGGACCGGCTGGTTGTGGGCAGGAATGGAGTCCTCACCATCTTCGGAGCGGTGAAGCCCGATGAGGTACTGGCTTTAGCGAAAAAGGATTTCGCCTCTCTCCCTTCCGGCGAGCTCGCTCTCTCCCAACCGCCTGTTTCATTACCCGTAGCCCAGTCGGTCGAAACCTCTGCCGAGCGTCAGAAACAGCAGTCTGTGATCATGAAGGGCTTCCTCGGGACGACGATCAATGCAGCCGACCGACCTGCCCTCGAATTGATCGAGGAGGCTTCCAGCGACCTTGGTTCCCGCTTCTTTGTCAGGATCCGCGAAAAGCTCGGGCTTGCTTATTTCGTAGGCGCATCGAACTCCACCGGCCTGGCACCTGGAGCCTTCGTCTTTTATCTCGGCACCGATCCCAAGAAAGTCGATCTGGCAAAGCATGAGTTCAACGATGAGATCGACAAGCTGGCTGCCGAAGGACTCACCCAAGTCGAGCTCGACCGGGCCAAGGCCAAGCTGATGGGAGCCGAGGCGATCCGTAACCAGTCGAGTGCGGCGTTGGCCGGTGTGTGCGCCACGAATGAACTACTCGGCCTTGGCTACGATCATGACAAGGTTCGTAAGGCAGAGATCGAGAAGGTGACCCTTGAGGATACCAAGCGAGTGGCCAATAAATATTTCCGCGATGCCAAGAGCGTCGAGGTTGTCGTCGGTCCACGGGTTTCAAAGGCTTCCGAACCGCTTCACAACCCCACCAAGACTCCCTAGAAATTAACTCCAACTACCACTTAAACTCACAACTCCCAAACACATGGCCGAAATCCAACAATCCACCAACTCCGCCGATCTCACCCAGCGCTTCATCGAACTCGTCATGATGAATGCCCAGCAGGCAGCTCTCTGCCTCGGACAGATGGCCCATCCTTCCACCGGCAAATCCGAGGTGAATCTCGATGCCGCCAAGATGTTCATCGACCACCTCGAGATCATCAAGGAGAAGACCCGCGGCAATCTCAACAAGGATGAGGAGAAGATCCTGACAAGTGTCCTCTCGGAACTCCAGTTGGCCTTCGTGCAGGTTGCTCAGGACTCCCAGGGTGGGGGAGTAGCCTCCGGTGCGTCAGTCGGTCATGTCCATGACGAGAACTGCGATCATGGCCATCAGGAATCCGCTCACGAGCCGATTGCCCAGAGCGATTCCCCCAAAGCCGAGCCAGCTCCCGCCGAGGAAGACGAAGGGAAGAAAAAGTTCACTAAAAGCTACGGCGCCTGAGCATGATGAAGGGTGTTATTACTTTGATTGCGATGACTCTTTTGGGAGTTCTTCCTGCCATTGCCCTTGAGATCCAAGGGGTGAGCGTTCCTCCGACGGCTCAGGTTGCAGGAACGAATCTTCAGCTGAATGGGGCAGGGCTTAGGACCTTCTCCCTCCTGATGCTACCGATCAAGATTTATGTCGCCTCCCTCTACACCCCTTCAGCGATTCGCACAGCGAGTGCAATGATGGGTTCAGCAGGCCCCATGCAGTTCAACTTCACTTTTCTGAGGGCCGTCGGACAATCCGATGTAGTCAAGGCTTGGTCCTCCCAGTTTGCCCAGAGTGTCAGCTACACCTATCCCGGATATGCACGGGATCGCGACGCTTTCATTGCCATGCTCGGTCCCTTAAAAAACCTGGGAGTCGAGCAGGTCCAGTTTATCGGTACGAACACCGTGGTTATTGATCAAGGAACCCAGAAGGGAATTATCCCCGGTCGCGATTTTCAGAAGTCCTTTCTCAGCCTCTGGTTCGGTTCTAATCCAGTGGCATCAGATCTGAAATCAGCCCTGCTTGGTAAGTAAGGACTACGATCTTCTACAGCTCGATCGCCTGACCCGGAGGAGGGGCCATGACTTTGCAGTCTGGTAGCGCCGCATAGAGTTCACGCTTGAACCATTCGATTGCCGGTTCGTCTCCGTGGACCAGAAGGATGGTCTTGGGCCGGACCTTGATAGCATAGGAAAGAAGATCATCCCTCTGAGCATGGGCGCTGAAGGTGAAGACCTCGCGGTGGCAGTGAAAGGGAACTGGAGCCCCAGCTGAAGTAAGCTGCACGTTGCTCCCCGGTTCTGCGGTCCTGACATGGCCGGCTGGAGAGTTCGGATCGGCATAACCCACAAAAAAGAGGTATTGGGAGGGATCGGGGAGGACCTTCCGGGCAAAGACATTGGAGAGGGTGTTCTCGGTCATCATGCCGCTGCTGAGGGCATAGATGGCTCGCTTACGAGGGTTGAGGGATTGAATCTCGGCTCCGCCCGCCACATACGGGGCGACGTCATTCATAAGGCGGAGATTCGGCAGGCGTCTCGGAACTTGGGCAGCCATCGTGTCGTAGACGGCGGTGATCTTACTGCTAAGTCCCCCGACATAGAGAGGGGTGGGGGGTATGACGCGCTCTCTCTGCATCTGCCAGAGCAGGGCCATGACCTCCTGGGTCTTTCCGAGTGCGAAGACAGGGATTGTGATGCTGGCGCCTTCCTCAAGCGCTGCGGCGACGGCTGTTGCAAATCGGACTTCTTCCTTGGCTCTGGTGAATCCTTCGGGCACGGGGGCGTTTCCCCGTGTCGTCTCCATGAGCAGGACATCGACAGGTTCCTCGGGAAAGCGGGCTCCAGTCTGGATGGTCTGATCCTCGAAGTTCACGTCGCCTGTGTAGAAGAACTTTTTACCCTCCGAGCGGATCATCACGCCGGCAGAGCCTAGGATATGTCCCGCGTCATGGAAGGTGACTGTCGTCGAGTCGGTTTCTCCCGTGACGCGATCACCATCCAGAGAGAGTGGGCGCTCGAGCGAGCAGTGTCGCCACATGCGGGAAGCCATTTCAATGGCGCGGTGACTGAAGAGAGGATAGTCGGCAAGTTTCAGTTCCTCCTGCTGGCGGTTCATCACGTTGACCGAGTTGTGCAGCATAACGTCGGCAATCCGGGCGGTGCCCGGAGTCATGAGGACGGGCATTCCCGGCTGATGGGACTGGAGCAGTGGAAGACAACCGACATGATCCTGATGGGCATGGGTGAGGATCGTGGAGCGGATCGATCCATTCTCCACCTCCTCCAACCTCGGCGTCGCGTCGTGGCCGACCTGCTCGGGATCCATACCGCAGTCGAGGATCACGGGGCCCTCCGGAAGGTCGAGGCGATAACAGTTGGAGCCGATCCCGGCACACCTCGTCAGATTCGTAAAACGCATAAAGAATTATCCTATGAGATGGAGATCAGACCCAGCGAGGGCAATCTAGGTAGAACTTCATCCTTAACGACGATTCTGACGATTCAGGGCCAGAAGATGCACAGAATGCACTGTGAACAGAGAGATCCACGGAGCGTGCTGTAGAGCAAAAAGAATCCGTTAGTGGAATCTCACCTTTTTTGTGTTTTATGTCCTTTTTGTGGCTAAATCATTTTAGGAAAATGTTCTAATAAGAAACAGCGGATTGTGTATCGAATTATTCTGCAACTTTTCTCAAGCCATGGTGTTGTATTAATCAATGTTCTCCCCGTTTCCTGAAAAGCTCTGGGATCGCAAGATGGCTGCCCATCTGCTCGATAGGGCAGGATTTGGAGGCATTCCCTCGGAGATTGACTCCCTGGTCAGAATGGGTCCTGAAAAGGCAGTCATGTCCTTCGTCAAGGCTGATGATGACAGTGACCTGTTTCCGAGGCCCGAATTGCTACTGCCGGATCAGAGGCTCGCCTTCAAGAAGCGTGAAAAAGCCTCACTGACTGAGGAAGAGCGCCAGGCAATCGGGAAGGAGTTGCGCAAAGCCGAGGCTACCTCGATGTTTGATCTTCGGATCTGGTGGCTAAACAGGATGCGGTACACATCCGCCCCTCTTCAGGAGAAGGCCACCCTCTTCTGGCATGGTCACTTCGCCACCAGCAATCAGAAGGTGAACGATACCTACCTGATGTGGCAGCAGAACGATACACTCCGTCGCTACGCCCTCGGGAAGTTTCCCGACATGCTCAAGGCCATGTCACGCGATCCCGCCATGATCCGGTGGCTCGATCTCGGTCAGAGCCGGAAGGATCATCCGAACGAGAACTTCGCCCGTGAGGTCATGGAGCTCTTCTCCCTGGGTGAGGGGCATTACACCGAGAAGGATATCCAGGAATCGGCCCGTGCCTTTACTGGTTACCGGGTTGATTACAAGACGGGACAATTTCAATTCCAGGAGAGTGATTTCGATCCCCATACGAAGACCTTTTTTGACAAGACAGGGAACTTCACGGGTGATGACATCATCGATGCGATTGTAGCCCAACCCCAGTGCGCTAGGTTCATTGGCAAGAAACTCTGGGCCTTTTTTGTGGCTGAGAATCCGCCGGAAGAAACCCTCAGCGCCGTGGCTGAACTACTCCTCTCCAACGGCTACGACATCGGGGACACACTCCGGAAGATCTTCAGGAGCTCCGCGTTCTATTCTCCGAAGGTCGTCCATCATCAGATCAAGAGTCCCGTGCAGTGGATAATGCAGACGACCAAGATGCTTGAAATACCACTTCCCGACGCCCAGGTTCTGGAAAACTCGCTCTCCACACTGGGACAGGTTGTTTTTGCTCCTCCGAACGTCAAGGGCTGGGACGGGGGACGCTCTTGGATCAGCGCTTCCAGTCTTCTCTATCGGTACAATATGGCCGCCTACCTACTCAGTGGTAAGGCTCGTATTCTGGGTCGCGGCAATACCAAAACCGCAGCGATTCCTTTGGAAATAATTGCTCCGATCACTATCCGGGATAGCTCTGATCAGTTGTTGGATGAACTGGCGTTCCGGGTATTCAATTACCCGCTTCCTCCCAAGGATCGCGCCACCTATCTCACCTACCTAGAAAAACACTCAACCCCTTATTCCGATAATGTCGTCCGCGATCTCATGCAACTCATGATGAGCACACCCGACTACCAGCTGACATAAGTGAAAAGGATGAGAGCTAAAACCTGAAACTTGAAATAAAATCTGATCATATGAACTCAACGAAGTTTTTATCAGATTCTCAAATATTTTGTGCCAAGTTGATGTGCCGATTGAATCCAATCTACTAACAGCCTTTAAATACTTCAGGTTTCACCTTTCATCCCTCTCCCCAATGAAATCCCCCAAAGATCAGCCCCTCCATACTCGGCGTGACTTTCTCAGGACATCAGTTCTGGGCGGTGCCTTGGCCTATACGGTTCCTCTCTTTCTTGAGAAGACCTTTCTCTGCCTAGATACCATGGCAGCCGCCACTCCCGGACAGATCACGACGGGCAAGGATGGGACTATCCTAGTCGTCCTACAACTGGCAGGTGGCAACGACGGGATCAACACACTCGTTCCTTACGGGGATGACGCTTATTATAAGGCTCGCCCGCACATCGCCCTTCCAAAAAACGATATTCTTCGGATCTCCGACTACGCCGGACTCCATCCTAAGTTGACGGGTCTTCATGATCTCTATGCCCAAGGCTGCCTAGGTATGGTGCAAGGCGTCGGATATCCGAATCCGAACCGCTCGCATTTCCGCTCGACAGAGATCTGGCAGACAGCAACTGATGCAGACAAGAACGGGTCCGAGGGATGGCTTGGAAAGTACTTTGATAACTGCTGCCAGGGGGCTGACCCCTCCACCGTAGGAGTTGCCATAGGAGGACAAACCCCCCAGTCCTTTGCTTCTCAGATTCCCAAGGGGGTGGCATTCAGCAATCCGGAGCAGTTCCGCTACATGAGCGATGCAGCAAGCGATCCCGCCTCAGCCGATATGTTCATGAGGCAGATGAACCAACCGTCCGATCCTGGACAGAGTTCCCTGAGTGAGAATTCAGGAGGATCGATTGGGATGATCTCAGGACCTGCTGATGACGAGGGAAGTACCGTCGAGTTCCTTCAGAGGACGGCCCTCGGCGCCCAGATGAGCAGCGACAAGATCCTTGCAATCACGCGTAAGACCAAGAGCTCGGTCAACTACCCCACCTCCCAACTCGGAAACAGTCTCAATCTTGTCGGCCGTCTCATTGCCGGAGGATTGCCAACACGCGTCTATTACGTCTCTCAGGGAGGGTTCGACACGCATGCGAACCAGTTACCCTCTCATGAGCGTCTGATGAACGATCTGAGCACGGCGACTTCCGCTTTTGCGCAGGATCTGAAAGCTCAGGGGAATTTCAACCGTGTTCTGATGATTTCCTTCAGCGAATTCGGTCGCCGTGTTTCCGAGAATGCCAGTGGCGGTACGGATCATGGGGCCGCCGCACCTCTCTTTGTCATGGGAGGAGGTGTGAAGCCCGGTCTCTATGGTAACTATCCGAGTCTGACCGATCTGCACGATGGCGATCTCAAGTTCAGCACGGACTTTCGCTCTGTCTACGCCACAGCTCTTGAGAAATGGCTCGGAGCGCCGAGTGAGATGGTCCTTGGGAAGAAATATCCACTCTTACCCTTTATCTAGAGCGATTTAAACTGAGCCATGGTCAGAAAGTGCATTGAATGATCAGGGTTTCTGATTGCTCTTACGCACATTCCCCGTTTGTGATTTTGTGCCTTTTGTGGCTACATCTTTTCTTAAGATTTCCGAGGAATAGAGCTTCGGATCAACAGTCCTATGGTGAGGATACCCGGTGCCAGCCAGGGAATAAGAATGCCATGCCGGACCGTGAGAAGGAGGCAGGTCGGAGTTGCTACAAGTAAGAGCACCGCAAGAAGCAGTGAGGGGATCTTTCCGCTCCCAACTCCGATCAGGAGCACAAGGATACATCCTAAGCCAAGGAGTAGTTGAGTGGACCATGACATATGTTTCCATGCGAGTTGTGATCCAAGTTTCTGAAGTGTTGAAAGGAAAGGTTGATCCGATTTCTTCCCGAGGATCACGAGGGCATCGTTCCATGCGGAATCGAAGGATGAAGTCGGCTCACCTCGTTCTTTCTGCTCCGCGTGAAGGAGAAAATCCTCCAATGAGGAGGACTGGACAGGACTGGAAGTATTCGTCCTGAGAGACCCATCGGCGGTCAGAAAGAGGGGAGAGCGCTTCGGAATAAGCAGAAGCCTACCGCCAAGCAGCCATAAGGGATCCTGGTTTTTCACGGAGGAACTGTCGATCCCAACGCCAACTTCTCTCTCCGCCACGTCCTCCCTGATGACATCCCACCAAGTTGATCCCACTACCTCGCCATGAGCTGTTTTGGCAAAGAGCTGCAGACCCTGTGACGTAGACTTAGTTGTTCCGGATGAATTGAGATCGGAGGGTAGAAAGCATTGCTGCGTCTTATTAGAGATGCTACCTGGCAACGTCACCCAATGAGTATCAAGATGGAAAAAGTTTGGGGGATCGTAACGGCAGAGCGGTATGGAATAATAATGTGCAGCCGCGGAGGGTTCCTGAGACTGGATGACGTCGATTCCTTCTGCCCTGAGAGTTGCTAGGACTCCTAGGAGGAGTTGCTCCGATTCCTTATCCGAGGTCACTTTCCCAGCGATCAGGATCCGTGCTGGGTGAAGCTTACCCAAGCCACGCAGAGCCATGGCGACATCCACCGCGGGAAAGGCTTCATCGACAGGCGACATCTCTAGGAGTGCAATCTTAGGTCCGAAGTTCTCTCCCCCGTGAACTTTCGTGATCAGGGTGGAGGGGAGAATTTGTAAGAGTCGCTCTTCCAGCGGCCAGGTCAGCCCGAGCAACTGAACGAATGTGGCAAGCATAATGATCGAGCCACAAGCGATGCTCAGGAGCGGGATGATGGTGTCCGCGCGGTTGACTGACGGATGAGGAGGAGTAGCCACGGGCGTGCCGCCATCATCTGATTCCTTGAGATAATAAAGTGCCATGAACGGTGCGAATCTCCTTCAGCCCCGGAACTCGTGGATCAGCGCCTCAGCGTGGGCCTTTGCGGATTCGCTCACCCCTCCCAGCATTCTGGCAATCTCGGAAATACGTTCGGATCCTTCGACTGAAGAGAGCGTTGTTTCCGTCCGTCCCTCTTGGACGGATTTTATAACCATGAACTGGGACGCTGCAGCCGCCGCGACCTGGGGCAGGTGAGTGATGCAGAGGACCTGGTGTCCGGAGCCGAGCTCTCTCATCTTGGCCGCCACCTTGGTGGCGATCTCGCCTCCGACATTGGCATCGATCTCGTCGAAGACTAGAAGAGGAATCCGATCCTGTGCTGCAAGTGCCGACTTGAGAGCCAGCATAACGCGGGAGATTTCACCGCTGGAGGCAATGGATCGGAGATTCTGGACGGGCTCGCCCGGATTTGGGGCAAAGAGGAACTCAGCAACCTCACCTCCGTCAGGGCCGGGCTCTTCTTGCTTCTCAAGAGTAATTTCAAATCCAGCCTGCTTGAACCCTAAGTCGGCCAGTTCCCTCGCGACGATCTTGGCCAACTTACCGGCACCCTGAGCCCGTTTAGCGCCCAGCTTTTCTGCCGCTGATTGGAGGGCGCATTGTGCTTCGGAATGATTCTTTTCGGCGGTCGATTTCAGTTCCGCGTAACCCGAGAGCTTTTCGAGTAGAGAGCTTGAGGTGGACCCTCTGGCAATCACGTCGGAAAGTGCCGGGCCGTATTTTCGGCGCAAAGTGGAGAGCAGGTTCAGACGATCTTCCAGTTGCTGGAGTTCACCGGCATCGACCTCGATGGTCTCCGCATAATCTCGGAGATCCGAGATCAGGGAATCCAGATCGCCCATGATTCTTTCCAGAGTCTCCAGATGAGAAGCTGATCGGTCATCCAGGCGGCCGAGCTCTCGGAGCATTCTGGCTGACTCCGAGAGAGCAAGGCTTGCGCCGCGTTCCTCGTCGTCAAGACGTGCGACCGCGAAGGCTGAGAGTTCGATCAGTCGGCGACTGTTCGAGGCGGCCTTGTATCGGGCGTTCAGCGCCTCTTCATCCGCTTCGGCTAGGTTGGCGGAGTTGATCTCCTCCACTTCGAGACGCAGTTGCTCGATGCGGTCCACACCCCCGGCAGAGGCCTCGAGCTCATCCAGTGCACGTTTAGCTGCAGCTACTTCGGCTCGTCGTTCCAGATAGACTTCCCTTAATGGAAGCGCCTCGCAGTAACGATCCAGAAGTAGTGTCTGCTCACGTCGGGAGAACAGGGATTGATGATCGTGGGGGCCGTGAAGATCGACAAGCCGAGTTCCGAGTTCCTTCAGGACCGAGAGATTGCAGGGACTGCCGTTGATGAATTGCCGTCCCGTAGTGCCACTCCCCTCCGCCGCAATTGTCCTCTTCAGAATCAGTTCCCCATCCTGACAGGGATCGATTCCGGATTCCTCCAGCAGTGAGTCGATCTCGCGTGTCTCCTCCAGTGAGAAGAGAGCCTCGATCCCAGCAGAGGACGCACCGGCTCTGACAACGCCTCGATCGGCCCGTTCACCCAGAAGGAATTTAAGTGCCCCGAGAATGATCGATTTACCGGCTCCGGTTTCGCCGGTCACGGCTGTGAAGCCGGCAGGAAGATCCCATTCCAGTTCCTCGACAAGGGCTAGATTGCGGATTCGGAGAGATCGGAGCATGGCCGACATGACAGTTACTATGCCAGCCGGAGCGTGGGAGTTGAAGCGTTCAATTGAAGTCAAAATAAACAGACTCGCGCAGAGGCGCAGAGGCGCAGAGAATAGATGAATGAAACGGAATGTGTTTCGCATTCAATTGTTTGAATCTGTCATCACTCAGGTCACGAAAACAGAGTGCTTCTGAAAAACCGGATTGCCACCTGCTTTATCCATGGAATTGAAGGATTATACTCAGCGTCTCTGCACCTCTGCGGGATAAAGTCCCATGGATTCGTTGGAAATCACCTTTCTTGGCACAGGTACCTCCCAAGGAGTTCCGGTCATCGGATGCGATTGTCCGGTCTGTTGCTCCACTGATCCTCGTGATCAACGCAGTCGTACTTCTTTATTGGTGAAGGCTCCCGACTTGCATTTCGTGATCGATACCGCCCCCGAGTTTAGGATGCAGTGCCTGAGAGAGAAGATCACCCGGCTGGATGCGGCCCTGATCACGCATGCCCATACGGATCACATCATGGGATTCGATGATATGAGACGGTTCAGCGAAATGGCGGATCGTCCCATGCCTGTCTATGCTTCCGGGGAGACAATGGAGGGGCTCAGGAACACCTTCCGGTATGCCTTTGATAACCCTCAGACCTGGAAGAATTATCTCCGCCTCTCCCCGGAGCTGATCCGTGGTCCTTTTCAGCTCGGCGAGACGACTGTGGTACCTGTTGATCTGCCTCATGGGAAATTCACCACCACGGGTTATGTTTTTCATCGGGGCGGCCGGAAGCTGCTTGCCTACTTCAC
Source organism: Verrucomicrobiota bacterium (assembly GCA_037127835.1). Classification (GTDB taxonomy): domain Bacteria; phylum Verrucomicrobiota; class Verrucomicrobiia; order Chthoniobacterales; family UBA6821; genus UBA6821. The sequence goes on along the minus strand of JBAXXS010000012.1, from coordinate 10,457 downwards.
CGACTGTTCAGAGCTGCCGCCTGCGGCTGTCGAGTCGGCTCAGGGTGCCGAGCTTCTCGTTCTGGACGCCCTGAGGGAGAGATCTCATCCTACACACATGAATTTCGATCAAGCCATTGTTGCTGCCCGATCAGTCAGGCCAACCAGCACCTTGTTTATTCACCTGTGTCATGAGGTTTCCCACGCGGCCAAGCAACTTGAGCTGCCCCCGGGATTCGCTCTGGCTTATGACGGCCTCCGACTTAAGTTGGATGGGTCGCATGTCGGGGAAGCAAATCAACCATGATTTTTTATATGACTCGGATCTTTCTTCACTTAATCCTGTTTGCGATTGTTCTAAACGGGGTCTGTTTAGCCGCTGCAACTCCTCAGGAGGATGCGGCCGCCACCGTGGTGATCTACAATGCGAATGATCCCGATTCCAAGGGGTTGGCCGACTTCTATTGCTCCGCACGCTCCATCGATCCGGCTCATGAGATCGCTCTTTCGACCACGAATACCGAGGAGATCTCTCGTAGCGATTATGACATCTCCATCGCTACTCCACTCAGGCAGGAGCTAGTGAATCGCGGATATTGGAGTGTCACCCAGGACATGATGAACCGTCCCATCCTAATAGCCTCGAGCATTCGTTACGCTGCAGTGATTCGCGGTATCCCGTTAAAGATCAAGGAATGCGCCGATTATCCCGGTGATTCACAGAGCCAGCCAGCCCCAGTCGGCACCGTGAATGCTGCATCCGTCGACTCGGAGCTCTCCATCCTGGGACTCTTTTCTCCTCAGATCTCGGGCGTACTCAAGAACCCTGTCTGTAACAACGCCTCGTCATCCGTCTTTAACCCGCAGGTCCCTCCCGCCCTGCTCTTCGTGGCTCGCCTCGACGCTCCGAGCGTGGAGGCTGTCAGATCCATGGTCATGAACGGACTCCATGCGGAGAAAGAAGGCCTGTGGGGGTGGGGGTACATTGATCTGCGTTCCATCACTTCTGCCGGCTACGTGCAGGGGGACAACTGGATCAGGGCAGCTGGCACGGCTATGCGGCGATACGGCATACCGGTGATCTCGGATGACCTGCCCGATACTTACCAATCAGGATTTCCAGTCACTGATGCCGCCGCCTACTACGGCTGGTACTCCGAGAACATCGATGGCCCGTTTGCGGATACTTTCTTCCAGTTTGTACCGGGAGGCGTCGCCGCGCATTTGCATTCCTTTAGCGCTACCACCCTGCATGATCCGAATAAGGGATGGACTGGACCTCTCATTCAGCACGGAGCCAGCGCCTCCGTGGGAAATGTCTACGAGCCCTTCCTGGCCTTTACCACCGACTTCGGCATCCTGGCCTCCACTCTACTAGCCGGATCGAATCTGGCCGACAGCTACTATGCGGCGCAGCCTGTGCTCTCCTGGATGAGCATCCTGGTGGGTGACCCACTCTACCGTCCCTATGCCTGCTTTGCTCAGGCCGACAGTACCTCTGCCTCCAAGAGTGTCTGGACTGATTACCGCAGGATCATTCTTTCCCATGATGGAGATGTCCTCAAGTCGGCAGGAGATCTAGTCGCCCGGGCAAAGCAGGGTGGGCAGAGCCTTTATCTTGAGGCTCTGGGGAACGCCCAGATGGATGCGGGTGTTCTTCCGGCGGCGGAGGCCAGCTTTTCCATGGCTTATAAAATGGCAAAAGAAAACCCCGTCCAGTTCCGCCTACTGCTCGAGGATGCCCGATGCTTTGAGAAGCAGGGAGATGCAGCCCACGGAGCTTCACTTCTGCGCTGGGGTCTGCTTCATTACACTACAGCCTCCCAGCGGGGGATTCTCTTGGAATGGATAGCCCGGATGGATCCGATCAAGCCTGCTCCGTCGTCATCTCCGTAGCAACCCGCCCAATCCTTCATATGAGTAATATGGAACTCAGCCGTAACGGCTGCGAAGCAACGGCCGGGCTAGCAAACTCAGGAAAGGTTTCAAGAAAGGCTTTATTAAGATTGAGCTGCATTCTATGCCTCTTTTGGCTTTTAGCATCCACTGGGTCATGCCTTATGCCAGAAGATGTCAGTTCAAATGCAGGCAAGGAACTCAAAGCCTTCCCACCCGCAGGGGAGGGGATGAGTCGCTTCGTGATCATGCTTCCAGCGCAGAAGGATGAGGAACTCCTGAAAGTTCAACTTCTTGTCGGCAAGACCGTCAAACTTGATCCCCAGAACCGCTACTTCTTTGGAGGGAAGCTTGAGACCGAAACAATCCGTGGGTGGGGTTATGATCGTTACGTTCTCAAATCCCTTGGTCCCATGGCCGGAACTCTCATGGCCGTGGACACTGACATTCCCAAGTTAGATCGCTTCATCACACTTGCCGGAGCCCCCGAGCTGCGTCGCTACAACAGCCGACTCCCTATGGTCATCTATGTCCCCAAGGGGGTCGAAGTCCGCTACCGGATCTGGAGGGGGGATCGAATGATCGATGATGCCAGTGAGGGGTAGGGGAAAGGGTGGTGCGGGTGTTCATCAACGCTCCCCATTTTCCTACAAAAGCATCCGTCATTCGCGGCTAGACTTCCGAAGCGAGCTTGACCCTCTTGCAACATTTTAACCCTCTACCCTTCTAACTTTTTTACTGGAATGCTGCGCACCATTCTGGTGATCGCCATGCCTCTGGCTCTCGACGCTCGACACCTCGTCACTCGACCTCCCCCTTCGGCCTAACCCTCGGATTCCTGATTCAGGATTTCCTTCAGCCGGAGAGAGGCGGTGCGACCGATGGGGAGGGGTTCCTCCAGACCATGAAACCGGAGGAGCGTCTGATCACGGCTGATCCATTCCGTGCTACGCAGGAGTCCGTAGTGAATGATCAGAGAACGGTCGAGCTTCTGGAACATGTTCATTTCCAGCACGGCATCCCACTCTCCGAGGCGTCGTCGATAGACAATGGGGGTCGTTTCATTGCTGAATTGCACCTCGGTGTAATTCATAGCCGCCCGGATCCAGATAATCGAGGCGATCGGGATATGCTCCTCCTTTCCATCTCGCCTTGAGTCAAGATGCAGAACCCCACTGGTGAGATCCAGATCGGAAGTGGAGGATTCTTCCTGCTCCGCGATGGATTCTGTCCAGAGGGGGTTTTTGAGCACCCTGATTCTTTCGATGGTCTTTTCTAGCCGATAGGGATCCACGGGTTTCACCAGATAATCCACGGCCCCCGCCTCGAAGGCCGTCACGGCATATTCCTGATAGGCCGTGACAAAGACAACGCGTGTGGGCTGCTTGAGGTATTTCAGAATGGAGAATCCCGCCCCCCCCCTCATCTCCACATCGAGGAAGATGACCCCGGGAGTAGTTGTCTGCAGGAATTCCTTCGCCTCGGCTAGGCTCTGCAAGGCAGCGAGAACCTTGAACTCCGGATACGAGGAGAGGAGGGTGCGCATGCGGTTATTGGCCGCAGGTTCATCATCTATCAGGAGGGTAGAGAACATGGGTTGTGACTGGATGACTTCTTACTTCTTGCCAGTTGCTAGGACCGTGCGTCCTCCTGACAGGGGAATCATCACGGTGACACAGACATCTCCTCCCTCAGTACTCACATCAAGGCGCGTCTCCTCACCGAGGAGCAGATTGAGTCTCTTGCGGAGATTGCGGTGGGCACTCCCGGGAGAGCGGTTGACATCCGGTGATACCCAGAGACCATTATTGGTCACCGAGATCTTCAGGTGGCTCTGATCCACTCCGGCATTCAACCTCACACGGAGTTTCCCCTCGCAGGTCATCGATCCATAGTGGATCGCATTCTCAAGCAGGGGTTGGATCATCATCGGGGGGACCCGTACCGCACGTGCAGCCACATCGCAAGTGATACTGCACTGCAGATGCTCACCGAAGCGCGATTTTTGGACCACGAGATAGTGTTGGATGATATCCAGTTCGCGGGCCAGTTGCTCCAGCGGACGCGTCTCCCTGAGGGAGAACCGGAGAAAGGAGGAGAGATTTTGCGTCACCATCTCCACATCTTCCGGGCTATCCTTGTTGGCGACGATCGCATTGAGTGAGTTGAAGAGAAAGTGGGGGTTCAGCTGTGCCTGCAGGTACTTCAGTTCATAGGCGCTGGATTCCGCCTCGGCACGGCTTGCCCGGACCAGAGCGACGGAGTAGTCTTGGAGAAGTCGCAGTAGGTAATAGAGACTGATCCACATTCCGATAATGAAGAGCCGTCCCGCCATCAGTGCCCGATGTTGGATCGTTTGCTGAAGGTCCTGAAAGATTTTCAGATGTTGCGCCACCAGCGTGAGTGCCGATTGCTCGATCGCCACGATGAAGATACAGGCCAGGATGACCATCAGGACACGTGCCACTCTCTCCTGACGCAGGAACAACGGATGTTGCAGACCGTAGGCCAGCAGCGATGTCGCGGTGAATCCGATCGCCACACGCATCCCCACGAAGGCAACCTCATAATCCATCGGGTGGAAGACATGAACCAGCAAAAGCACTAAGAGACCCACAACAAGCCAGAATGTCGTCTGAAAGATCCAGAAGATCAGCGCCTGTTTATTTCGGGATGCCCATCCCGCGATCGCGCCGAACTCGTCTCCCGGCTTGATCGGGGCGAATGACTCCGGAGATGTCGCATGGGACATGCTCTCCCCTACGAGTGCGCGGTCCTCGCTGAGTGCTCCATTGGTCATCATTACGACTAGTAGCAACGACTTGGCATTCAAGACCAGTGGATATTTTTATTGGCTTCGTGCTGTTTCCAGTGAGTGAAGATTCGAAGCAGGCAAGAAGGAACCCTTCCTAGAGAGCCAACGAGATTCGTCTCCCTACATCGTTCATTGGATCCAATGAATTATTCTTTGGATCCCGAGCGACGGGTTCCTAGCCCCTCTGATTGGCCAACAATGGTTTTAGGATTAGCCAATTTGAGAGGATCGGAAATTCCTCCAAGAAGGTTTTCAGTTTCCGGTCCGGGTAATGAGTAATGACGTTTATCACGAAGTGTCTGGATGCCTTCCTCCCATGCCACAAGCATGTGTTTACCAAGGTCTCGAAAATCCGGATGCTCGCTGATCGCCGCACGGACTTTTGGGGCTGTGTCGGTAATCGCCTCGCAGATTGTTTCTACGAGGAGAGATTGTTCCCGGAGGGGGATGCCGAATTCCCCAGCGATGAATGTTTTTAGGTTTTTTCCGGGAGACCAGGTTTTCTTGCCCATAAAGGCAATGCCGGGTGGCTGGTTCTGGTAGCCAGGGTAGACCACGGTCGTTAGGAGATCGTAGGCCGGTGAAAGTCGGGCATCTGCTTTGCTGGAGTAGATCAGCGCGAGATTCTTGACATGGCAGTCGGCATTACGCAGGGCATAGGTCAGCAGAAGCATGATGCTGAGCTGACGGAAGGCCTCCCTCTGAGTTGGACCGGGAACATGGTTACGGATCGCCTTCGCGATGCGTTCCCACGTGGCGTCGTATTTTTTTTCCGGAGAAAGTCCCAGAAGGCAACAGAAGTCCTCCATACCCAGATGGGGGCAGCCTTCCTCATCGACATCGAAGCGGCGTGCGATGAGAGCTTTGCCATCCATGGAGATCTCGGTTTTGGTAGCAGGGAGGACTTTAGCGGCCACCTGCATGCAGAGGTGTTCATTGAGGGCTGCGAAGGGGAGATTACGCGAGGAGCCCTTAATGATATGTTTTCCAGTGAAGAGGGTTGTCTTGTTGAACGCCTTGATGCCGATGCTGGTATCGGTGCCATCAAGGAACTTTGGTATCACTCCTGAGACACCGCTCGTGGCGTGCTGGCGTACAAGTTCCGCAAAGGCTTCTTCGGAGTTGTCACCCTGAAGGACTTCTTCGACTTCAAAAGGTTGTGGGGGGGTCGCAAGGTCTGCCCCTGGAGCGGAAACTTGGATGCGTCCGATCATGTGACGTCCCACCACGGAGAGAAGGGCCGTGGGTTCAGATCCGATGTGGGGGCCGAAGCTTTCCTGAAGGACCTTGAGCAGGTAACCTTCCGGAAGGTTCATCTGAAAAATCGGATGCAGCGGAGCATCCCAGCCATAGGATTCTGTTCTCACCGGCATGGTAAGAGATACGAAGTCCTCCGGATCGACCTCTGGATGGTAAGTCATCACCGACTTGAAGGAACCAACAGGCTCTAGAGTGCCGACCTCGCGACCAAGCACATGGACGGAAAGCTTCATGAGCCTCCTAGTTCCTTTCGCAGCTCATCCAGATTACCCGCCGAGCCGGTTGGACGGACACCGAGTTCGAGACCTAGGACTGTCAGTAATGAGATGAGCTTTCGGAGGCCGAACTCGGGGAGGCGTCCGTTCTCCAGCCGGGAGAGGGAAGCACTGGGGACTCCTGCGGACGCGGCGAGTTCCTTTTGTTTGAGGCCAAGCTCCTTCCTGCGGTTTGCAAGAAGTTGACCGAACTCTGCTGTAGTCTTCATAAAATGACAAATATATCAATAATATGGGTATTCAATAGAAAAAATGACAAATATATCAAAATATATTGCTTCTGCATGGCCTATAGTTTTGGTTCTTCGCTATTTTGAGTGGGTGCCCTTTGGCCCCACAGGGATCCGAGGGGAGAGATAAATAATCTGGAACTCAGAATACCGAGCCTCGGGAGAGGCTGGGATAGACTACCGAAGGTAGCCCAAAAGTGGGGCGAGCGAATCAAACAAAGGAACATATGTTTCCTGAGTTGGCTTGCCTGGCCGTTGCTTGCCTCGCCGCCTCCTGACGGCCTCGTCCTTCGGACTGCTGCGCAGGCTACATCGTGCCTCCCGGCACTCGATGTTCGCAGCCGTTGCATCTGAGTTCCCTATTCAAAAAACCCTGTTTGGTTCTTCTAAATCCTTTTCCAAACCAAAGGCCTAAGCGCTGATTGTTTTCGATCCAGCAGATTCACCCATTCCAAATAGCGGAGAGCCAGAAATAATGTAGCCACAAAAGACACAAAAAATCACAAAATGGAATGTCTCCATAACCCTCTGGTGCATCTTATGAGATGTCCTTAGAAACAATCACAAGCCCTGTGCTTCTTGTGCATCTTGTGGCCATGACTCAAAGGCCTAGGCGCTGATTGCTTTAGATCCAGCAGATTCACCCACTCAACATAGCGGGAAGCCCTTTTTTTATTCTCAATTCCCATCAGGGATTGATGGGCGGGAGGGGTAGTTAAAACTACTAGATGCTCTAATGAAGACTCATAGGGGGAGCTAGCACGTTCAGCCTCTATTCAAGAGGGTCACGGCACGTCTATGTTCTGGTTTTCATGAAATCAACAAACACAGCCTACGATCAAATAAAGCAAGGAAGCCAAGGCAACGTAGGTAACGAAGGTAAAGAAGCTGACCAAGAGGGAAGCGAGAGTCCCAAATCATCCTACCATCAACAATGGTTCACCGGAGATTTCCTCTTGGATCGTTCAATCGCTCACATCGAGTCACCGCAAAGAGAAGCTCTTCAGAAGAAGAAAGGTCGTTAAATTGCGTAAATAAATGTCAATTTCGTCACAATACTCATCTTTTCGGCGGATTCATGATAAAAATTACCCGATTCATCCCAAGTTGGTTGCGGATTCGAATTTCCTCAATAGATTGGTCAAACGCCCATGGACAGAGATCGGGATTGGGTTGGGGATAGTCAGCACTGCATGCGTGTTGCTTATCCCTGATCGTTATTCCATTTCTCAGATTCAGTGACGCCAATCAAAATGACTCCAATGCCAATCAATCCACAGCCTCGCAAATTACCGCAGCTTGCTCAGGCGATCCGCTCCATCCCCGGAGCGTTGCTGGTGCTGCTGGCTTTGCTTGCGATTGTGCCGAGGGCTTCTGCGGCTGTCAGAACATGGGATGGCGGTGGTGGTACCGGCGCTTGGGGAACAGCGGCTAACTGGACTGGTGGTGTTGGAAACCCTCCCGATGGAGCTGATGATGTGGTTTTTGCAGGCACGACCCAACTCAACACGACCAACAACCTGACTGGTGCGGCACTTACAAACATTGGCTTCCTGTTTCAGACAGCAGCCGGCGCCTTCACATTGAATGGCACGGCGATGACGCTGACGTCTTATATCACGAACAACTCTGCCAACATCCAGACGATCAATCTTGGGGTCATCATGGGTGCAGCGCTCACCATTGCGGCCAATTCAAACGATATCGTGATGAATGGAGTTCTCAGCGGAGGCTTTGGCTTCACCAAGACCGGAACAAACGACCTCATCTTTGCCAACACCAACACCTACACGGGAACGACCACGATCAGTGGCGGATCCATCCAGTTGACCAGCAATGGCACCACCAACGGCACACTTGGAACTAACAACGTTGTCAACAATGGGCAGTTGGTTTTCAACAGGGCTAATTCGTACAGCGTGAGCAACGCCATTTCCGGAACGGGAACGCTGATCCAGCAGGGAACTGGAACGACCGTTCTGGTGGGAAGCAACAGCTACTCGGGTGGAACGATTCTTAATGCAGGCACCATGGCACTTGGAACCAACACCACGATTGGAACCGGGGCAGTGACCTTCGCGAGCAACAGCACGACCCTCCAGGCGTTGACCAATCTGAACATCACCAACAACATCACCCTTACGGGCAATGGCACTTTTGATTCCGGAACTTTTGCTTGGACCAACACCGGCATCATCAGCGGAGCGGGAGGCTTGATCAAGACCAACACGGGTAACCTGATTCTTACGGGAGTGAACACATTCTCGGGTGGTGTTACTGTCGGACAGGGCACCATCACCATGGGTAATGCATCGGCCCTAGGTGCCATCAGCAATGACCTGACAGTGGCCGGCACCATCAACTTGAACTCCAACAACGCCTCCATCGATGGTCTCAATGGGGCCGGTTCGGTGATCAACAGCGCAGGCACCAACACACTCAGCATCGGTAACAACAGTGGATCGGGCACCTTCACCGGATCCATCACCAATGCCATCGCCCTAGTTAAGAACGGCACGGGCACACAGACACTGGCCTCCTCCAACGCCTACTCCCAGGGCACGACCCTCAACGCTGGAGCCCTGGCTCTGAGCAATAACTTCGCCCTAGGTAGCGGAACCCTCACATTTGCCTCCAACAACACGACGCTCCAAGCTCTCACCAACCTCACCGTCACGAACAGCATCGCCCTCACTGCAAGCGGCACCGTGGATTCGGGAGCCTTTGTGCTTACTAATTCGGGATCCATTTCGGGAGCCGGATCACTCACCAAGGTTGGAACAGGTTCCCTCGTTCTATCGGGCTCGAACAGCTACGCAGGAGCCATCATCTCGGCTGGCACCATGGTGGTGAGCAATACCTTCGCCCTCGGAGCCACCAACGCGACGCTTAATGTGGCCGCTGGCACGCTCACCAACGCTGCCTTTAACACCACTGTGGGAGCCGTCTCCTTGGGTAACGGCACGATCTCCGGAAGCGGCACACTCACGGGAACGAACTTCAGCGCAACCAACACGCTCGCAGCCTCCATCGCCAACTCGCTCGCAGGAACCGGAGCCTTCACCCAGAGCGGTGCGGGTACGACGACCCTGTCGGGATCCAACTCGTACACAGGACTGACGACCATCACGACGGGAACACTCAACGTGCAGAACTCCTTGGGACTTGGAACAACGGCAGCAGGAACAACGGTTGCCGCAAATTCGGCACTCGAGTTACAGGGAGGTATCTCGGTCGGTGCCGAGGCCCTTTCCCTCAACGGCACGGGTGTTTCCACCGCTGGTGCGCTTCGCAACATCTCCGGGACCAACACCTACGGTGGACTCATCACCCTGGCATCTGCTTCGCGCATCAACTCGGACGCCGACCTCCTCCAGATCACCAACGCGGGAACCATTTCGGGAGCCACTTTTGGCCTGACCCTTGGCGGAGCCGGTAACATCAATCTTGCCAGCATCATTGGGACCACATCGGGAACCCTCACCAAGGATGGAGCCGGAACGGCGACCCTTTCTGGAGTCAATACCTTCACGGGACTGACGACCATCACGTCGGGAACGCTCAACGTGCGGAACTCCTCCGGACTTGGAACAACGGCAGCAGGAACAACGGTTGCCGCCGGCTCGGCACTCGAGTTGCAGGGGGGTATCTCGGTTGGTAATGAAGCTCTTACCCTCAACGGCACGGGTGTTGCCACCGCTGGTGCGCTTCGCAACATCTCCGGAACCAACACCTACGGTGGACTCATTACCCTGGCATCTGCTTCGCGCATCAACTCGGACGCCGACCTCCTCCAGATCACGAATACGGGAACCATTTCAGGAGCCACCTTCGGCCTGACCCTTGGCGGAGCCGGTAACATCAATCTTGCCAGCATCATTGGAACCACATCGGGAACCCTCACCAAGGATGGAGCCGGAACTGTAACACTCTCGGGAGTCAACACATACACGGGAGGAACCTTTATTTCCAACGGTGTCCTTTCTATCAGTGCCAATACTG
>JBAXXS010000011.1:0-33998 GCA_037127835.1 Verrucomicrobiota bacterium | reverse complement strand
TCCAGCAGCCCGGCGCCCTCTCGGTCATCGAATGACCCGCGCACAATGCGTTCAGCGCTGGACTTGATCGAGGGCCGACACCTTTCCCCACTTGAGAGAATCGGCAATGGCACGGGTAACGAATTTTTTGGCGAGACCGATAGCCTTCGGAAGCGGCAAACCCTTTGCCAATCCGGCAACGATCGCTGCCGAGTAGGTACAGCCGGTACCGTGGGTCTGCACCCCCTTGATGAAGGGAGCGCTGTATTCCTGCTCCTCCCAATCAGGAGTCAGGAGGATGTCTGTGGCCGTCTGCCCCTTCAGGTGCCCTCCCTTGAGCAAGACGGCTGCACCTGTCGCGGCGGTGAGCCTTTTCCCAGCGGTCTTCATCTTCGCCTGGGAGTGCGGCTTCAGCCCTGTTAGCATGCCAATCTCATCCAGATTTGGCGTGATGAGCGTCGCCAAAGGAAAGAGAAGCTTCTCATAGGCAATGAGCGCACCTGGTTTGAGCAGAGGTGCACCGCTTGAGGCAACCATGACCGGATCGATCACCAGGGGCGGTAGTTTCTTCAGTGATGCCAGTACCCCGGCAACAACCCGGATGATCGGTGTAGAGAAAAGCATTCCGGTCTTGATCGCCGCCACGGGATAGGCCTTCAGTAGTAGTTCCAATTGATCACGGACGATCTCCGGCTTCACCGCTTGGATCGAGCGGACATTGCCGGGTATTTCCGCGACGATACAAGTGATCGCCGTGAGGCCATGACAACCAAGCGCGGAAAAGGTCTTGAGGTCGGCTTGGGCACCGGCGCCGCAGGAGGAATCGGATCCGGCTATGGTGAGGACGACGGGAAGCATGGCCGAATGGTAAAAGGTGCGTAGGTGCGAAGGTAGGAAAGTTTTTCGGGGGAGATATTCACATTCCCACTTTTTACTTTTCCACCAATCACCTTTCCTCATTGTTTCTCGCGAGGAACAGGTAGATCAGATTACCGAGCACGGCAACGAAGGCGGCGACATACGTAAGGGCGGCCGCATTCAGGACGGCATTCACGCCGTCGGCTTCTTCCCCGGGGCGGATGATCCCCATCTGCTGCAGGATCGCCTTGGCGCGATTGGAAGCGTCGAACTCCACTGGGAGCGTGATAAGCTGGAAGACCATCAGGACCGCGTAGCAGGCAATGCCGAGGTTGATTAAGTGCGTCATGTGGAAGAAGAAGCCGCCCATGATCACGAAGGGGAGGATCTGCGAGGCGAACTGCGTGGCCGGAACGATCTGCATGCGGAGATTGAGCGGGCCGTAGTTGAGCTTGTGCTGCAGTGCGTGGCCGCACTCATGGGCCGCGATGCCGACCGAGGCGATCGAAGCGCCATTGTAGACATCGGTAGAGAGGCAGAGGCGCTTGGCGGAGGGATCGTAATGGTCGCCGAGCATGTCGTTGATTTCCTCGACCCGGACATCGTGAATCCCCGCATCGGCAAGGATGCGCCGCGCGGCATCTGCCCCGGTTACCCCCGAGGCGGCGGGGATCTCCTTATAGGTCTTGAAGGCCGAGGTGACACGGTACTTCGCCCAGAGCCCCAATGCCAAAGGCGCACCGATCAGGAGAATGTAGAGCTCGAAGGTCATGGATGTGACAAATGCATCATATCGGACAGCCGCCAACGGAAAATGTTCAACCTGAAATCTGCATTAAGGAACCGCTGATTAAATCTCCATCGGCTTAGGACAGCGGCTCAATAGCTTGTGTCCCGTTTTTGTGATCAGGGCGACATCCTCATGACGCACCCCTCCCAGCCCTGGGATGTAGAGACCTGGCTCAATGGTGAAGACCTGTCCTGCCTTGAGCTTTGCCGCACCGAAACGGGGAGCCTCGTGCAGTTCGAGTCCGAGGCCGTGACCGGTTCCGTGGAAAAATCCGCTCCAACGACCTCCCGATCCATCCTTCCCGACCCCTACTCTTTCTGTGGGATACCCGTTGTCAGCAAAGAATCGAGTCACCGCGTTGTGGATGACACCCCCATCAGCGCCTGACCGCAGAGAGCCTAGGGCCAGCTTCTGACCCAGCAGGCAGATCTCCCAGAGACGCGTCTGGGCCTCAGTGGCTTTCCCCCTCACCACGGTCCTAGTCAGATCGCCATAATAGCCGCTTGCGGACGCCCTGGGAAAAAGATCCAGAATGATCAGCTGATGGGCCTTCAATGAGCCATGACCCCTCTCGTGGGGATCACAGGCCTGTTCGCCACAAGCCACGATGGAGTTTCCAGCCGGGATCCCGCCAGCCCTCAGGATCGTTGACTCAATTTCTATTCTCAGACGCTCGGCGGTGAGAGTGTTGCCCCCCCAGCGGAGAATATTTCGGGGACCAATTCTGGATGCTCGGAGTACTTCGAAAGCCCTCTTCATGCCCTCCTCGGTGATCCGGGTGGCACGGGTCATAAGACGGACTTCCTCAGCGGTCTTGATTTGACGTTCGGGACGGAACATCCCGCCGACTGGGGTTACCTTGATACCTTCGTTCTCCAGTTCACGGGCGAGTCCCATCGGAAAATCTGTGGGAACAAGCGGGCGACTCCCTCCGCGCGCTTTCAGAAAGCGCGCAGTCACCTCGGCGATCGAAGGCTTTCGACCAAGGCCCTTTTCCAAGCTCGCCGACAACTCACTCAGCGAGACCACCTCGTCCACGGTCGCCTGGCGTCTCCCTCGATCGAACTCGAGATCACTAAGCAGTATCGCTGTGCGTCCCCGACTCTCTAGGTAGACAAACGGATCAGGCGCCCTGAATCCCGTGGAATGCAGCATGTCGGCTCCCGACTCGCTCTCGGAGATGATCAGGCGGGTAGGCGCTTTTTTCTGCGCAGGTTTTGCTGTGGACTTTGTTGCCATCGGTTATCCTTGCGAAACACTGATTAAATCGCAACGAGGCCGCTGCGGAAAGCCGTAACGGATCCGAATCAACGGCCGGGCTAGCCATAGGCGTAGGTAAAACGGCTTCCCTCGCCGCGATGTCACCCTCTCCGAAAACCAGAACGGAGAGTTCGGCGGGGAGATATCTTAAAAAAGATCTTGCACAGTCACAGATTTTCCATACGCTCTCCCGTCCCTATGGCAAAGACTTCATGGCTTGAAAGAGATAAACGCAAACGCGAGACCGTCGCTAAGTGGGCGGAACTCCGTGCCGAGCTCAAGGCAAAGAAAGACTATATCGGCCTCAGCCAGCTTCCCCGCAATGCGAGCCCTGTCCGTCTCGTCAATCGCTGCCAGATCTCGGGACGTCGCCGCGCCTTCCTGCGCCGCTTCAAGCTCTCGCGTATCACCTTCCGCGAATTGGCCACCAACGGAATGATTCCGGGCGTGACCAAGTCGAGCTGGTAATTCAAATCCGTTTTACCCTCTCTCGAGAGGGTATCGTTGAATTGATCAAGAAGAGTATGAATCCCAAAATGCTTTCACAGGATTCTATCGCTTCAACCCCCGCGTGCATCGGTTCTTGCCATCTCGGTAACTGAGATCTCCCATGATGTTCGTCCCTGCCATTCTGGCGGTGGCGGCAGGGGATCCCTCCCATCTGCCAGCCATCCTCCCCCCGGCCTCCCAATGGGAATCCGGTGAGATGATTTTCCTGCGACTGCTGGTTCTTTTTGTCTTGGTCCTGCTGAACGGTTTTTTCGTCGCCTCCGAGCTGGCCATCGTCAAGATCCGCGGCAGCCAGCTCGACACACTGATCGAGCAGGGAGATGCCCGCGCCAAGCTGACCAAGCATATAACCATGCATCTGGAGGCCTACATTTCCGCTACCCAGCTCGGCATTACCCTGGCGAGTCTAGGCCTGGGTTGGTTGGGTGAGCCTTTCCTCGCGCACATGATCGAGCCGGCATTCCATCTTGCTGGCATCAACGCGCCCGCCGTGGTTACGACCGTTTCCTTCATCCTGGCCTTCTCACTGATCACCTTCCTCCACATCGTGCTTGGAGAACTGGCACCCAAGTCGCTGGCCATCCGGAAGCCTGTCGAGCTGGCTCTCTGGCTCAGCCCGCCACTCAGTCTCTTTTACACACTCTTCCGGCCGATCATCGGCTTTCTCAACCGCTCAGCGAATTTCCTGCTAAGACACGTTTTCAAGGTCGAACCACCGGAGGATTCAGAACGCGCTCTCACCAACGAAGAGCTGCGGGTGATCCTGACAGAGAGCCGCGAAGCCGAAGAGGTTTCTATTCTTGGCGAGCAACTGGCCGTTAATGCCTTGGATCTACGCCACCGGGTGGTGCGTGATATCATGACCCCCCGCAGCGATGTTGTCCTGCTGGATCTGGAAGAGCCGTTCGACGCAGAACTGAAAAAAGCCATCGACTCGCGCCACACTCGCTTCCCGCTTTGCGATGGAGCACTAGACGACTCGGTCGGCTTAGTCCACATCAAGGATCTGCTCCGCATGGTCCACTCCGAAAAAAAGGACCTGAAGGGCATCCAAAGGCCCATCCATCATGTCTCCGAAATGATGCCTCTCGAAAAGCTCCTGAACTATTTCCTAGGAAAGCATGCCCATCTAGCCATTGCCGTCGATGAATACGGTGGCGCGGTCGGCATTGTCACACTAGACAATGTCCTTGAGGAACTTGTCGGCTCCATCCATGACGAGTTCGATACTCAAGAGGAGGAGATCACGAATATCCGCGACGGGGAATTCAACGCGGAGGGAACCTTAGCCCTGCATGATCTGGCGGAAGAAGCAGATCTTAAATTTGAGGAGACGGAAGTCAGCACTATCGGCGGCTATGTGACTCAGATGCTGGGACATCTACCCGTGCGCGGTGAAAGCGTGCAGATCGGCGACTTTGTGGTCACCGTGACCGAAACCGACGGTCGCCGTATCCTGATGCTGAATTTCAAGCGTCCCGTCCACCCTCCGGTCAAAGACTAAGCATTCGGGATTTTCTTACCCGTACCTCAAATAAAGTCCTGCCCGTTAGACGGATAGTTTCGTCTTAAGTATTTTCCCGCAGAGGCGGAGAGGCGCAGGGGCGCAGAGTTTTTTGGTATGAATCAATGGATGAACGAGACTTCTGCCTACATTCCAATAATTCGATAGAAGGGTTTTTGCAAAAATTTCCACTGTCTGAATTGGGTTAGGCATTCTCAAAATACGCAACACGCCGTTTCCCAGAGCCCATTGTTGTTTAACTCTGCGCCCCTGCGCCTCTGCGGGAGAATTATCTTTGTTATTTCAGGTAAAATAAATCGACATTGCTCTAGCTAACCTTGGGTGTGGAGGCTGGCAAGGATTGGGATTTTGGAGCACGGTGTTTTGATTTCGGTATCGGCGAGGGAAGCGGCACCGGCTCGTTGTCCCCGGGCTTCGTAAGCAGCAACAGCTCTTCGGCTGCGATGCAGGTCCTAGCCGAAACAATCCCATTGACCGCCTTGCCATCACGCGATGTGAAGCCATCGTAGTTGTTGATGCTGGAAACCTGAGCGATGACGTTGCCCTCGGCATCGGTCACCGCCCCACCGCTGGAGCCGGGGCAGTATTCAGCCGTCACCTCGACATGAAGAGCCGGCTGATGCTTCTCATCATAGCGTTCGCGACTGATTCTGGCCACCTGTCCGCCAGTGAACATATAGGAAAATCCGTCCGGATGACTCATGCACCAGATCGGCTCACCCGGACGCACTCCACCACGAAGCGGTAGTGCAGGAAGCGTTAGTCCGGGAACCCTGATCAGGCAGGTGTCGGCGCGGTCACTGGAGGCGATCATCTCGGTGACAGGAAAGACCTTTCCATCCTCCGTCACCGCCACAGCCTGCGCCTCACGCATCATGGTTGGATCGATCGTCATCACATGCAGTGACGTGGAGAGGGTCTCGGGTGCTATGGCAAAGGCCGTGGCGCCGATCATGAAACGCCACTTGTTCGAGTGGGGCTCTTGGTAGCGCAACCCCATGGCGACCGTACTGTGGCGGAGTGTTTCCGCTAGCTCTGTGGGTGAGTGAGGGCTCTCAGCCACTGCGGGAAGGGCCAACTCGGCACGACTCTTAGGCAGGCTCTTAGCAAGCTGAGTGTAGGTGACAAGTTTGCCCTCCTTTGCAAGCTGATCGGCCATCTTGCCGGCACCACTCTCAAAATGCTCATCCTCGACGATATAGCGAGGATCCTTCGTTGGAGCAGCAGTGGCCGCATTCGTAGCGTTCTGATCCTGACCAAGCAATCCCACGCAGAGCAGGAGGAAAGGGAGCAGTGGTTTCACAAGGCGCCGGTCAGTCGACCAGCTGGTACCAGTTGTTCCTGCGGCGCGGAGTGTATCCGGCCT
Organism: Verrucomicrobiota bacterium; assembly: GCA_037127835.1. Classification (GTDB taxonomy): domain Bacteria; phylum Verrucomicrobiota; class Verrucomicrobiia; order Chthoniobacterales; family UBA6821; genus UBA6821. The sequence continues at coordinate 27,710 of JBAXXS010000011.1, read as the reverse complement.
CGCGGATGAGCGTCTCGATCTCCTGCGACTCGAGGCGAAAACTGGTGCCTGCCTTGCTCACGACATTCTCTTCCATCATGACACTGCCGAAGTCGTTCGCGCCGTAGCGCAGCGCCACCTGGCCGATCTTGGGTCCTTGGGTGACCCAGGAACTTTGCACATTGGTAATATTGTCTAGGAAGATGCGGGAGAGGGCCTGCATCCGGAGATATTCCGCGGAGCCGACCGGTTCGGCCCGGAGCTTCGTGTTGTCGGGCTGGAAGGTCCAGCAGATGAAAGCCGTGAAGCCGCCCGTCTCGTCCTGCTGGGTACGGAGACGTCCGAGATGCTCGATCCGGTCCTGGAGCGTCTCGACATGGCCGAACATCATCGTGGCGCTCGAACTCAGGCCCATGTTGTGGGCGATCTCCATTACCTTGAGCCACTGGTCGCTGTTGGCCTTGAGCGGGGCAATGCGGTTGCGGACGCTGTCGACTAGGATCTCGCCTCCCCCTCCGGGGATCGAACCGAGGCCCGCCTGCTTGAAGAGGCGGATGACTTCCTCGAGTGGCATCTTGAAGACTTCGGCAAAATGGTTGAATTCCGGGGGGCTGAATCCATGGATGTTCACGTGGGGATACTTCTCCCGGATATGGGAGAGCAGATCGATGTACCAATCAATCGTAAGAGAGGGATGATGACCCCCTTGCATTAGGATCTGAATGCCTCCTGCGGCCGTGAGTTCGTCCAGCTTCTGGTCGATCTCCTCATGGGTGATCACATAGGAATCAGAATCCTTTTCGGTTCGGTAAAAAGCGCAAAACTTGCAATAAACATTGCAGATGTTCGTGTAGTTGATGTTTCGGTCGATGATGTAGGTCACCACATCATTCCCCGCTCCGTCGTAGGCCTCCGTCAGCGCGAGCTTTCTGCGGTGATCGGCCAATGCACCAAGTTCCTCCAGCGGTAGACGATAGAGCTCCAGAGCATCGGCGGGCGAAATGCGCTCCCCCTCGATGACTCGATCGATCAATGTCTCGGATTCGGTAGCCGTGGCGCTCATGCAGTTTCATCTTACTTCGCCGCCACGGCCATGAAAAGCCCGAGATTCCACCGTCATCGAAGGGAAGCGCTGACTAAATCGCATAGAGGCCGTTGCGGGAAGCCGTAGCGGATGCGAAGCAACGACCGGGTACGCCATGGGCCGCACAAGCCAGCCGTACCAATAGATGTTTTGGCGCACATCCCCATGCGGGCTGTAAGCGCGAAGCCAACACAGCCTCCGGTTCTATTATCTCCGCAACCCTTTGGGCTGAGACCATTTGGCCGTTTTCCTGCGTTGCTTGCTTGGGCAAGACCGCAGGGGTATTGCCTCTGCGCTGCACGCCTTGGAAAACAATCAAATGCTCTTCAGCGGCCATCATGGGATTTATTCAGTGCTTCCCTAGAGTTGCGTCGTGGAAACCGCGCTGAAATCCGTCCCGAGATTTTTCTCGAGCGCGGTGATGGCCTGCTCGAGCACGCTGTAGATCTTGGCACGGTCGGCCCCGTTGCCAAGGTCAAGTACAGCTGTTGCCATGAGGCCGGAGGCAGTGAGCGCGCTCTGGTAGGCAGTTTGCGCCTGGGCGGCCGGGATAGCTCCGTAGATGCCGGCGACGTTCACGTACCCCAGCTTCTGGAAGATGTTCGTGAAAAGTGTCCCGAGCGACCCCATGTTCACCGCCACATGGTTGGAAGATGTGGTGGTCACCGAGATGTTCGTGGAACTAGGGGTGGGGATATTGTAGAGCTGATCCAGATACCCACGTACCTGAAAGGGGTACTGGGCGTAGGAGTCTCCTCCCCAAGCGTTGGTGAAGGAATCCATCGCCGTGACGGTGGCTGCAGTCGCGCTCTGGCATGTCTTGGAGGAGGCGGTCAACAGAGGCCCGTAGTAGCCCTGATTGTAGGCTTGGTTAAGCAGGATTTCGAGCGGGCTGTTCTCCAGTCCCGTGAAGCTCTGAAGGGAACTATCGAAGTAGGGCTGCCACTGCGGCGTCCAGCCGTGGGAGATTGCACTCCAGGGATGCGTGAGATCTGTCCCGCCGACGTACTGGAGTGCCATGTAGTCGTTGAAGTGGAAGTAGGCGCAGAGCATCGGGCCGAAATAGAGGTCGTTGAAGCTCGCGGGGGTAGGCTTGGAATTCTGCGTCGCAGCTCCCGCCATGGTATAGCCGATATTCTTCTGGAGAGCGGCGTAGTTGATCAGGGAAAAGCCAGCCGGGGCGTAGCTTCCTGCCACCATGTCAGCGCCGTAGTTGTTGATCTGGTAGGGGCCGCCTTGGCCTGCTCCCATGACGGGGGCTTGGAGAGGAGAGGGGGCAAGCTGAGTGCTCCCCTTGGTGTAGTATTCGGTGGCGATGTTCTCCTGAAGGAGTTGGCCGAGGATCGATCCGTAGAGGTAATCCTTATTGAAAAGGATCCCGGGCGTGGCCTTCTGGATGAGGTGACCGTACATGACCCCTGCGGTGAGGTTTGATAGGATCAGATCCGTGTAGGTGTCGCCATCAAGAACCATCGAGTCTTGGGGAGTAGTCGGGCTGGTTCCGTAGTAGTAGTGGAACCCAATTGAGCCCGTAGTTACCACGCTACCCGTGGATGGGGTTGGCGAGGGAACAGGCGTGGGAGAAGCGCCCGGTGTGAGACTCGGCACGGGAGTAGGAGTGGCGACGGGCGTGGGAGCGGGTGTAGGCAGGGGATTGACACTTCCCGATCCAAACAGGGTCACTGCTGTCGATCCGATGCTCGATGGAACTGCGGAGTTTACCCTGGCGCCGGTGGGGCCGGTCAGCGCAACGGGGTTCGTCAACAGCAGATTCCAGACCATGAACCCGTCCTGGGCATTGACGGAATTGCCCATAATGTAACGGGCGGAACGCTCGACGGAGTAAGGGGCGTTGAGCACCTTGCCGTATTGATCGAGCTGGATCACCGTCCCGGCCTGGTAGGCGTCGGTGTTGTTCACGACCAGGATCGCGCCGCCCCATGCCTCGTTTGGAATTTCCAGTCCAATCGTCACGACGGTCGTATTGGGGACAAGCTTGCGATACTGGTCGTAGGCTACGAGAGGATCGTAGTGCTGGTAGCCTGCGTCATAGGCCATCACGCTCACGATATCCAATAGGGAGCCGATCTGACGTCCTACGTAGGCACCAGAGGAAACGGTCTTGGCGAAGGTCAGGCGTTCACGGCCAGCCGATCCACCCCAATAGGAGATCTGAGTGGGCGCATAGGGATTGGGCACCTGTGCGGTGTAGTCGGCACCTGTTGACCAGGCGGCGAGTGCCAGTTGACGCGAGCGACCGTCGGATTTGTTGGCCTGATCGATTGCCTCCCTCATGGCCTGAATGGCCTGAGCGTAGCCGGTGACATTTGCGCTGTCGGCACCGTTGACTTCGAAATCGACGTCAAGGCCGTCGAGTTTCAGATCGACCATGATCCTGGATAGGGCGTCTCGGATGGGTGCCGTGGAGGCTCCGGCGGTTTTTCCTGCCTCGGCGGCAAGACCGCTCCAAGAGTTGTAGGTTGCTCCGCCCACCGAGAGCAGAACGTGTTGGCCCTTCTGGTGAAGGATCCGGATCGCTTGGGCAACATCCGCAGGTGCCGAGGAGAACTGGATGCCGGTTCCCGTCCAGGTGTTGGCGGCGATACCCGACCAGCTGAAGTTGGGCTGGGCGAAGGCGAGGCAGATGTCGGTGTAGGGTGTCTGGCTGGTGGCGGCAAGTTTGCTGGCCGCAACCAACTGTGCGTCGGTCATCGGGGTACCGCTGTATCCGGCGTAATAGTAGTAAGGGTCGGACCAGCTCGGGAAGTAGCCGATGAGGTGACGGGCCGAGAGCGCATTGGTTGAGGGGGATGGTATGGGGGTTGCCGTAGGAGCCGGCATGGGCGTTGGAACAGGGGTCGCCGATGGTGCGGGGACGGGGGTTGCAGAAGGGGCTGGCGTTGGCGTGGCTGTAGGTGAAGGAGCGGGTGTCGCGGTGGGGCTAGGTGTCGGTGTGGCTATTGGTTTGGGGGTTGCCGTTGGCGATGGCTTAGGGGTGGCTGTTGGCTTAGGGGTCGCCGTTGGCTTGGGCGTTGGCGTTGGCGTTGGCTTAGGGGTGGCTGTCGGGGAGGGAGTTGGTGTCGGTGTCGGCGTTGGTGTCGTGCCGGGGAGAATCACACTGAGAGGGACCTGCGTGCCGTTAACTGTCAACTTGGCAGGCGTGGTCGGATTTGTGGCTACTGCATTGAATTGAAAACCGACTGAGACTGATCCCTTGGCTGGAATCACAGCGGTCCAAGAGGCTGGTTGGATGGCGTACCCGCCGGTGATTGCGGTAGCTGTTCCATTCCAAGCACTGGAGACTTGGTCGGGTGTGGAAAGATTAGCGCTCCAGTTGGTGACGCTTGTGGACTCGGGATTGCTCAGGACCAGATTCGCAATATAGCCGCCACTCCAGGCCGAAGTGACTTGGAAGGTTCCGTTGACAGCGGCGTTGGCTGGAGGGATAGCAACCATGGCGGCGGTGAGAAGGGCGAGGAATGTTGTTTTCATGATGTTCTAATACTTTTGCTTAGTTGGTCATGATCCGCTCCCCATCTGTTCAAAAAATAATCGCCGTCAGATGCCATGATGGTCAGCAAGTACGATCAGCAAAACGCGAGGCACCGTAAAAGATGAGCCCTACTTTGCTTGCCAGCATTAAAGGGGAGCGTTTTGTAAATCTGTTCAAAACCAAAGCCAAGTAAACCAAACCATAATCGCTGCGCCTTGGAATGCTATCGGATCGCCTATGGTTCTTATCCGGCCTCACTGGACGTTCTGGTGCCGCAGTATCTAGCCAAGCTTCCGAACTCCCCGATCACCGGAAAGCCGATGAACTACTCGCTGAAACCCGACGGCACCTTCCTTATCTGATCATCCGGATGGAATCTGAAATCGCTCGGCGGCAGACCCAGCGTGTTCAAGGGTGACGGCGACATCGTCATGGGCCAACCGATGCCGAACAAGCAAAAGTCTCAACCCTCATTGCAAAAACCTTTTTCTGTCTTTTTGCGTCGAGACACGTCTCAGGGATTTTCGATGCAGGAGCAGGCGCGGCCAATGGTCTCGGTGTCCGGAGCGAAAAACTCCTGCTGCAGGGCCTAAAATTGCGCTGGCCTGCATCCTTATCCTGAACACATGATCTTGCCTTATGACTACCCCCGCCCCCTTTGCCAAAGGAACAGCCGAACACGTTCTTCTCCCCGGGATGGCGAACCGCCACGGACTCATCGCCGGGGCCACCGGCACGGGAAAAACCGTCACCCTGCGTGTCCTTGCGGAGCGTTTCAGCAGCATGGGCGTTCCTGTCTTTCTGGCTGATGTTAAAGGGGATGTCTCGGGCATCGGTCAACCCGGGGAGAGCAGCCCCCGCATCGACCAGCGCAGAAAGGAAGTAGGGATGCCGGAGTTCTCGTTCGAAAATTTTCCCGTCCGTTTCTGGGATATTTTCGGCGAGCAGGGTCATCCGGTCAGGGCCACCGTCTCGGAAATGGGTCCACTCCTCATGGGCCGGCTTCTCGACCTCAATGAGGTGCAGGGGGGCGTCCTGAACATTGTTTTCAAGATCGCCGATGATCAGAAGTTGCTGCTTCTCGACCTCAAGGACCTGCGCGCGATGCTGACCCATGTCGCGGAGAATGCCGCCAAGTACCAGGCCAACTACGGGAATGTCTCGGCGGCAAGCGTGGGTGCAATCCAGCGGGGACTGCTCGGCCTTGAATCTCAGGGAGGAGACAGGTTTTTCGGCGAACCGGCACTCGATCTGGATGATCTGATTCAGACCGACCGAGGCAAAGGAGTGATCAACCTTCTCGCGGCCGACAAGCTGATCAACTCGCCCAATCTCTATGCCACCTTCCTGCTCTGGCTCATGTCGGAACTCTTCGAGCACCTGCCTGAAGCGGGTGACCTGGAGAAACCCAAGATCGCTTTCTTCTTTGATGAAGCGCACCTGCTCTTCAACGACGCGCCCCCGTTCCTCCAGCAAAAGATCGAGCAGGTAGTCCGCCTGATCCGCTCCAAGGGAGTCGGCATTTACTTCGTGACGCAGAGCCCCCTCGACATCCCCGAGACGGTACTAGGTCAACTCGGCAACAGGGTGCAGCACGCCCTGCGAGCATTCACTCCGCGCGACCAGAAGGCAGTGAAGACGGCCGCCGAGACGTTTCGTTCCAATCCGAAACTCGATACCGCCGCGGCGATCATGGAACTCGGCGTGGGGGAAGCCCTTGTCTCGACCTTGGACGAGAAAGGGATTCCCGAGATCGTCGACCGCTGCCTGATCTATCCGCCCTCCTCTCGATTGACTCCGTTGACTCCGGAGGAACGCACCGCGGCAATCAAGTCATGCGATCTTTACGGTCATTATGAGGCGACCTTGGATCGCGAGTCGGCCTATGAGCTCCTGCAGACCAGGGCTGCGGTGACCACTCCCGACGTCTCCAAGACCTCCGAGGAGAAACCTTCCGAATTGATGAAGGCCGCGACAAGCATCGGCACCAGCGTCCTGCGCGCCATGGGAACCCAGATGGGACGCACCATCGTCCGGGGTGTGATGGGGAGCATCATGGGAGGCATGCTGGCGACCCCTTCCCGACGCCGTTCCACGACACGCCGTCACTGAACGAAATCACACCGGGAGAAAACCGACTTCAAAACGGAGAGCGGAAACGCACTCCTGCGCGAAAAGCGCCAGCCGTTATTCCAACTCGAAGTTGATGTTGATAGTATAGCCCGCTGAGGAGCCCATTTTTTCCGGAACCGGGGCGATCTTGATGACCTTGCGCGCGGCTTCTAGCACTGACTGATCCATGACGGGGTTACCGCTCGGTTTCGAGAGCGAGAAGTCGCTGATCGTGCCGTCACGCTGGATGGTGATTTTCAAGACGGTTGCAAAGTCGTGGCGGTGCTCATTGGGTATGGAGGTTGGCTGCTCCCACTGGCTGTAGAATCGGTCATGAATCAGGCCATGGTAGGCGTCGATGGTTCCCAGATCGGCACCATTACCACCCGATCCACCCGCGCCGCTTCCCCCACCCTTGGAGGCAAGAAAGGCCGTCTTGGCATCGGAGTTGCCGGCACCTTCACCCTTTGCCGCAGAGGATTTCTTCGTATCGCTAGAGCTCTTCTTCGAGCCTTCAGAGGATTTCTCAGCACTTTGGGAGGAGGCCTTTTTGGCCGGGTGATCCTCGTCAACATTCTCCAACTTCTCTGATTTTTCAGCTTTCTCTACTTTTGGAGAGGGCTTCGGCGTTGGCTTGGCTTTTGATTCAGGTTTTGGTTCAGGCGAAGGTGTGTGCTTCGGCTTGGCGGGGGTTTGATGAGGGGAAGTCTTCGGTGTCGGCTTGGGAGAAGGTTTAGGAGATGGCTTGGGCGTAGGTTTTTCCTCCGGCTCGGGAGTCGGCTTTGGAGTCTCCTCCGGCGTGGGAGTCGGCGTAGGCTTCGGTGTAGGCTTCGGTGTAGGCTTCGGTGTAGGTTTTGGCGTAGGTGTAGCCGTAGGAACGGGGGTCGCTATGGGCGTGGGCGTTGGAGTGGGAGTAGGGGTCGGCTTTGCCAAGGAAATCTCGGAAGGAGGCTCGGGGGTCTGGGGGGGCTTTTTTTCGTTCTCCTGAAGAGGAATGGGCGTGGGGTGCGATTTCGTAACGCGGGGCTGCTCTGGCTCCTCTATTTTTTCTTGTTTTTCCAATGGAGACTTGATGACAGGCACAGCGGTAGTTTCCTGAGGAGCAGAAAAAGAGCCTGTCTCCATCCAAGTGAGCTGACCGGAGGGTTTCTTGATCGGCCTGTTGAAGAACCAAACCAGTCCGCCGATCAGGATGACATGGATCAGGCCGACGATGATGAGCGCCCTGCGGAAGCGGGGTTCTTGCCGACTCATCGTTGCTTACGGATGAGGTGTGGCACCCTGATTATCAGGTCGGGTCATCACGCCGACTTTTGAAATGCCGGCCTTGTGAAGGAGGTCCATGACACGGACAAAATTCTGGACGGGAAGGTCCTTGTCAGGCCGCACGACGACTGCAAGATTCGGCTGTTCGCGCTTTAGCAAAGCCAGACGGCTCTCAAGATCAGTGGGAGAAATCACCTGCTCGTTCAGTTTGATAAGATCATTACGATCCACGGAGAGAGTCTGAACCTGCGAGGGGTTCACCTCGGCCTTCGCGGTCGAGCTACTGGGAACGATCAGATCCATGCTGTTCTCCATGAGCGGCGTCGTGATCATGAAGATGATCAGCAGCACGAACGCCAAGTCGAGCAGCGGAGTCACATTCAGCTCACTGAGTGTGTGCAGTGCGTTGCGGTCCGAGAATCTACGCATAAAATTTATGCATCGAATTACTAGCCGTTGCGGCTCCCGTGGGTAACGTAGCGATGCTCGATCTCGCTGGAGAGTTCGGCAGCGAAGTTGTCGCAGGAGACGATCATTCCGCGGACGCTGGTTACTAAAAAATTGTAACCAAACATGGCCGGGATCGCGACAAGCAGTCCCGTCACCGTCGTAATAAGGGCTCCTGAGACACCGGGCGCCATGGCCGCAAGGCTGGCACTTCCCGATGCGGCAATGCCACCGAAGGCATCCATAACTCCCCAGACCGTTCCGAGCAGACCGACAAAGGGTGCGCCGCTGACCGCAGTCGAGAGAATGATCATCTGGGATTCAAGCTTCAGCGATGACTCCCCAACGGCACGTTCCATGGCGGCCTGAACTGAGCGCATCTGGGCAGGAGTGATACGCTCCGCATATTTCAGACGCGATTTGAATGTCTCGTCCACCTCTGTCGAACCGAGCACCTGGAAGCAGAGCTCCTCGCAGCCGGCCTGATAGATCTCAAAGAGGGGAGATCCCTCGAATTCCAACCCAGTCTCAAAGATATTCAGCGGCTCCCGATCCCTATGGAACAGGGCCATAAAACGCTCGGATTGCTTCTTGGCAAAGCCCAAGACTCGGATCTTGGTGATCATCACCGACCAGCTGAAAATGGAGCCCACAAAGAGCACAAGCAAGACCGCCTTTCCCTCGGGTGTGGACTCGAGGAAGGCATAGACGATTCCGCTACCGAGCAATAAAGGCATGGTTCAAAGAATCACGGTTTCCTAGGAATAGGTAAACTCCAGAATCACGGCCGCGTGCCTTGGAAAGAGCTCCAGCAGAACCGGACGGGAAGGCATCTCGAAATCCGCGAAGTCAAATCCCGGAGCCACCGTGCATCCGGCCAATGCCGAGCCGCCGTCAAGAGGCCTGGCCGCCTGCCACCATCCAGACGGCACGACATGCTGCGGGCGCTGTCCGGCTGTGAGTTCAGGGCCAAGGATAACCCTCTCCAGCCCGCCTTCCGGGGAGATCATCACCAACTCGAGCGGGGCTCCTCCATAGTGGTGCCAGCACTCGTCAGCCGCCACGCGGTGAAGGGCTGAAAAAGCACCCTCCGGGAGCAGAAAATAGATGGCCGTGCTGGCAGAGCGCTGCCGTCCATCGGAGAGCTTAACACTCTCCAAGGAACGGAAAGTCTCGGCATAATACCCACCCTCGGGATGAGGTTTCAGCCCGAGTCGTGTGATGACTTCTTCGATATTTAGCTTGCTGGACACCTTGCCATCATCCTCGTACTCCCCGGCAGAACAAGGGTGAAGTCGGCGTTTGGCCTGCTACTCTCGAATGCAGCTTTGCCATGAGGTCTGGAGCCGGTTATCAAGAGGGTATGCTCCGACCAGCCTTACAAGCCACTTTTCTAGCTCAGCTGCTGGCTCTTTCATGTCTCTCAGTTTCACTTCGCGCCGCAGATCCACAATCGGATTCTCAAGCGAATCCACAAGCAGCTCCCGGCAATGCGGCAATGGAGCCTTCGCCCAATACAATAGCACCGGCGGCATCGTCATCTTCAGTACCCTCATCGTCAGCACCAGCTCCCTCGGAGAACCGCTACGACATCCTCTCCAAGATGATCACCCCCATGGCGTCCGTTCTGCTGGGAGGAAAGGATTCAGGCAATCGCGCCCTGACGCTAAGAGCTACCGTTGATCAGGTAGCTGGCCGTCTGCCTCAGATGATCAAGGGTGCGACCTTCAGTGCCAAGATCCAGTATCCCGGCAGGATCCGTGTCGAGGCCCCGGTGATGGGGGAGACATTAACTGTCTGTCGTGACGGCAACCAGGCCTGGGCTGTGCCCGGTGCTAAAATCCAGTTCCTGCTGAGTCAGTTCAAGCAGAAGCCCCATCTCCAGCAGAAAAACAACGCTCCTCTTCAGCTTCCCTTCACAGCCCAGCAGGCAGTTCTGCTTCCCGCGCTCTTTCAACTCGACCAATCCCAGGAAGTTGCCGATGTCGGCGGCAGTTCCTGCCGTGTCATCTCGGGCGGCCTGATCCCCGAAGTGGCAAAGGGTGCCAATGCGGAGGATTTCTCAGCAAAGCTCTGGATCTGCTCCGAGTACACTCCGAAGCGGATCGACATCCGGCGAAGCGATTTCGCCATGTCCTTTCTCATCGAAGAGCTCTCTTATTCTCCTGGATTCCCGGCTTCCACCTGGCAACCATCCGCAGGAGCGAAAGACGTCTACCGCTGCGATGCGACGCAGCTCGAACAACTCCTCTATGTCCTGATGAACTCGCTGCAAATGGGCGCTCAGGACAAGCCATGGCTGAACGAGCCAGCACAGAGCGTTCCGGGCATGCCCGCCCTTCCATCGTCGGGCGGGCCCTTGAATCGTTAATCCAAGGCTATAGCGCTTTAGGTTAAAGGCTGTTAGATTCCTGCACCCAAGACAAAAAGCCCCCAGCAATTTTTGTCTGCTGATCTTCGGAGTTCTCGGCTTACGCCTAGAATGGCATCGCCTTAGCGAAACAAGCAAAGCCCCTTCGGAGGCGCCTTTTCATTCTTCATAATTCATCCTTCATCTTTTCTGCCCAATGCCTCTTCTCCAACTCCAGCAGGTCACCCTACGCTACACGGACCTTCCGCTTCTCGACAAAGTCGACCTGCAGATCGATCCCGGTGAGCGTGTCTGTTTGGTGGGGCGCAACGGCACCGGCAAGACCAGCATCATGCGGGTCATCTCCGGCGAGGAAAAACCTCAGTCGGGGGACATCACTAAGCCCAACGGAGTCGTCCTGACCAGACTTCCTCAGGAAGTGCCGGACGGCATCATTGGAACGGTCTACGAGGTTATCCACGCTGGTCTTCGGATCGGTGGCACAGAGGAAGACTGGGAGGCAGACGTGCGCGTCGAGGATCTGATGGAGGAGATGAAGCTTCCTGCCGAAAAAGAGTTCCAGAGTCTCTCAGGAGGAATGAAGCGTCGAGTACTCCTCGCCCGAGCCCTGGTAGGACAGCCCGATGTTCTGCTGCTTGACGAACCGACCAACCATCTCGACCTCGAGTCGATCCTCTGGCTCGAGAACTTCCTGTTGAAAGTCCGGCCGACACTCTTCTTCGTGACCCACGACCGTGCATTCCTCAGGAAACTCTCGACCCGCATCGTTGAGCTCGATCGGGGGAGTCTTACCAGCTGGGCCTGCGACTACGACACCTACCTCGAGCGCAAAGGAGCCTTCCTCGATGCCGAGGAGAAGCAATGGGCTGCCTTTGACAAGAAACTTGCTCAGGAAGAGGCGTGGATCCGTCAAGGTGTGAAGGCTCGCCGAACAAGGAATGAGGGTCGTGTACGCGCCTTGAAATCCCTGCGCGCGGAGCGAGGCAAGCGCCGCGAGCGTGTCGGCTCGGCCAAGATCGAGATTCAGGAGGCCGGCTCCTCGGGCCAGAAGGTCATCGAGGCAAAGAACATCACCTTCCGCTACGACGATCCAGCGGGTGACGGAGATCACCCGATTGTCAGCGACTTTACCGCGACCCTCTGGAAAGGAGATAAAATTGGGATCATAGGCCCCAACGGAGCGGGCAAGACGACACTCCTGAAAATGCTGCTGGGAAGGCTGGAGCCTACGGAGGGATCCGTGAAGCTGGGCACCAAGCTCCAGGTCGTGTATCTCGATCAGCTCCGCGACCAGATCGACGGCGAGAAAAGCTTGGGCCAAAACGTGGCGGGTGATGCCGAGACCGTGACCTTCCAGGGAAGGCCTGTCCATATCCACACCTACCTGAAGGATTTCCTGTTCCCCTCCGATCGTATTCGGATGCCCGCCAAGATGCTTTCCGGTGGGGAGAGAAACCGTCTTCTGCTGGCGCGCCTCTTTCTCCAACCGGCAAATGTCCTCGTACTCGATGAGCCTACCAACGACCTCGATGCCGAGACTCTGGAGCTGCTCGAGGAGCTTCTGGTCGGATACGAGGGAACGCTCATGGTCGTCTCCCATGACCGAGCCTTCCTGGACAATGTGGTGACCAGCACCTTCGTCTTCGAGGGAGAGGGTCGCATCACCGAATACACCGGCGGCTACGAAGACTGGGTTAGCCAGCGCCGCGAGTTGGATCGCGTTACCTCACTGCCAATCGCTACTGCACTGGTTATCGATGTGCCGAAGCTTGGAAAGACGGAGAAGGGCCGCAAGTTCCTGAATCGCGAACAGAAGGAGCTTGATGAGCTTCCTGCAAAGCTTGAGGAACTCGAGGCCAAGCAGTCAGAACTTTCCGAACGACTGGCTGATCCAGCTCTCTACCAAAGCAAAGGTGGCGAATTTCAAAAGGTCGAACAAGAACTCCATCAGCTTCACCAAACCATCGAAAAGACCATGGCTCGATGGGAGGAATTGGAGGCGCTCCGGGCGGAGCTGACAAGCTAAGGCTGTTAGCGGTTTAGGCTGAAGACTGATAGGAACTGCAAAATCTCCCGCAGAAACGAGCCTTTGGGAAAAGCGAGTTATAGCCACCGAAGGTGGACCCGTAGGCCAAAGCAAGCCTCTGGGAAGAGGCGCGGAGAAGTTGCCTGAGGCAAATCCGAAGGAAGGCACCGCTTTGCGGGAGCAAAGTGCCGTTCAACCTTGCGGGAGCAAGCGAGTACAAACGCAGAGACGCAGAGGTTTTTAATCTGGAATTGCTTGCCTGCTAAAGCATCAGGAACTCAGGAAAAAGATCGTTATGGAATGGAACAAGGCATGAGAGCATTGCTGTGGTTACTACTACAGCAACCATCAAACACCGCTTCTATCCACTTATATTCCGAGCTCCTGCCCCTAAGAAAAAGTGATGCTAGATCTTGCGCAGCTGAATCGAATCAAACTTCTCGTCCCCCTCGATGATGTCGCTCATCACGATAAGATGATCTCCTTTATTAAGGAGGCCGCGGGAATGAAGCAGCTCTTCGGCCTTTTTGACAGACTCCTCGGGAGTCGCACCGAATGGCATAACGATCGGCATCACCCCCCAGTTGAGCGTGAGATGACGAGCCGTCACTTCCGAAGGAGTAATGGCATAGATGGTGGCGTGTTCGGGACGGATGTGGCTGGTATAATCGGCCATATCGCCGTGTCGGGTCAGGACGGCAATACTGGCATTGGCAAAGGAGTTGGCCAGCACGACACCGGAATACGCGGTCTTCTGGCGGGGAGTCAGCAAGGAGGTCTGCTCGGCAAAGTGGGCGCTGCCACTGCGCTCGATACGGCGGGCAATCCGGTCGAGGACCTTCACGCAATCAACAGGATATTTTCCGACTGTGGTTTCTCCACTGAGCATGATGGCATCAGCCTGCTCGAAGACTGCGTTGGCGACATCCGTAACCTCGGCCCGGGTCGGGACGGGATTCTCGATCATCGACTCCAGCATGTGCGTGGCGACGATAACCTGCTTGCCGATCTTAAGGGCTATCTTGAGGATCTTGCGCTGGATGATAGGCAATTCCTCCATCGGGCACTCGATACCCAGATCGCCACGGGCGATCATGACAGCATCGGTCTCCTTGATGATCTCGGTGATGAGCTTGACGGCGCTCTGATCTTCGATCTTCGCGATGACGCGGGCCTTGCTGTTATGGAGGGCCAGAACACGACGCATTTCGACAATGTCAGAAGGTTCGCGGCAGAAGCTCAGGGCGAAAAAGTCGACGCCTACCTCGGTGCCGACGGCAATATCAGCCATGTCTTTTTCCGTGAGGGGGGGCAGATTGACCTTCACGCCTGGCAGATTGATATGACGGCGGGAGCCAAGCGCTCCGGGTGTGAGCACCTCGCAGCGAATGCGGTTATTGATCTTGGAAAGAACCTTGAGATGGATGACCCCATTGTCCACGAGGACAACGTCTCCCTCATTGATGTCATCGATCAGGCCGTCGTAGTTGACGTTGACCGAATAGATTTCCTCACTGCGGGCACCGCGAACGGTGAACTCCATGATGTCACCCACCTTGAGGTCAAGCTTCGTGGGGAGATCGCCAGTGCGGACAGCGGGTCCCTGGGTGTCGAGCAAGATGCCAACTGGCATATCGAGCTCGGCTGCGATCTGGCGGATGGTCGGAACGATCTGGCGCACCCAGTCGTGCTGGGCATGGCTCATGTTGAGCCTGAAGATATTGGCTCCAGCTAGGATCATCTCACGTAGGCGCTCCGGAGACTCAGTTGCGGGGCCCAGAGTGCAGATGATTTTGGTTTTGCGGAGAATTGCGGTCATAAAATGGGTCGGTTTGGAAGTGAATGTCGGGCGGGATCCGATCAAGCCAAGTAGTCAATCAGAGAGGCACTTTCTTGAAAAGCATCACTTATAAAAGACCCTCAAAAACTGTGAAGAGGGTTCCTAGGGAAGCATTTATTCAATCGTATTGAGGCCATTGCGGGAAGCCGTAGCGGATGCGAAGCAACGACCGGGTAAGCCATGGGCTGCAGGCATGATCCCGAAGGCACGACACGGCCTTGGGGGAGCAAGATGAGGTTCAAAAAAATCAAATGCTCTTTAGCGGTCATCATGTGAATTATTCAGCACTTCCTTAGATCGCAGCTGTACTGATTTAAAACCGCCTCTCGAAAGGGAGGCGTTTTTTTGTGGAAGCTACCCGGCTAAAGAACAGCCGCAGTTTTTACGCCTTCCATCCTGAGTGTCTGAAGGATTCGTTCAGCGACGGCCTTCGCGGTCATGCCGTATTTCTCGCGAAGAATGGGAACCGAGCCGTGCTCGATGAATTGATCGGGCCACCCTAAACGAACAAGCGGTGTGGTGATGCCTGCATCTGAGAGGTGTTCCGCCACGGCGGAACCGAAGCCTCCCGTGATGGCGTGGTCCTCCAGGGTGCAAAGAACTTTCGAACCGCGGGCAAAGAACTCGAGAGTTCCCGTATCAAGCGGCTTGATCCAGCGGGGGTTGATGACAGACGTCTTGATCCCTTGCTTCTCGAGGAGATCGGCCGTCTCTAGTGCTACCTCGCAGAAGTTTCCCAATCCGAAGAGCGCGACATCCGTTCCATGACGCAGAACCTCAGCCTTGCCGATTTCGAGCAGCTTAGGCGTGGTCTTAGGAATGGCACCCGTGCCTGCACCCCTGGGATAGCGGATCGCGATGGGTCCCTCGTGATGGTTGGCCATCGTCCAGAGCATATCGACGAATTCCTCCTCGTCCTTCGCTTGCATCGCGATCACTCCCGGGATGCTCCGCAGGTAGGCAATGTCGAAGAGACCGTGGTGCGTCGGCCCATCATCTCCGGAGAGGCCGGCACGATCCATGCAGAGAGCCACGTTGAGGTTCTGCAGCGCGATGTCATGAACGATCATGTCGAACGCCCTCTGCATGAAGGTTGAGTAGATCGTTAGGAAGGGCTTCATCCCACGGGTCGCCATGCCTGCGGCAAAGAGGGCCGCGTGCTCCTCGGCGATGCCGACATCGTAGAAGCGGTCGGGATGGCGCGCCGCAAATTGGGAGAGACCCGTGCCGGTGGGCATGGCGGCGGTGATTGCGACAATCTTGCGGTTGTGAGCGGCAAAGTCTGAAAGGGTCTTCCCGAAAATCTCCGAATAGGTTGGGGAGACACCCGCCGTTGTCTCTCCGGTCTCCTGCTGATACTTGCCAAGTCCGTGGAATTTGTCCGGCTTGGCAAGCGCGGGGGCGTATCCTTTCCCCTTCTTGGTTAGGATATGCAGGATGACAGGCTCGGTCTGGGTCTTGAGAAATTCGAAGGTCCGGATCAGCAGTGGGATGTCATGGCCGTCGATCGGACCGAAGTAGCGAAGCCCTAGATCCTCGAAAATGACTCCCGGGAGCAAGATCTGCTTCACCCCCGCCTCGATCTTGTGGGCGAGATGGCGCGCTGTCTTCCCCCCGATCCATTCCACAAACTTGGCCGTCTGATCGTGAAGTTGAGCGTAGGCCGGGCTGGTGGCGATGCGATTGAGATGCTCGGCGATGGCTCCGGTGTTCTTGGAGATCGACCACTCGTTGTCGTTAAGGATGACGATGAAGCGTTTTGTAGTCTCTGCGACGTTATTGAGCGCCTCGTAACTGATCCCGCAGGTGAAGGCGGCATCACCAGCAACGGCCACCACATTCTCCTGGCCACCATTCATGTCGCGCGCTGCTGCCATGCCGAGCGCCGCTGAAAGAGCCGTTCCGGCATGACCTGCCCCATAGCAGTCATGCTCGCTTTCGGTGCGTAGCAGGAACCCGTTGAGGCCTCCGTGCTGGCGCATTGTCGCCAAGCGGTTCCGGCGACCCGTTAGCATTTTGTGAATATAACCCTGATGGCTGACATCGAAGAGGATCTTGTCCGTCGGTGTCTCAAACACACGATGCAGCGCGATCGAGAGCTCGACCACGCCAAGATTCGGTCCAAGGTGGCCTCCTGTTTCAGAGAGGGATTCGATCAGTTCCTCTCGGATCTCTTGGGCAAGTGCGGGCAGGGCGCTCTCCGGGAGTTTTTTTAGGTCGGCCGGGGAGTCGATGTCCTCCAGCAAGCGCTTTGGATGGTCCGAACTCACGATTCCTCGAACGGATTGAGCGTTGCGTCACCGCGGCTGTTGCGCGTGATGATTTCGATCCGCTTCTCAGCTGTGTCGAGCTTCTCCCGGCAGATCTGGAGCAACTTCATCCCTTCTTCATAGCGCTCGATGAGCGTTTCCAAAGGAGGTGGGGTCTGCTCGATCTCCTCCACGATGCTTTCCAAGCGACCGAGTGATTTCTCGATGGAGGTTTCGGAATCGGAATTCTGTTTCACGGATATGGGAGAGTTGAAGACCAAGTTGAAACCCTAATGGGACGATTTCCTCGCCCACCGCTCGGTGTCGGCATACAGGATGCATTCGCCGTCAATCGGCAGCGGAGTAAAGCTCTTGAGCAGGAAGTCATTGGGATTCACTGTTCGCATGATGACGGGCCCCCAGTCTTTATAAGAACCCTTGAGGAGATCCATGAAGGATTCGCTCGCAGAGACTGGAGTTAGATAGAGGCCGACGATCGGCGTGCTAAGGCTTCCGAAATCGGAGATCTCGTTGAACTGCCGAATTGTTTCCGGGATCAGCAGGCACTTCCTGTTGGCATACCAGGCAACTGCCCAGGGCATGTCTGATGAGAGGAGTTCCTGGGGCTTGAACCAAGTCTGAAGGACTGAAATGAAGGGAGGCACATAGGGAGGCCACTGGATGCGGGATTGCTGACCGGTCAGCAGGGTGAGGATCATCGGGATTCCGGAAATCAGGAAAATCGCGGTCAGAAAGGCGATGCGTAGTGGCTTCAGGCTGATGTTCAGCCTATTCCAAAGCACCAGAATGAATGCCGTTCCGAAGAGAATGAAAATTGGGATAAAAATCACGTGCAACTGGTTACCTGACACCGCCCCCTTCACGCCGAAGAGCGCCATACCCAGTGTGAGACCGATCCACATGATCAGAATCACCCATCGCCAGATCGCCGCGACCGGATTCTTGAAGGGATGAAGAAGCGAGATAAAGAAAGCGACGACGGTGATATTCAGTCCGAGATACTCCCAGAGATGCGATGCCTGATCGAGAAGGCCCGACCTGATCTTGCTTGCCATGCCTCCGCCCAGAGTCAGGCCGGTGTTCACTCCCCGCATGACGGACTGCTCCGTGACGCCCGACCCCGCCAATGCCATGTAGATGGAGAGGCCGAAGGGGTTACCGCAGACAGAATAGTTGCGAAGTAGCCAGGGAAGCACTGTCAGCAGATAGATGAGAAAAGGAAGGAGAAAGGTCACGACCCGCGACCGGAATGCAAAAAGGCAGAAAGCCAAAAATCCTGGCACCAGAAAAGAGGTGACTCCATGGGTCAAGGACATCAAGCCAAGACCGAAGGCGCCGCCTCCGAGCCAGGCATAGACCGCGAGCTGGTTATCTTCTTCCTCCGCATTCAGTGCTTTCAGTGCACAGAGACAGACCAATCCGAACAGCACGGTCAGGAAAAGCTGGGGCAGTCCTGCCAGAGCGTACTGCCAGAGGAGGTCGGTCACGAGAAGGAGTCCGGCTCCGATCAGAGCCAGTGTCCTGTCGAAGAGTAGCGCGCCGACAAAATACCAGACCAGAACGCTAAGAAGCAGAAGAACGATGCCGAGTGTCGCGATGGCCCGGTCACCCATGCTGAGTGTGTCCGTCGGTGCCATCGCAATTCTTTTCTTTACCGGAAAGAGAGCCGCCGCTTCCACCAGCGGGTAAAGAGGGGCATTGTAGAAATCGGGGAAATTGACGCTAGGAACTTTCCTGGCAGTGTCCGTGAGTTGACGGATGGCCAGCGGGCGGATGTAGCGGGTCGTGAATCCCTCACCTGAGATGAGGGAACGCGCGATCTGGGCCTGATCCATCGCATGCTCGGTACCGAGTCCCTTGAACTGCATCAGGAGATAAACGATGCAGAGCCCTATGACAACGACAACGATCATGCCGATCTTGAGCACCTGGGCCATGAAGCCGGAGTCGAGGTCGCGTACTGTTTCCTGGAGTGCCATTGTTTGAGAGCGATGGGTTATTGCAGGGATTTTGTGATGCCAAATTGAGCGAGATGACGATGGAGGGTGCGACGGCTGATGCCGAGCTTTTTTGCCGCCATTGTGCGATTCCCAGCGCACTCTTCCAGAGCCTTTCGGATCATCGTGGCCTCGATCCTGGCAAGGTTCATTTCATTCTCCCCAGGAGCAGATCCCGCGAGAATGCGTAGAGATGATGGGAGATCACCCAGTTTGAGTTCAGCGCCGTTTCCTAACACCACGGCATGCTCTACGGCTGCGCGAAGTTCACGGATATTACCGGGCCAGGTGTGGACCTCCAGTGCCGCCATGGCCTCTGGAGTGAAGAGTCGCTCGGGCTTATCATGCTCCCTGGCCATTTCCTTGAGAAAGGCACTCGTGAGCAGGGGAATATCCTCCGGATGAGTCCGTAGGGGAGGCATTGTGAGGGGCACCACATTCAGTCGGAAGAACAGGTCTTCACGGAATGTCCCGTCGCTCACCATGGCCGACAGGTTCTTGTTGGTTGCGGCGATGAGTCGCACATCGGAGCTGAGGGTCTGGTTGCCCCCGACTCTCTCGAAGCTCTTCTCACCAAGCACTCGCAGAATCTTGACTTGGACTATGGGGTCAATCTCGCCGATCTCATCAAGGAAAAGAGTGCCGCCGGCAGCCTGTTCGAAGCGCCCGATCCTGCGCTCGCCCGCGCCGGTGAAGGCCCCCTTCTCATGGCCGAAAAGCTCGCTCTCCAGAAGCTGGGGGGAAAGTGAGGCGCAATGGACGGCGACGAAAGGCTTCTCGGCCCGATTACTCAGGGCGTGGATCGCCTGAGCGGCGACTTCTTTGCCTGTTCCGCTCTCTCCTTGAATAAGGATGGTGGCCTTACTGGGTGCCACCTGACGGATGGTCTCGAAGACCCTTTCCATGACCGGGGAGCGGCCAATCATTCTGTCGGGCGCCCGCGTTTTGCGCACTTCCTGACGGAGTTCCAGATTCTCCGCTTGCATGGTTCTTTCGCGCAGGGCTCGCCGGATCAGCATTTCCAAACGGTCGATATTCACCGGCTTGGTCACGAAATCATAGGCGCCCTGCCTCATGGCCTCTACGGCGGTATCCACCGATCCGTAAGCCGTCATCATGATGCAGATTGGAGGATCGGCGCGCTTCAGAATCTTCTTCATCAGATCCATGCCGTTATCGGCTCCGATCTTCAGATCGGTGAGGACGAGATCGGGAGGGTCTGCCTCCATCAAGGCCAAAGCTCCTGCTTCATCAGCCGCCAGTGAGACATCAAAGTGCTCTTTCAGCACGGCTCTCAACCCATCGCGAGTGTTCTTTTCGTCATCAACGATCAGGATGGTCTGCTTCATGGAATGAGAGACAGATTGTCACAAAAATCCTGATTTTAACAACCTTTACTCCAAAGCTCCCGTTGAAGAATAAGCCAGCAACTGGGGCAAAGCGTCCCGATAACTAGGAAATTGAGGAACCCATTCGGTGGCGCGAAGCTTAGCATTGCTGATCCGCTTGGAGGTCCAGCCCCGCTTTCTGTTGAGATCAGCCGCTCCCTCTAGGGGGAGCGGTTGGCGCTGGGTCTCTGCTATCCATCCATAGACCTCGCGCTGGGTGGCCGGTGTGTCATCGGTCACGTTGTACACCCCAGGAGTAACCGAGGAGTCCCCCAATAGTACCAAGGCGGCGGCAGCATCATCCCGATGAATCTGGTTGATCCAGCGATGCCCTCCATCCTCCAATAGGGCCTCCCCCGCCAGAAATTTTCGGAGCAGCACGGAGCGGCCTGGACCATAGATCCCCGAAAGACGAGCAACACTCCCTCCTGATGCCAGGGCTATCTGCTCGGCTTCCAAAAGAATGCGCCCAGTGTCGCGATCGGGAGCGGCCTCTGATTCCTCTGTGACCCAGGCTCCATCGGCTTGGCCATAGACGGAGGTGCTGCTGACAAAAATCATCCTGTCCGGCTTCCAACTCTCCAGCACGCGACGGAGACCATCGCGGTAGACCGCAGCATAGGCATCGGCTCCACCTCGGCCCGAGCTGACGCAGTAGATGGCCAAGGGAACGTTGTGGACCAGAGGAGCGAGGGCTGCGACCGAGGCAGTGTCGGTGACATCGCAGGCAGCAGATTGGAAAGACCTGTTTGATAGCGCTTCGAGTGAGTCGGCGCTCCTAACCAGGCCCAGAACACTTCTGCCTTGGGCTGAAAAAAGATCGGCTGCGGCCTCACCTAGGAAGCCACAGCCGATGATAAGAACTTCAGGATTCACTCCTTGGGAGTGGAAAGCAGTTCGGGGATCAGCTCAGGACAAAGCGGATCTTGGCCTTGGCGCGCTTGGCGCTGGCCTTGGCTTTGCGCTTTGTGCGCTGAGTCGGAGTCTCGAAGGCACGCAGACGGCGCACCTCGTCGAGGACACCCTCGGTCTCGAGTTTGGTCTTGAGGCGCTTGAGAGCGCGATCGATTGGTTCGCCCTTACGGACAATAACTTCCGGCATAATTAATTCACCTGCTTTCCTTTGTGGGGTGTGGATCCTCCTTCATCAGGGCGGCGCGGTCAAGCTCCTCTTTTCTTCAAGAGAATGTCTCAAGGAAAGGGGGTGCTTGCCCTTTCCATCACCACGGCTGTGAGAGGCTTAGGTTCGTGTCTCGCGGATCTGACGTCTCAGGATAAAGAAAAGGACCACGAAGATCGCCCAGCTGCTGAGGATCATGACGGCGGAGTTGAACCAGAGAAGGGGGATGGAGATGCCGAAGTATTGCTTCATCGGCCCGAAAAAGACATTCGGGTGGCGGTTGTCACGGTAGTCAGCCTGCTCCATCTCCGCCTTGGAGACCAGATCGAGTACCTTCTGGTTGGTGTAGAGCTGTTCAGCGGTGACGCCGCCTTCACTCCCGACGATTTCCTCGCGCTTCAACTTGGCACCTCCGATCACCCTGTCGATGCGGGTCATCTTCTTGGCGAGTTCATCCGGATTCGTTGCCTGCAGACCGCTCAGGATCGCCAGAAGGTCTTTGAGGTCGTCGAGACGATCCTCCTGGGCATCGGTCGGCTTCTTGATCGCTGCGAGTTGGTAGATTTGGCGCTGGATACGCGCCTGCCGGAGGGCCAGGGGATTCAGCTTTGCCTGGGCGAAGACGATCCCCTCATACGACCAGCGCATCGGCATGAACTCGCAGATCATCGGCACCTGCAGGTCGCTTCTCGGTTCCATGGCCGTTTCGGGGTGGCGGTTGAACCACTCATGGATCGAATGGATGAAATCCAGATTGCGGTTCATCTCCTCGTATTTGATCAGTGCTCCCCCGAGGATGATCTGCGGGATCAGGACCACCGGGATGATATTCACGGCGGTCTTCCCCTCCCGGGCTAGCGAGGAGATCAGGAGGCCGAGGGCGATACCGCTAAACGCGGTGAGGAACATCGCGACAAACTCGACCCAATAAAAACCACGGATAGAGACCATCCAGTCACCGATCAAGGTGAAGAGGGCGCATTGGGCCACGGCGAAGAGGCCGAGCGTGATCGCCTTAGCCAGCAGGTAGTAGCCGATGCGGACATTCAGATTCCTTTCCCGGAGAAGAACGGGCCGGTCGCGGAGGATGTCATCAACGCTGTTGGTGAGTCCGAGGAACATCGCCACCACGAGGGAAAGGAACAGGTAGGTCGGGATGTGGAAGGCCGAGGCGAAGTCGTAATGCTTGCTCTCCGAGTAGCGGAGGACCGACCCGATCAGGAAGGCGAGCATCGGTGCCTCCACAAGCGTGGTGAGGAGATTAGCGCGGTTACGCAGCTTGCTGATGAATGAGCGCTGGAGTAGCACGAGGAACTGTCCCAGTTCGTCACGCCAGCGAAAGCTCTCCCATCCGGAAAGTCGTTGGGTAAGGCTGCTCCTCGACTCAGGGCCAGCTGGGACGGGGGTTCGGGAGGAGGCGGGCTGTTGGACCTCCTTCATCAGGCGGTATGCCTCGAACTTGTCACGCCAGTATTCCGGAGAGAAGCGACGGGCGGGGACAAGCTGTCCGCGGTTGTTCTCCTCGTAGATAAGATCGCCGCCGAGGTCACGCAGAGGTGTCTCCAGTACGTCGAAGACGAATTCCGGACGGGTCGTGCCGCAGGCCTGGCAGCCTCCGAGCTCCGTTCCGAAGAGTTGCTCATGCTCCGCCTCGGCGAAGTAGGCTAGCATCTCCGTGGGTGTGCCGAAGAAGACCAGCTTGCCGCCTTTGTCCAGGAGCAGGGCCTTCTGGAACATCTGGAAGACCTTTGAGGTCGGCTGGTGGATCGTCACCAAGACGATCTTGTTGTGGGCCATGCCGCGAATGATCTCGATGACATGCTCGGAATCCTTGGAGGAGAGGCCGCTGGTCGGTTCGTCGAAGAGATAGATATCTGCCGTGCTGACCATATCGAGGCCGATATTCAGGCGTTTGCGTTCGCCGCCGCTGAGGATCTTCTTGCTGGTTCCTCCCACGACCTCCTTGCGGCGCTCGTTCAGGCCCAGTTCGGCGAGTTTGCTGTCGATGCGGCGCTGACGTTCGCGCCGCGAGAGATGGGGGGCGCGGATAGCCGCCGCGAAGCGGAGATTTTCCTCGATCGTCAGCTGCTCGTCAAAAGCGTCGTACTGGGGAATGTAGGTAATATACTGAAGCAGCGCATCGAGATTCCGATAGAGGGAGCGCTGGTTAAGCTGCACCTCTCCGGCCACCGGCGGGAACTGGCCAGCCAGAGCACGGAGTAGCGTGCTCTTGCCGCAGCCGCTCGCTCCCATGACGCAGACCATCTCGCCGCGATCCATCGAGAAATTGAGGTTATCTAGGGCCGTATCTCCGCTCCGGAAGCGGCAGACAAGATCGCGCACGTCCAGCGTGCGGATGATGTTGCGCTCTTCTTCAATAATCCTGTCCGTGAAGTTACAGCGGAGCACTTGGCCCGCATCGATCCGTATGGTGTCCCCATCGATAAGATCCATGGCCCCGCGCACGGGAAGCCCCCTTACCACGATCGGCCTGTCGGCCTGAAGCACCTCCACGCGGCCCTTTTTTTCCTGGTAATCGCAAGTGATCCGCAGTGTCACCTCGCCGCCGTTTCCGGGAGAAATCAGAATGTCATCATCGTCCAGTCGGCTCGGGTTATTCGAGGCGATGTATTCGGTCTTGGAGCCCTTCAGCTCGAAACGGCCACCGAAAGACCCGACGCGCCTCTTTAGATCCTCGAGATCGAGCTCCCCACCGTCGCGGAAGAAGATCTTGTCCGAGAGTTGGGCCGCGACCGTTGTCCCCTTGCGCAATGGTGTACCACGCAGGGTGGCCCGAAGATCCTGAAGGGCGGTGACATTCACCTTGAGACCGAAGGCGATCTCCAGGTCGCTGTCCCGGCTACGCGATTTCTCAAGCCGTACCTCCTCGTTGTTGATCGCCACAAAGATGTGGGGAAGCGTCACGTTGCGCTTCGCATTGAAGTAAAAGATCAGATCCTGGCTGGTGATCACCTGCTCGCCCACCAGCACGCGCTGCCCCGGATAGATCCGGCAGAACTCACCGGGCTTCAGCAGGCGGCCCTGGACGATCAGGCTCTTGCCGGAGAGGTTTTTGAGAATGATTAGGTCGTGGTGGCAATAGGCTAGAAGCTTTTCGTCGCCTTTGAAGTCCCTTAGCTCCACATCGCATGTTGCCGGATCGCCGAAGGAGAGAGCCTCGAGGGGTGAGGTGCCGTCGTGGAAAAATTCCGCATCGGCCTGCTCGTTGGCATTGAGCTGGTAGACGATATCGATGGCCTGTGCCGCCATGCCGAGACGCCCCATGAAGTCATGGTAGGCCGCCACCTGCTCCGACTTCATGCCCGAACGGGTGATCAGATCGTAGAGCTGCACGCCGAGCAGGATCTTGCTGTCATCACTCAGCTCCGTGGAGAGCTTCGTCGCCATGGCCCCCAGATCCTGCTGTTGCTCGAGAGCCTGGCGGAAGAGCTTGCGGAGTTCGGAGTAGACAGCCTCGGGATAGTCATAGCGCAGGAAGCCGAGGCTCGAATCGATTTCCTCCTCAAGCATTTCCCCATCGACCCGGGTGAAAGCGGCAAGGACCTGGATCAGCGTGGGAAGAAGGTTGGCGCTCTCCGCGATGGTCTGTGGACGCCGCTGCAGGCGACGCCAGCGTTTGGCCACCGAGCGCTGCAATCGGGAAGCTCCCCTCAGGATGCTATCGATCAAGACCACTCCCCGGCGCGGAGGCTGGGAACCATCTTGCCCGTCAGGATACGGATTCGATCCGGGCGATTCTGCTTCTCCTGATATCTGTGGATTGGAATCCATCTGGCCGGAGCGTAATCAGCCCCGGCACAAAGATGGAGTCATTTGTTAGGGGGTATTAAGGCCGCGATAACTCAATCACCCTTAAGCTTTGTTCGTGACCGGTGGTTCCGTGGGGAACCAACCTTTCGTAGCATTGCAGGCACTACAAACGGAAAGCATCACTGGAACCTCAACAAGGACGCCTACCACCGTGGCGAGTGCGGCTCCGGAGGAGGGGCCGAAGAGAGTGATGGCCACCGCTACCGCCAGCTCGAAGAAGTTGCTTGCACCGATCAGGGCTCCGGGAGCCGCCACATTATGGGGGACTTTCAGCCAACGCATCAGCATATAGGTCAGGCTGGAGTTGAAATAGACTTGGATGATGATCGGAACGGCGATCAACAGCACGGCAAGCCACCGATGGGTCAGATTCTCGGCCTGAAAGGCGAAAATGAGTATAAGGGTCAGCAAGAGCGCCGCCATGGTCACAGGCTGGAACTTTGGGAGGAAGGATTTCTCAAGCCACTCGTTACCGTGTGTCTTGAGGAGCATTGTTCGTGTGAGCCATCCGGCTGTCAGGGGAATGACGATGAAGACCAGCACGGAGGTGATCAGGACGGCAGAAGGAACCACCACTCCTGACACTCCGCAGAGGAACATCACGATGGGGGCGAAAGCCACGAGCATGATGAGATCATTCACCGCTACTTGAACTAGCGTGTAGGCGGGATCACCATCCGTCAGATAGGACCAAACAAAGACCATCGCTGTGCAGGGTGCGGCGGCTAGGATGATCAGCCCCGCCGTGTAATTCTTGGCGGTTTCGACATCAATCCATTTGGCAAAGAGGTGTTGCATGAATACCCAGGCTAGGAAGGCCATGCTGAAGGGCTTCACGATCCAGTTCACGAATAGGGTCACCAGCAGCCCCTTCGGCTTCCGGGCAACACCACCGATGGAGCTGAAGTCGATCTTCAGCATCATCGGATAGATCATGAGCCAGATGAGAATGGCGATCGGGACATTCACATGGGAGTCATGTCCGAATTCCATGTTGCTGAGGGAGGCAATGGCCTTCGGGGCCGCTGTTCCCAGAATCACCCCTGCAACCATGCAGAGAAGAACCCAGAGGGTCAGATTGCGTTCGAAGAAGGCGAGTCTCTTTACGGGTGCGGAGGAAGTAGCAGGAGATGTGTCCATGGAATGAAACGAGGTTGTGGTTAAAGATCCTTCCCGCGCTTCAGACCAGCTGCGTAGGCCTCGAACACGAGCTTGATCTGATCGCGGACTCGGCGGAATTCATTGAGAATCTCCTCCTCGCTACCCGTTGCATGGGCAGGATCCTCGAAGCCCCAATGGAAGCGGTTCACCTGACCAGGGAACATCGGACACGCCTGGTCCGCATTCCCGCAGACCGTGATCACCGTATCAACGGAACGATTCAGAAACTCATCAAGATGTTTGGAAGTATGTCCGGAGATATCGATGCCGATCTCCTTCATCACCTCAATGGACTTCGGGTGGACATATCCGGCAGGTTTAGAGCCCGCGCTGGCGACTTGGATGAGATCACCAGCGGCGGCACGAAGAATGCCTTCGGCTAGGTGACTGCGGCAGGAATTTCCCGTGCAGAGGATAAGGACGAGAGGTTTCATAGGAAAAATGAAAGGTTAAAAAGTGTAAGATTAAACGGAAGAGAAGCGCATCAGCAGCATCCGGTGCTGCTGCAGCACGACGAGCTTTCGTCATCCTTGGGCGGTGGGAGGCAGATCTCCTTTGCGAGGCAGTCGGTGTGTTTGGTGCTGAGCGTAAAAACGAGTAAATCACCCTGTTGTTTTGCTGACTCGACCGGGAGTTGGGTAATGAATCCGTCCTCGTATTCGATTTCCACATCGAGATCGTCATTTCCGAGAATGGGGGCAGCCCGATCGATGATGTCCGCTAGTGTTTCGGCAGGAAGTCGATGATCAGTATCATCAGCAACCCAAGACTGGAGAGAGAGGTAGGAGATTTTGCGAATCGTGGCACCGCAATCCAAGAAAGTCTTATCAACACGGCCAACCTCTGTGATGTGTGCGTGAATCGGTATCGATTTGCCACTAGGCAGAATAAACGTGAGATGACATTTCGGATGCTTGCGGAGGATTGCTTTGAGGTCTGATGTTTTCATTCTTTTGGTGGGTTCGGTATTGGTTAACAGGCGCAGCGTAGCCTGCGGTTGTTGGAGCTGGAGATGAGGTCGATGCAGCGGAAGAACTCCGTGAAGCAGGGGCAGGCGATCTGGTAAAAGACCTGCAGGCCACGCCTCTCGCAGATAAGAAGTCCGGCCTTTTTCATCACTGCCAGGTGCTTGGAGAGAGTCGTCACGTCGCAACCTGCCATTTCCGTGAGATCGTTCACACAATGTTCGCCCTGCATCAGAGCCTCCATGATCAGGAGGCGCGAGGGATGCGCCATCGCCTTCACGATGGAGGCACGGGACGCCGCATTGGATTTGAGCTTCTGAAGTTTTGGAGGCATCTATTTGGCAAATATGCCAAATAGTA
>JBAXXS010000010.1:0-34081 GCA_037127835.1 Verrucomicrobiota bacterium | reverse complement strand
GTGACCTCTGCGCCGAGTTTGGTGAGAAGCTGGATGTTGGAGCGTGCCACGCGGCTGAAGAGAATATCCCCGACTATTGCCACGCGGACCCCTTTGATGCAGCCCAGCTTCTCGCGGATCGTGAAGGCATCCAGAAGGCCCTGGGTAGGATGCTCGTGGGCGCCGTCACCGGCATTGATGACTGAGGCGTTCAGCCGATCTGCTAGGAAGCGGGCACTTCCGGCTGACTGGTGCCGAATCACGATAAGATCAGCCCTGAGTGCCTCCAGATTGCGAGCTGTATCGAGAAGAGTCTCCCCCTTCTCCAGACTCGAGGCGGAAGCGGAGATATTGATGACATCGGCACTCAGGCGCATCGCAGCAAGCTCGAAGGAAATACGGGTCCTCGTACTCGGCTCGATAAAGAAATTCACCAGGGTCTTGCCGCGAAGTGCGGGGACTTTCTTGAGATTGCGCTCCCCCACCCCCTTGAAGGCATTTGCCGTGTCGAGGATGGTGATCAACTCGTCGGGCGTGTGATCCGCGAGTGCGCAGAGATCCTTATGCTTCCATTGATGGGTGGTCATGATTGAGGCGAAGAAGGAGCTTGGTGGGCAACTTGGTGTACGAGTGTCACAGAATCAGGAACGTTGTCGGTCTCTTCGAAGCGAACCCTGATACGATCGGAAAAAGCCGTCGGAACGTTCTTGCCTACAAAGTCGGCCCTGATCGGAAGCTCGCGATGGCCTCGGTCGACCAGAACCGCCAACTGAATCCGCGAGGGACGGCCAAAGGAGGCAATCGCATCCATCGCGGCCCGGCAACTACGACCCGTATAGAGAACGTCATCGATCAGCACCAGAGGGCGTCCATCCAGATCCAGGGGAAGCTCCGTCGGCTCCAGTGCACTCAAACTGATCCTCGTGGCCAGATCGTCGCGGTGCATGGAGACATCCACGATACCAAGAGTCGGTGCGATCCCCTCGATCTCGGCAATGTGGGAAGCTATGCGGCTGGCGACAATCTTTCCCCGAGTGGGGATTCCGGCGATGACCAGCCTGGAGAGATCCTGATTCTGCTCGATGATCTCGTGGGCAATGCGACGGATCGCCTTGCGGATCGAGTCCGCATCCATGACTACTGACGCGGTCGACTCTCCGGTTTGGAGAGACCGAGTGGTAATCTTGTGTGATTCGGTTGGTGTCATGATCCTTGGTGGTCTCGCGGGGCCTCCTTAAAGGAAATAAGGAAATAAAGATGCAGTGGTTAGGTCTTTTTTTTGGCCGCCGCACGGGCCTGACGCCAGGGTGTGCGATGCTTCATCATCCAGTCGAGAAGAGCCCGTTCAAATCCGATGTCCCGACCCTGCTTCTCACTCTCATACCACTTGTGACGGAGAATTTGCTCCCTTTCCGCTTGGAATTCTCTGTAAAGGGTCGAATTCCTGAGCAGATCACCTGCATCGACTGATGCTGGAGGACGTGTCATTAATTTAGCCATACTGGAATGGGCCGAAGGAGTCAATTGAGAAGGGAGAAAACGGCCTTCACTCACTCCATTCTTGTCTTCAGACAGCCCTGATAGGCCAGCAGGATGCCGACCCCTATGTGAATTACGAGCACCAAGAGACAGAGAGGGCCCAAGGAAAGACTGGTCTGAATCACCATGACAACGATGTCATAGTACCGCTCTCCCCTCAGCGACTGCAGGATCCCCGACCAACTCCAGTAAGCAGCGATGAAGGGGTGGGCAATCAAACCCAACCATGAAGGTAGGGCCAGTACGGCACCTGACAGGGGCAACTGGAAACCGACCAAATAGATCGAGGCCATGGAGGCCTGCTCCGCGGTCTTCATGTAGGAGGAAATGGCCAGGCAAATGGATGTCATTGCCGCATTGACCAAAAAGAGAAAGAGCAGTTGCGAAGATAAATCCCCCGGGAAAGCACATGTATAATGGATGAAAAGTCCCATCCAGAGGGACTGGATCGCGGAGAGAAGACCGAGGAACAAGATCTTGCTACCTATATAGGCGGCGGAACTCAGTCCGGAGAGCTTCTCCTTCTCGAAGATCTGGCGCTCGGCGGCGATCTCCCGTCCAGAATTATTGGCTCCCATGAGGGTAAGGAGAATCACCTCCAACATCACAATCCCGGAGACTAGGCTTCCGACCTTGCTGGCCTGAATGAGAAAGTCCCGGCCCTCGGTCAGTTGCTGGATGACATTCAGATCCAGACCCATACCCAGATTCCGGATCTGGGGAAGGCCGTTCCAACCGAAAATGGCGACCAGACAAGGAAATCCGAACACAAGCCCGGCCTGAAGCCAGAGCTGGGCCTTGCTTCGCAGGAAGATACGCAGGCGTCGCTCAACCAACGTCACAAGCTGGGAAAGAGCGGCCGGATGGGAGTCATCCGCACTATCGGCCGCGGATGTTTCCTTGCCCTTGCTATTTCCATCCAAAGTGGTTCGGAGCTTGGCTCCACACTCCTTGCAATACATCGCACCAATCGGATATTCCAAGCGACACTCGGGACAGACACTGCAGGCGACTTCACGGATCACCGAGGTAGAATCTTTTTTGCTCTCTTCTTCACGATCACCATGCAGAAACGAGGCTGAATGCTTCAGCCAGGAGGCCTGCCAGCCTTCCGGATCCCGACTCTCCAACTGGGCGTAGATAAGGCCAGGGTCTTCGACACGAAAATAATGGGCGAGATGATCTGGGTGCCCGGCATAAGCTAGGACTCCCTTGTAGAGGACAACGACAGCATCGTAGGAATGCAGATGCTTGAGACTATGGGTGACGGAGATGACCAATCGGTTCCCGTCACGGGCAACGTTCCTAAGGAGATTCACAATCTCGTCTTCGGACCGAGGGTCCAAGCCGCTTGTGACCTCATCGCAAAGCAGAATCGGAGGACTGCTCACCAGTTCCATCGCCAGGGCCAAGCGGCGCTTTTGTCCTCCTGAAAGCACCTTCACAGGACGATCTCGGAATTCTCCCATGCCGACCTCCCCGAGAAGACGGGCAACCATTGTATCTCGCTCTGCTCCGCTCTGTCCGCTGACACGCAGTCTGGCGGAATACTCGACACATTCCCCCACCGTCAAATCCTCGTAAGCGATGCTGAACTGAGGGACATAGCCGAATTCCGATGGGTTGAAATCCTCATCAGCCAGATTCCGACCATCCCAATGGATTGTTCCCTCTTCCTGACCAGTGGCGATCCCGGCGATCATTTTCAGAAGGGTGCTTTTGCCGCAACCGGAGGGGCCGATCACTGCGATGAACTCCCCACGATTAAACGTGGCGGAGATTTGGGAAAGAAGTCGTGGAGATTCCTCTTCCGTACCGAGAGACAGGGTAAGTTGATCCAGGGAGAGCATTTATCGCCAAAGTAATCGCCCAAGGGATGTTTCCGCAAGGCATCCTGCAATTGTCTCATTGATGTTTTCACTTCATGACTTACCTCGAAGCCTTGCGCCATGGCATCTCTCCCTTAAAGTGAATGCATGACTTACGCAGTACTTGGAGCAGGAAAAATGGGGGGTGCCCTTATCCGCGGGATACTGGCTTCCGGACTGACCACCGGTGACAGGATCATTGTTTCCTCGCGCACACGCGAATCCGCCCAGCAGATAGCCTCCTCACTAGGCGTGAAGTCCGCCTGTTCCAACGCCGAGGCCATCCGCGATGCCGAGATCGTCTTTCTCTGTGTGAAACCCGCACAGGCCACCGCAGTCACCGCATCCGTTGCTTCGGAGCTTGAGGGAAAACTTCTGATCTCGATCGTTGCCGGTATCCGCTCCGAGGACCTGTTCCTGGCAGCCAATGGGAAAGTAAGAGTAATTCGCTCCATGCCCAATACGGCCGTCAGACTCCGCAAGGGGATCACCGCAATCGCTCCCCATCCTTCCAGCACCGAAGAGGATTTAAAGATGGCAACGGCGATCTTTTCCTCCGCGGGATCTGCTCTTGTTGTCCGGGAGAGCGATCTCGACACCGTCACCGCTGTAAGCGGAAGCGGTCCTGCTTTTGCCCTGCTGATGCTGGAAGCCATGGCGCAGGGGGGAATCGATGGTGGACTGGAACCAGAGCTGGCAAAGACCCTAGCAGCCGGCGCCCTTGCCGCGGCTGCAGCCCTTGTCAACGAAACGGGTCAGACTCCCCTGGCCCTGCGCGCGGAGATCACCAGTCCAGCCGGCACCACTGCCGCTGGGCTTGAAGTGTTGGAAAATGAAGGCTTCCCCGGTATCGTCCGCACCTCAATACGGGCTGCCCGAAATCGTTCTATCGAACTCTCCTCGCCACCGATTAATTCATGAGAGGAGAGCTTATTCGTTGGTTTCTACTCCTGAGCATCCTAGGAAGTGGCCTTCTCACAAATGACACCAAGGCTGCCCCTGTCTCTGCCCCTGCTCATGACGATCTCTCCACCAATAAGCCGCGTCAATTTCAGGAGGTCTTAATACCGCAGGCAGTTCTTCCACTGATGAAGGAAGCGGAGCAATCATTCGCCAAGGGGCAATTTGAGAAGGCTGATTCCATTTACTCCCGTGCTCTTGGCATGGCACCGAACATACCATCCCTTCTCGTCAGTGCCGCAGCTGTGAAAACGAGACTAGGCAGGCTTGAGGAGTCGCGGATCATGCTGAGAAAAGCCCTTTCACTTGACCTCGATAATGCAGCTGCCTGGAAGTTGCTCGGCATGAATGCTCTCGAACAGAAAAGCGACGACGAGGCCTTCGCCTGCCTAGCACAAGCCACCCTTCATGACGAAAACAATCCTCGGGCGCACAACTATCTGGGCATGGCGGCAGGACGGAAGGGCTGGGGCGAAGCCTCGGAGCAGGAACTGCGTCGCGCTGTCGAACTCGACCCGAACTACGCGGATGCGAACTTCAACCTCGCGGTGCTCTATTTGGGGCGTAATCCCCCGCTGATCGAGTTGGCAAGGCGACATTATCAACGCGCCTTGGATCTCGGAGCCAAACGTGATCAGGTCATCGACAACCTCATCGCCAAATCAGTTGCAAGTCAGCCCTCTGATTCCACAAAATCCACTCTTCCCTGAAGCTCCATTTTCAAAATTCCGAACATTCAAGTCACATGAAGAATATTTTCTTTCCGCTGATTCTCCTCTCTCTCTCGACTCCGATATTTGGCTCCACAACTTCTTCCCCATCCCCACCCCCTAATGTAAAGGGAGTTTCGGTCGTGGTTGTGGATGCGAATTCCGGAGATGTGCTATATCAGAGAAATCCGGACGAGAAGCGCGCGGTAGGAAGCACCCAGAAACTCTTGACCTCGCTCATCGTTGCCGAACAGGGAAACCTCGACAAGGAAGTGGTGATCCAACCAATCGACGAACTGGCTGAACCGACCACCTTGCAACTGAAACCAGGCACTTCCTATACCAAGGGAACTCTGCTCACTGCGCTTCTCGTGAAGAGTCCCAATGATGTGGCGCGTGCTCTGGGACGTGATACGGGGGGAAGTCTCGAAGATTTTTCCAACCTGATGAACCGCAAGGCTACCAGCTTGGGAATGAATTCCTCGCACTTTGTGAATCCAAACGGGTTACCCGCGGAGGACCAATATTCCACGGCTGCGGATATGTCGAAAGTCGCACGGGCTGCCTATGCAAACCCGGTTCTTCGCCCGATCATGGCCACCAAGTATCTTCCCTTCCGCTATGCCGACGGCCATGTTCACATGTTGCGCAACACAAACCAGACCATGCGTGAAAACTGGTTCTGCACCGGCATGAAGACAGGATACACAGACAAGGCCAAGCATTGCCTGGTCAGTAGCGGAAGCTACAACGGCAAGGAGGTCATCACGGTGATCCTCGGCAGCAGCAAAGAACGGATCTTCACCGATTCAGCACATATGCTGAGGTGGGCACTTGGATTGCCCCAACAAGGGCAAGTCACTAAAAGCGTTAGTAAGCCGAAAACCCGCAAGTAAGCAGAACTCAGGCTTCCAGGTCATTCCTAAGTTGAAGAAACATCATCGGCATCACTCATTCTCGAATCAGCCAACTTCATGAGCCGGAGCTACCAGCTTCAACCCTCCCCAAATGCAGAATCGGGCATCGACTTTGCCAAGGAGCTGAACGAGCAGCAACTGAATGCAGTCACTTCCGCCTCCGGCGCGCATCTCGTTATTGCTGGCGCGGGAACCGGCAAGACCAGAACCCTGACCTATCGGGTTGCATGGCTGCTCGAGCAAGGATACCGACCGGGTGAGATTCTCCTGCTGACCTTCACCAACAAGGCCGCCCGGGAGATGCTCGAACGAGTGAACATGCTCCTACCCGGTGCTTCGGAAGGCCTCTGGAGCGGCACCTTCCACTCGATCGGCCACCGGATACTGAGACGTCACCCGGAAGCGGTGGGGTTCAATCAAGGATTCACGATCATGGATCGGGAGGATCAGGAGGAATTGTTGGAATCCGTCGTTGCGCGCCTGGGATTCCGCACCAATGATAAGCGCTTTCCCAAGGGTCAGGTTCTTGCTGAGCTAATCAGCCTAGGATGTAACACGGGTGACACTCTCCGCACGTTGCTGGCACGCCGTTACAGATACTTCATCGATCTGGAAGATCAGATCGCCCAAGTCGCCACAGCTTACGAAGGTCGAAAGAAGGATGTGAATGCGCTGGATTTCGACGATCTACTCTCCAAGACCCATGAACTTCTGCTGACCAATCCCGAGATTGCAGCAACCTACCAGCGCCGCTTCCGCGCCATCCTAGTGGACGAGTACCAGGACACGAACAGACTGCAGGCTGGACTCATCGACACATTGGCATCCATGCACAAGCACATCATGGTCGTCGGGGACGATGCCCAGTCGATCTACTCGTGGAGAGGAGCTGACTTCGCGAACATCCTCGAATTCCCTAAGCGCTATCCGGATTCTGTCATTCACAGGATCGAGACAAACTACCGGAGTGTCCCCCAGGTCCTGGAGCTGGCGAACGCTTCCATTCTGAACAACCCCCGCCAGTTTCCCAAGGAACTGCAGGCCGTCCGCAAGGAGGCCATAAGCAAACCGGCCCTGGTCCCACTTGCCACCAATAACGAACAGGCTTCCTTCATTGCCCAACGCGTGTTGGAACTTCATGACGAGGGGATTGATTTCCGCGAGATAGCTGTACTCTACCGCGCCCACTATCATTCCATGGAAATCCAGTTGGAATTCACCAGACGCGGCATTCCATTCGGCATCACGAGCGGACTGCGTTTCTTCGAGCAGGCCCATATCAAGGACGTGGCGGCCTTTCTGAAGTTCGCCATTAATCCCAACGACGAGGTCGCCTTCAAACGCATGGCGCGCTTACTTCCGGGCATCGGCAACAAGACGGCCGAGAATCTCTGGCAACAGGCCATGAAACTCCTAGAGGGGGGACGGAGCTTTTCTCTTCTTGATAAAGGGTGCAAGCCTCCCTCCAAGGCCCAGGGTTCCTGGAATCAGCTGGTGACTACTCTGGCCGAACTTGCACCTAAGGGAGAGCCAGCCCCCCCATCCGACATGATCAATGCCGTTATGAAGTCACTCTACGACGATTACATGCAGGCCAAGTTCGCCAACTATGAGGCCCGCCGTGATGACCTGAACACGCTGGCCAACTACGCGAAGCAGTTTGAACAAACGGATGAGTTCCTAGCGCAGCTCACCCTACTAGGAGGGACCGAGACCAGCGAGGTGACCGGTCGTGATGACGAAGAGGACCGTGTCTGCCTCTCAAGTATTCACCAAGCCAAGGGACTGGAATGGCAGGTAGTCTTCCTGACGTGGCTGACGGAAGGAATGTTCCCAGGAACTCGCTCGATGGAGGATGACAATGCCCTTGAAGAGGAACGGCGGCTTTTCTATGTGGGCGTCACAAGGTGCAAGGATGAGCTCTACCTCACCTATCCCGAATTGAGACTTAACGCCGCTTACGGCGAGGCCTTCCAGCGCCCCTCCCGATTCCTAGAGGAGCTACCAACTCATCTCACCGAACGCTGGGAGGTAGCCCGCGCTGTCGCACGTTTCACCCCACAGGGAGAGCGCCAGGCGCAGCGACACCAGAAGCGTGAATTTGACCCGGCCGACGAATCCCAAGTTCCCGAGTGGGAGGATTAGCAAACTGCCTCATTCTCTCCTGATCGTACTACTGCCAGTTCCACGGAACGGAGAGTCTGGTCGATAACCCAGAGCACCGTTGCCAGCACAATGCCACTCAAGACGCTGTAGAGGTTCGTAAGAGTAAGGTCAAATGTCTGAAGAGGCTTAGGACTCATGCCGGCACCAGTCAGGAAGATGATCAGGAAGAACGAGAGAATCGAAGTGAGGGAAGTAAAAGCAAATTTAAGCCAGTTAATAAGCCAGATGATACCTAGAAATGCCGAAAGAAAAATCATCAGGTTGTTCGTGGACGCGCTGATAATTACGTCGAAGGACAATGCGACAATCACAGCACCGATCGCCAGAAGGAAAGTCATCGGAAGGGCCGACTTATCCCTCTGGGTACAGAGGGTGATTCCCCAGACGAGTGTTACCATAACAAGGAATGGAGATGACAAATACTGGTTGGCAATCAAACCGATCAAGAGGGAGATAACAGCGCAGGTAGCCAGATAGATGCAGTCCCGAACGGGAAAGTTTACAGGGCGAACCCTAGCGGTGGTGGGTGCTTTCGGAACGGGAAAGATTAGGAAAGAAAGGGAACCAGCGAGAAGACCAAACGAGCACCAGAATGCACGGAAGAACCCGTCAAAAACCGGTTCATTTCCAGAACCGGGAAACTTGTTTAGTAGTGACCCGCTCAACCCGTAAGCAATGATGACCATGGTGGCGGTGTCACGGCTTTTGGATCCGATCAAAAAAACAAGACACACAAGGCCAAAGTAGAAAGGAATAAAAAACCATGGTGCATCGCGAAACAGAATTTCCGTAAGCATCCCGATCCCGGCGGCCGCCCAGAGAAGGAAAAAACGCTGGCGCATCATGCCCCGCCGGAAGGTGGGCAGACCGGAGACCAGTGACGCGCAAAGAAGACCTCTGACCGCAACGGGGTTAGGATAGATCTCGGTTGCCAGCAACGTTAACCCGATGGCCAGAGTGCTCCTGCTGGCCATCCTGACCGCCTTGTTCATCTGATGGGATCAATCGGAATATCCTTGGCAGAGCCTATTGGCGCTCTGAACTCAGGAGCGTCACCCTGCTGCAATTCAGACAAACGCTTCAAACCGGCTCCTGTATCGCCAACAGTACGAATAATCACAGCGGCTGTCCCGCCCATGCGGAAGGAATGCTCCTCGGGAGCATCAAGCACGATGCGGACCGGAAAACGCTGAGCAAGAAGAATGAAGTCGAGTGTGGGAGAAACATTCTGCAAGATCCCCTGTCCGCCAGGGGCATTCTGAGTTGGAGCAAACTGCGGAGTGATCGCCTTGGGAAGTCCCTGAACGATGCCCTTGATCTTCCTATTCGACTCAGCCAGGAGGTACACCTCGGCCTCCATGCCCGGACGAATATTACGCAGGTCGGTCTCTCGGAAGTTCGCCAGCACATACCAGATCTTCTGATCCACAATGGAGAAGACCTGCTCCCCCACCGCAGCATAGGCACCGGGAGTAATCTGGAGATTCACGACATAGCCATCGCAGGGAGCGTAGACCTTGCAATAAGACAGCTTCAGTTCTGCATCGCGCAGCATGGCCTCGGCGGCTGCGCGTCGGACATTGATGTCGCCCTTTTCTCCCAGCAGGTTTCGGGCCTTCTCTAAGGCAGCCTGATCCTGGGCGACCTTGTCAGTAGCAGTCACCGCTTCGGTCTGGGCCAGCTGGTTCTTATCGACGGTCACGTAGAGGTTGCCGACTAGGGCCTGAATGCGTTTTGCATAGTCCACAGCGTAGGTGGCCTTGGCCTGACCCTGCTTCAGTTCAGCCTCGGCGGCAGCGATCTGGTCTTTGTAGGCCTGAATCTCCAACTCCGTCAGCGCGAGTTGAGCTTTGGCCTGCTCTGCCTTCGCCTCGAAGGGGCGCGCATCGAGTTCAAAGAGGAAGTCTCCCTTGTGAACCTGCTGGTTGTCCTTCACATGGATAGCAATGATGGAGCCGCCTACCTGGGGACTCACGCCGATGACATTCGCACGGACCTGAGCATCCTCGGTGCGGGGATTCACGCGGATATTGTGATAGACCCCCAGCGAGAGAAGAATAGCCGCTGCATAGACGGCCAGCGAAAGAATCAATCCAATGATCCTACGGGCAAACTGCTTGGGCTTGGCTACTGGTTCCATCGTCACAGGTAATGAGGTCTCGGTCGGGTCGCTCATCGGGCGGCAAAGAAAAGGAGCCAGCAACCGCAGGTAAGGGCGATGTAGAGCGCCGCATAAAAAAGAGGAATCGGTACAAAGAAAGGAACCATATTTGTCCTCAGAAAGATCAGATGGAAGATCCAGAAGGCAGCCAGGCCTATCAATCCAGAGAGTAGCCACGCCGGAAAGTAAGCTCCGGCGATGTTAATCTGCGGATCACAACCCGTCATCGTCAAGAGGACGAGTAGGAGTGAGAAAACAATCCGAAGATTCATCCCTTTAGATTACGGGCGAGGCTGAGGCGCGGGCAACGCTAATTGATATCTGCCAGGAGATCAAAGCCCACCATGTTTCCAAGTGGAGAGGGCGATGCGCAAGCACATGAATCCCCCCCAACAGAGACCGACCAACCCGATCACCGGGATATGCCAGACCTTCGGTGGGATCCCCGAGTGAATCAGCAGGGCCGAGCATATCAAGACGGAGGCCGCGACGATGGCATTGGCTAACCGGTTGGCGATCGAGTCAAGGGTAACGCGGAGTGGCTCGATTCCCTTCGCATCGATCCGGTGCTGAAGGGGGATGATTACGTCACCCCTTTTGATCCGATTCCAGAGCATCCTGAAATCGCTCGGAAAAACTTCCAGAAAATCCACCGATGCTGCGCCCAGCTTTTTCAGAAGCTCCAGCAGGTGGGCAGGCATGTATTTCCCGGCGATCAGTTTCTCAGCATAGGGGCGGCCGAGTTCTATGAAATTCAGTCCAGGGTTGAGAGAGCGCCCTACCGCCTCGACCTGAGAGAGCGCCTTGATCCCGAGATAGAAGCTCCCCTTCATCCGGAGGCGGTGCAACCTGAGAAGTTCGAGGAGGTTGTTGAGAACGAGGGAGAGATTGATTTCTGAGAGCGGCTTATTGAGATACTTATCACTGAACTCCTCCACATCCCGCAGCATGCGATCGAAATCCTCGACATTCCCATCCTCGGACATATCGATCAGCGCAAGCATCACCTGCCTGTTGTCTTTCTCTCCAAGACCGGCAATGAGCTGGGCGAGATTGGAGCGGAAGCTGGGTGAAAATGCACCCATCATGCCGTAGTCATACAGCCCCAGCACTCCGCCGCTGGGTGTCTCTTTCGACTCAATGATAGTCATGTTCCCGGGATGGGGATCCCCGTGGAAAAAACCATGAGTGAAGACCTGTTCGTAGATCAGGCCAGAAATCGTTTCAGAGAGGCTAATGGGATCAATGCCATTGGAGCGGAGTTTATCAACCTTGGTCACGGAATGGCCGGAGATGAACTCCATCGTCAGGATCTTCTCCCCGCTCAGTTCCCTGAAGAGCTTTGGCACCTTGATCACAGGCGATCCTTGAAACTGTGTAGCAAAGCGCTCTGCATTTCCGGCCTCGTGCGTGAAGTCGAGTTCCATCTTTAGGGTCTCGGCAAATTCCTGCACCACCGCGACGGGATTCAATGAGGCAAGATCGGCAACATGCTGCTCCAGAAACTTCGCCAGATCGACCAGAATGGAAAGATCCTGCTCAATCACTGGACGGATGTCGGGGCGTTGAACTTTTACTGCAACAGTCACCCCATCAAGGGTGACCGCGCGGTGCACCTGAGCGATCGAGGCACCCGCGATCGGCTTCTCATCAAATTCCAGGAACGCCACTTCCACAGGCTTCCCAAGCTCACGGGCAAAGATCTCCTTGGCCAGGCTTCCCGGGAAAGTGGGGACATTATCCTGAAGCTTGCAGAGTTCCTCATAGTAGGTGTCATCGACCAGATCGCGGCGGGAACTCAGGATCTGACCGAACTTGATGAAGGTGGGCCCCAACTCCTCTAATGCTAAGCGCAGACGCTCCTGAGGTGACTTGGAGAGAATACCGGTCGAATGGGTCTCAAGAACCGCTTTGTCCACCCCGATCAACTGCTGCCAAGCAACGAGCTTCAGGACATCGGAAAATCCATACTTAAAGAGAATCGTCACGATCTCGTTATAGCGGGGTAACTGGGCGGCAAAGCCAACGGCGGAGCGGATTTCAGTGATCACAGGAGGTGATCAAATCGTTCCACTTGAGCCATAGCAATACCATTCCCCAACCCTTCAAGGAAGGGATTGAGTTTGCAGGAAGATCACTCCATCGTCACATCGCACCCCCGTTATCAGGGGCGAGTCATTGCAGTGAGCTATTTCATCCACACAGCATCCCGAGACAAGCTGACGGCACTGCTTATAGTAGTGCTCGCTCTTGCATCCCAGGCAAGTCGTGGAAATGACCGAAACATCATGGACCCCATCCTGGGGCACCAGCAGTCATTCCCCCTATCGGAGCACTCTGGTTCCTTCGACAAGAACCGTAACTACGAGCTCTCCTCACTCATCGAACTCGGCCTGGCCAATAATCCGCAGACCCGCTCCGCATGGTTCAACGCACTCTCAAGTAGTGCCCAGGTGGGTCAAGCCAAGGCACCCTACTTCCCCAAACTCTCCCTGAATGCTCAGGGCGGTTATCAAAAAAGTTTTTACCAGATTAACAACGGCCCCATGGGGCTTAGGCAGACAAGCCTTACTCCGGAACTCGATTTCGAGTATCTCCTGCTTGATTTCGGGCGCCGCGCCGCCGATGTCCGCCGCACGGTTGCCCTCTTGGAATCGGCCAATCTTGCCTTCAGCAGGAATGTTCAGAGCACGGTGTACGGAATCCAGCAGTCTTACTTCGCTCACACAGCAGCCCTCTCCCAACGGGATGCCGCTAAAGCAAATCTGGAACTCAGCAAAACAATACTCGCCATGGTCGAGGCCCAGGTAACCAATGGACTGGGAACAAAACCAGAGCTCGACACGGCCCGGAAGACCTTCGCCCAAGCCGATTTCGATCTATCCAGCGCCGACCGGAATGTCGAGGTCACCCTCGGCAACCTAAGGGTCGCCTCGGGACTGCAAGCCAATGCACAGCTTAAGGTCGTTCCGGGAGGCAATGATACAAATTCCTCCGCCTCCCCTTATGAAATACTCGGATCCAAAGTCGACACCATGATTGATCTAGCCATTCTGAAGCGTCCCGATCTGGCTGCGCGCCGGGCCGATATCGCCGCAAGCAGGGCGGCGGTGGAGCGGGCCAAAGCCGATTTCATGCCGAAGCTTTCCCTTAAGGGGGCCTACTCGAGTGAACCGTACGTTTACACGGCATCTCAACCCTCACAAACAGGGACCTACTATGGAAACGCTCAGGGTTACTCGGGCTTCGCCGTCCTGAGCTGGGATCTCTTCGATGGGTTCCAACGCGTCGAGAAGGTCAAGCAGAGTCAGGCCGAGGAGTCCCAAGCCCGCGCCAATGCCGAATCGACTAGGTTACAGACAACCCAAGACGTCTGGATCGCCTACAACGACTTCCTCAAATCAAGGAAGAAAGTTGCCTACGCTGACTCGCAGGTCGCTTCCGCCGAGGAAAACTTCAAATCCGCCAAAGCCGCCTTCGACAACCAGCTCCTGAATATCACCGATCTCATCTCCAACCAGAGCGCCTTGGCCGCCTCGCGCTTCGATCAGGCTGGTGCAAGGGCTGACTACCTCACAAGCCTCGCCGCACTCTCTCTATCAATGGGTCAATTCGCAACACCTGCGGGAACCAAAGTCCAACCGTCTAAATTGTAGTGGGTAGCATATAGTATCCGATGGAGAGTTCTAATCCTGCCAGACCGAGTCTCACTTTCCCTCTAAGACTTGGAAGTAAGGATGCCCGGGTAGGCCAGCAAGCGAAGCTGTATATCTGATACTGCGAGTGCAGTCGAACACCCTGCAGCGCCTTAATCCCAAGCCTCCCTTTTCCTGCTAGACGGAGCCGAGAATGAGGCACGAGTTAATCCCACCGAAACCAAAGGAGTTGGAGAGGATTTTACGCGGACGCGCTTCCCTCCCCTTGTTAGGAATCACATCCAGCGAACATTCCGGATCGGGTGTCTCATAATGGAGAGTTGGAGGAAGGTATCCCTCGGTCATCGCCAAGCAACAGATAACCGCTTCCAGGGCCCCGGTCGCTCCGAGGGGATGGGCGGTATAGGCCTTGGTTCCGCTGACCGGAATCGATCCTGCGCGACTTCCGAAGACGGTATGAATACAATGGGCTTCGTTACTGTCGTTAACTTTGGTCGAACTCCCATGGGCATTGATGTACTCGATCTCTTCGGGATTGGTCCGGGCATCCGTAAGCGCATCCCGGATGGCCCTGATCGTCGGCTCACCATTCGGATGAGGTGAGGTCATGTGATAAGCGTCGTTGTTATGGGAGAAACCGAGGACCTCGGCATAGATCCGGGCCCCTCGTGCCTTTGCATGCTCGTACTCCTCGACAACCAGAGAAGCCGCCCCCTCCCCCATGACAAACCCATCTCGGTTCAGATCGAAGGGTCTGCAGGAAACGGCAGGATCTGCCTCACTCATGGTCCTGATGTTGGCGAAAGCCCCGTAGGTCAAGGGACTGAGCGGTGCCTCGGAGGCACCCGCGATCATCACATCCGCAATCCCATCCCGGATATAGCGCAGAGCCTCGCCGAGGGCCACTGTCCCGCTGGCGCAGCTGTTGGAATTTGTGGTGCCAACTCCCTGGAACCCACAGGTGATAGCGATATTCGAATGAGCCGACCCACCAAAAACCTGAAGGGCAAGAAGCGGGCTCACCGCCTTGAATCCACCTTTCACAAAGGCATCATGCTCTTTTTCTGCATTGCAGATACCACCAAGAGCCGTGCCGAAGCTGACCCCCCTGCGCGGATCGGGAGACTCGGGCGAGTAGTTTAGTCCGCTATCCTCCAAGGCAAGAAGTGCACTGGAGACGGCAAACTGGGCATAGCGATCCAAGCGCCTAAGCATCTTGGCCGGAAAGTAGTTCAAGGGATCAAAATCATCGACCTGTCCGGCGGACCGTGCCTCCAAACCTCCGAGATCAAAGCGGGTCAGTGGGGAGATACCGCTTT
This sequence comes from Verrucomicrobiota bacterium, assembly GCA_037127835.1. Classification (GTDB taxonomy): domain Bacteria; phylum Verrucomicrobiota; class Verrucomicrobiia; order Chthoniobacterales; family UBA6821; genus UBA6821. The sequence continues at coordinate 18,806 of JBAXXS010000010.1, read as the reverse complement.
TTTCAGCAAGTATCCCCTTCCAGAAAGATTCCTTCCCGATTCCGATGCAACTGATGGGGCCAATTCCAGTGATGACGGCGCGGCGGGTGGATAGCAAAGGGTTCATTTCGTAATCTCCAGAAGTTTCTTGAAGGTAGAGAGCGTGCGAGGAGCGACCCAGCCGATCATGAAATCACCAATGATCGGATTTGCGATCGGGGCGAGAACAGGCCAACGGAAATTCAAATCATGCTCGATCGTAACATGTACCCCATCATCGTGCTGCTCGTAAATCCAGCGCACTTCCATCCCCTTGGTAAAGGCGCTAAGATGACGGAACCAAAGTTCGGATTTCTGGGATTTCTCGGGATCCTTGGGGTTCTTTGGATCTCTACGAAACTCCGAAGTCCACTTGATGGGAATCGCGCCACGCATCGCGGCCATCTCGACGATGCCATGATCGGGGCCACCCTCAATCCATCTCACCCATCGATAATGGGGAAGATAGGCGGGCCATCGGGTCAGATCCGAAGTCATGGAAAACACCCGATCCATCGGTGCCTTGATAAGGATGGATGACTCGGTGTGCATCAACTCGTCTTACTCGTTTTGGTCTTTCTGGCCTTCTTATTCTTCTTGGGATCCCGGACATAATGGAGTCGGGCAATACCTTCCCCTTCATCCTGAACTGACCTGAGAATGAACCATTGCTCCTGATCCTTGGAGAGGAACCCTTTGCAAAAACCGCTCTTTCCCTTTGATTGGGCGTTTCCTGCAATCACGGGATGGATCCGGACGAAAACTTCCTGTGCCTCTTCCAGACATATCGACGGGTCAAATCCCGATGGGGAGAGAACTCTCCCATCCGCGCTCATGGAAAAATCCACCACCCGTTCCGTTGATCGGGACAATTTCATGATCCGTGAGGTCAGAAAATCAGGCCCGAGCGCCGGAGGCCTCTTCCTCTGACTCGATCTGATGCTCAACCTCTCCAACCTGAGCCTCCATCTCACCGATCGAGACACTTCCCCCATCGGCAGGCCTGTAGGTCATGTAGATAATACCCCCGATCAATCCCCATCCGACGCCCAGCGCAAATCCTGTGATCGAGATCAGCACGGCAAGATCCACCGGCGTTCCATAGAGGGAATTGAGCATGACGGAGAATAGCCCCTCTCGGACTCCGATTCCGGCCAAACTGATCGGCAGGGAACTGATTGTGTTAACGATGGGGATTACCGAAGTCATGGCGGCAGCTCCAGGATTTCCCACAAAGGCATAGGCGGCAAAGATGGCCGTACCGAAGATGAATGCATTCAGCGGCATAGAGATCAGAACGGCGAGCACCACCGCTTTCCAATCTCGTGCATAGATAGAGAAAGCCCTTGCCGTATCAAGGATTGCAGCATGTCCCGGCATCTTTGGAGGAAGACGACGGGCAAGATGAAACTTGTCGATGGCAATCCCCAAAAGAATAAGCAGGAGGAAAGCTCCGAAAATAATGCCCACAGTGAGCAGAAACGCCCGGATCATCGGTAGGGACATCAGCGGTTTGTAGAACCAAGCAAAGACCCCGGCGGAGACGATAATCAAGGCGAACATCCCCGCAATCCGGTCAACAATGATACTCAAAAACACAGCGCTTTTGGACTTGGGAGCCTCTCGCATGGCAAAGAAGACCTTGATCAGGTCTCCTCCCACGCCACCTGGGAGACAGAGATTAAAAAACATCCCTATCATGACGAGTTTCCAAACGCGGAACCACCCAAGGGAGATCCCCTGCACCTTCATGAGAAGCTGCCAACGGAAAGCACCGCAAACAAGCACTAGGCCAAAACAGATGAATCCGGGAATCAGCCAGAGGAGATTTGCCGTATGCAAGGCCTGAGCCATTTGGTGACGACGCACCGGATCGTGAAAGAGAAGCCAGAGGAGCAGGAACGTCACGCCTGCCTGCACAAGCGTCATGATGATTTTTTTAAGATTCATTTCGTGTAAGAATTTTCCACTTTGCGACAGCGACCTGAATGGCTGTGGGGGTCGCCCTTGAAGAGAGTTCAAGGACGTAGGGGAGCGATGATGGCAGAAGAGGAACAAGCTGGTCGAAAGGAATTTCTCCCTCGAAAGGAACAAGATGATCCTCATCAGGCCAACGCGCGTCCTGAAGATGAGCGCCCACTGCGAATGGGGCGATCTCCTCAAGCCATTGGGCATGATTGAGCAGGCCAAGGCTCTCCCTCATCTGAGCATGGCCAAAGTCATGCCAGTAGCGAAGATGTGGAGAATCAAAGTGACGCAGAAGTGCCAGCAACTCACGCTCCGTCGGTATGGCCTCGAAGTCGCTTCGGTTCTCCACGACCAGGGTAAGTCCCATTGAGGAGGCCTGCTCCACCAACGGCTCGAGCAAACGAGTCACCCGGTCCAGAAAAGCCGGCCCATGCTTTTCCCTTTTCTTCACGGCATCGAGCTTGGCACGGTTATAGTCGCGATCCGCCACACCCTTGGTTTTCAGTACTTCCAGAAGGGAATCAGTCATCCTGCGCAGGGGCATGATCCTCCCGAGATGCAGCACCACAAAGCGTGCCCCGAACTCCACGGCTGTCTGCATGGTCTGACGCGTGAGCCTCACAGCACGATCCCTCTCTGTCGATCGATGGGAGGTGAACTCATAGCAATCCGGGTTATCAGCAAGAACCTCGATCGGCATCGGGCAATAATTATGAACACTGAGAACTTTGAAATTTCCCCCGGCAAAGGCCCCGCGGATTCCATGAAGTTGCGAGACCGAAAGCCCGTGACCAAGCTCGATAGTATCGAATCCAAGTTCCAAGATTCCCCCAACTATGGTGGCTCCGTCAGGATGACGTCCGGCGTTCCAATTGGTTGAGAAGGCAAGCATTGCGGTAGATCATACCGCACCCGTCACAGAATGCAGTTCAGAACTTCATCGGCGGTCTGGAGTCCGCTAGCAAGTGCTGAGTCAATACTGGCATGGGCAACCTGATCTCCAGCCAGCCAGAGATTAGGAGTGGGATGGCGGTTGGGTTGACATTGCTGAAATCCAGGTCTTTGGGAAGGAAGAGCCCGAGCAATTCTTATTTCCCGGAGAAAATTCCATTCTCTAAAATCAAGTAAGTGCCGGGTAATCTCAGCATGAACTCGACCGGAAAGATCGCCGACCGGAGGATTGAGAACAGTCGCGGAAAGGAGTCTTTTACCCTCGGGAGCATATTCCGGCGCCGTGTTTGTCAGATCTGTGAAGTGCCTGACTAGCGCGCTCTTTCCCTCGGGCAACACCAGAAGCTCTCCGTCATAGAGGGGATGATTCCCCGTGAAGTAAAAGGTGGAAATCTGACTCCAAGCACGTTGTTCGTGCAGGCCTAGTAATTGGCAGGTTGTCCGTTCTTCAGTAGCTAGGATCACATAATCTCCCTTGATCCTCTCTCCACTGGAAAGCTCAACCCCGGCAATGCAGTCGCTGGCCCCATCTTTGCGCAGGAGTGCCTGAACGTGGGCGCCGTAACGTTGACTGGACGAGGGTAGGCGCGCGGCGAGTTGCCGGGGAATCTCCCCCATTCCCTTGGCTGGCAGCAGTGCCTTTCCGAGAGCGAATTTCTTCAGGTCATAGCGGAAGACAGAAGCATCGGTTCCGAGTTCGTTATCCAGAAAGACGCCGGCAAAAAAGGGTCTGAGAAACTTCTCCAGAACATCCCCATCCAGACCGAAGTGAGAAATTTCCTGCAAAGCCGATTTTCCAGACTCGTGAGCAAGCAAAGACTCATCGGAACGGAGAGACTGAAGGGCACCAAGAATGCCAAGAGTTATTTTTTCACGAAGAGAAAACGATCGGATAAGGGGCGCTGAGAGTAACCAGTCAGGATGATGAAGCGGATTGAGTATCCTCTCCCAACCTTCTTCGTTTACCATCAGTGCACCGCTCTGAAAGTAACAAGGTTGCAGGGCCTCAAAGTCCAGCAGACGGCGCGCCGTAGGATAGGAATCCAGCAGCACCTGGAAGCCCCTATCGAGACGATAGCCCTCCGAAGTGATCTCGGTGGCAACCCGGCCCCCAGGATGATCCTCCGAGTCCAACAACAACCATTCCACTCCGGCTTCCTCCAGGCGGATTGCACAAGCCAGACCTGCGAGGCCAGCACCGACAATGATCACCATAAGGAGTTGGGGCAGGCGTCGTCTTAAAGAATCCCTACACTTTCACAGGTTCGAGATGCCAGATCTCGTGGGCATATTCCGAAATCGTGCGATCACTGGAGAACTTGCCCATGCGAGCCGTGTTGAGAATCGCCATTTCGGCCCAACGGGACTTGTCCCGGAAAGCAGCATCCACTCTCTCTTGGGCATCGCTGTAAGAGCGGAAGTCCGGCAGGCAAAGGAAGGGATCGCTGTAGACGAGATTGTCATGGAGCATGGTGAAGACACCGGGCGGCTCGTCAGGGGTGAAGTAGTTCGATCCGACCCAATCCACCACAGCCTTGAGTTCCTCATCAGCCGTCAGAAAATCCTGCGGGTTGTAACCCTTTTTCCAGAGGGCCTCCACCTCCTCCACGGTCATTCCGCAGATAAAGATATTCTCCTTTCCAACCTCTTCCTGAATCTCGACGTTAGCACCGTCCAGCGTGCCTATTGTGAGCGCTCCGTTCAGCGCCAGTTTCATATTTCCTGTTCCGGAAGCCTCTTTGCCGGCAGTTGAGATCTGCTCCGAAAGATCGGCGGCAGGCACGATGCGCTGTGCAAGCGAAACGCGGTAATTGGGCAAAAAGACGACCTTTAACTTGTTGTTGATCCGGGGGTCAGCATTGATCTTGGCACCTACGGAATTGATAGCCTTGATGATGTTCTTGGCAAGGTCATAACCGGGCGCCGCCTTAGCCGCGAAGATGAAGACACGGGGTGCGATGTCGAGTGTGGGATTCTGTAACAGGCGCCGGTAGAGGGCTAAGATGTGCAGCAGATTCAGGTGCTGGCGCTTGTACTCATGAAGCCTCTTGATCTGAACATCAAAGAGGGCCGAAGGATCAACCTCGATACCGCAATCACGCATGATGATGCGGGCAAGGTCGACCTTGTTGGCATGCTTCACCTCCATGAATTGCTTCTGGAACTCAGGACCCTTCGCATAAGACTCGATGCCGCGGATCTGGGTGAGATCGCGTTCCCAGCCGCGACCGATCTTCGAAGTGATCAGGGAACTCAAACGTGGATTGCAGGCTAGCAGCCAACGGCGCGGGGTGATGCCGTTGGTCTTGTTATTGAACTTGCCGGGGTAGAGCGTGTCGAATTCGGGAAAGAGATCACGCTTCAGCAACTGGGTATGCAGGGCGGCTACCCCGTTCACAGAATGGCTTCCGACAACGGAGAGATTAGCCATGCGAACCATCTGGGGGTGTCCCTCCTCGATCAGCGAAAGCTTACGGACCATGTCGAGATCGCCTGGCCATTTGGCCTCGACCTCCAGAAGGAAAATCTTATTGATCTCAAAAATGATCTGCAGGTGCCTCGGCAGGACCTTCTCGAACAGGCCTACACTCCATTTCTCAAGGGCCTCGGGGAGAAGCGTGTGATTCGTATAGGCAAAGGTGCGGGTGACGATATCCCAGGCCTTTTTCCAAGGGATGCCATAAACGTCGTGGAGGAGGCGCTGGAGTTCCACCACGGCGATGGCCGGATGGGTGTCATTGAGCTGGATGGCCACCTTCTCCGGAAAATCATTCCAATCCGTGTTGCTCCTGCGGAATCTGCGGATGATATCCTTCAGCGAGCAGGCAACGAAGAAGTACTGCTGAATGAGGCGCAGTTCCTTGCCGCTTTCCGTCTTATCGTTGGGATAAAGGACCTTGGAGACCGTTTCGCTGTAGTTTTTGTCTCTCACCGCCTCGTCGTAACCTCCGCGATTAAAGGCCTCAAAGTCGAAGTCCTCGTGCGCCTTCGATGACCAGAGGCGAAGGAAATTGACCGTGTTCGTTCCGTAGCCCGGAATCGGGATATCGTAGGGGATGCCCATCAGCTTCTTGGTGCCGGTCCATTTCGGAACATAGTTGCCCAGATCATCGAAGACATTCTCGACCTGACCATAGAGCTCCACCTCGGTAGTGTGCTCAGGACGGACAATCTCCCAGGGTGTGCCGTACTTCATCCAGTCGTCTGGAAGCTCCACCTGATAACCATTACGGAACTCCTGTTTAAAAAGCCCATACTGGTAGTTGATGCCGTAGCCGATAGCAGGTAGGTCAAGGGTGGCTAGCGAATCCAGGAAACACGCGGCTAGACGGCCCAACCCACCGTTGCCGAGACCCATGTCGTACTCCTCCCCGCGGAGCTCATCGATATCGAGCCCCAGCTCCTTGATGGCGGTCCCCATGTTCTGATAAATGCCAGCGCTGTAAAAGCTGTTGATGTAAAGACGCCCCATGAGGAACTCTAGTGAGAGGTAGTAAAGCCGCCTGGTATTTTCGGCTCGGTGTTTCGTCTGGGTCGCCATCAGTCGTTCGATGACGACGCACTCGACGGCCTTCGAGGTGGCTAGCCACCAGTCTCGTTTAGTCGCCGTCTGGGGATCGCGGGCCAAACTGAACTTAAGCTGGCTTTCGATCAGGCTCTTCAGACCTGAAACAGAGGTGTCGATGCTGGAATGGAATTCTTCGGGAGTGATCATAGTGGGTGAAAAGGTTCCTGGGTAAGGTTGTGGGTTTCGTCTCGATGGCCTGCTGTGGCAATCCAAAAATAGTAGCGCTCCATTTCTGTCTAGAAGCAAACGCCGTTTCAAGTCACGAAGCTTGGTTTATCAGTCTTGGGGATGTTACAGTAAAATCACGATGAAGTATCGCACACTCAACAGGGACTCAGATCTTAAAATCAGTGAAATCGGCTTCGGTCTCTGGACCGTCTCCACGGGATGGTGGGGGAACTATACCGACGATGAAGCAGTGGTCCTCATGCGACAGGCTGCTGATCTGGGTATCAACTTGTTCGACGCCGCTGACACCTATGGTAACGGACGAAGCGAGGAACTCATTGCCAAGGCCTTCCCTGCCGGGGAACGCTCCCGGATCGTGATCGCCACCAAGGTTGGCTACGATTTCGTGAATCATGGCGACGGACGGCGCGGCCAGAAGGAAATTCCCCAGGACTTCAGCCCCGCAGCGATCAGAGGGGCGGTGGATTCGGCCCTGAAGCGGTTGGGAACCGACTACATCGACATCCTCCAACTCCACAATATCCGCGAGGCCCAGGTCAATGACGATGCCCTCTGGAAAGTGATGGAAGACCTCCGCTCCGAAGGGAAGTTCCGTTATGGCGGCATCGCGCTGGGCCCTGCAATCGGTTGGATCGGTGAGGGCGCCGCCACTATCGCCCGCCGCAAACCCGATGTCGTTCAGCATATCTACAACCTTTTGGAACAACACCCCGGATCGGATCTCCACAAGATCGCCGAGGCAACAAACGCCCCGACCAAGTTCCTGATCCGTGTCCCCCACTCCTCCGGCATGCTGGAGGGTAAATACACAGCCGATACAGTCTTTCCTCCCAATGATCACCGCAACCACCGTCCGAAGAGCTGGCTCATCAACGGTGTCAAAAAGATTGAGCAACTCCGTTTTCTGGAACGCAACGACCGGACGATGGGGCAGACAGCTATGCAATGGCTACTGAAGGATCCTCGCACACTCTCCGTGCTGCCGAATATCTACAACGCCGAACAGATCTCTGAATTTGCAGCCACGTCGGATTGCCCTCCCCTGAATGACGATGAGATGAACAGCATCAGCGAACTGGTAAGCTCCCATTTCGGCCTGGAGCCCGAAGAACACAAATTCAAGGGAGAGATGGAAATGCCCGCAGAACTTGCCTCCCTGATTTCCTAAAAGACCGGCTTCGAAATACCATCCTAGCTACTGATGACCGACTCCCCCAACACCCATCAGGGAGAATCCCAATCGGTCGGCAAAACTACACCCGCGATCGTTGAAAGCCCCGATGTGAAGGTGCTTCTTTTCGATTTCGACGGCACTATTGCCGACACCAGAAAGATTGCGCATGGCATTCTCAACGACATGTCCAAGGAGTTCGGGTTTCGGCATCTTCCAGAAGAGCATCTTGAAAATGCCAGGAACATGGGGACTCGGGAATTCATCCGTCACCTGGGCATCAGCACGTGGAGAGTGCCCTCGATCGCCCGCAGAGGTCTGGAACTCCTTCACGAAAGAATGGACCTAGTGAATCCGATCGAGGGGATGCCGGAAGTGCTTGCGAAGCTGCATGACCGGGGTCATCGAATCGGTATACTGACCTCGAATTCGGAGGCAAACGTCAACGCGTTCCTGAAACGCCACGACCTACCCTACTTTTATTTCGTGCGGACTTCCTCCAAGTTATTCGGCAAGGCACGGGAGATGAAGAGACTCACCCGCGTCGAAGGGGTGGCCCCGGGAGAAATCCTCTATGTCGGTGACGAGACCCGAGACATAGAGGCCGCCCAAGAAAGCGGTCTTCGCATGGCTGCGGTGACCTGGGGATACAATTCGGAGAGCGCGCTGGCGGCCCTGAATCCCGAACACCTCATAAAATCGCCGACCGACCTGCTTGGTGTGAAGTCCCCATACACCAAAGCATGAAAAGCGCTTCCCCTACGCGCGTCCGTCTTGATCAGCGTCTGATGGATGCAGGACATTTTGTTTCCAGAGAGAAAGCTCAACGGGCCATCTTGGCAGGTCAGATTACTGTTGGAGGACAGATCGCCGACAAACCGGGAACCAAAGTGAGTCCCGAAAGCGAGATCCTCATCACAGGGCGCGATCGCTATGTCGGGCGCGGAGGGCACAAGCTTGAGGGAGCTCTCAAGGGATTCGGGATCGATCCGATGGGATTATCCTGCCTTGACCTTGGTTCATCGACAGGAGGATTCACGGACTGCCTTCTCCAGCATTGGGCGGCCCATGTCACAGCAGTCGATGTCGGCAGAGGGCAGCTTGCCTGGTCGTTGAGACAAGATCCACGGGTCGAGGTCCGCGAGGGGATCAATGCACGCTACCTAACAGCGACGGATTTCCACAGATGCTTCGACTTGATCGTGGGAGATCTCAGCTTTATTTCATTGACGAAGATCCTTCCCGCGGCGTTTCAGTTGCTAAATCCAGAGGGTCTCATGATCGTCCTTATCAAACCACAGTTCGAGCTCGCACGTGCTGATATCGGCAAGGGGGGCATCGTGCGCGACACGACAGCACGTCTGAGAGCCGTGGAATCGATTAGAACCTGGGTGATCACGGCAGGCCACCGCTTCGACCATGTCATTGAATCACCTCTGCCCGGCACCTCCGGGAATATTGAGTTTTTGGCCTTGCTCCGCCGGGGAGATTCCACAGCACCGGTTCCCGTCGAAACCCACGAGCTGACTCCATCACTTAACCCCTCACCAAACCCATGATTGTTGGACTGATCGCTCATGTTGGTAAGGATGGCTCTGCCAGCCTTGTACAGTCCGTCACGGCCGAACTCGACCGGCGAAACGCTCCTTATCTCTTGGAAAAGGCCACAGCTGGCTTGATCGGAAAGATATCCGATTTGGATGAGGCCCTTCTTTCTGAACGATGCGACCTTCTCCTTATCATGGGAGGTGATGGAAGCATCCTTCGCGCACTTCACCGCTCCGGGGGACATATTCGTCCGATCTTTGGAATCAACATTGGATCCCTAGGCTTCCTAACCTGCCTCGGTTCTGCCGAATACCTCAAGGCCATCGACTGCGTCCTGTCAGGGAACTATAAACTCAGCCCGAGAAGCCTTCTCGATGTCACCATCGAGGGGCCCAGCGGCAGCGTTCCTCTGGAGCGCGCGTTAAACGACGTCACCATCAGTCGAGGAGAGCGTTCTCAGCTCGTGAAGCTGCAGGCCTCAGTTGATGGGGCGCCCCTCACCGAGTATCATGCCGACGGACTCATCGTTGCGACGCCAACGGGATCAACCGCCTACTCACTGGCGGCGGGAGGTCCCGTCCTGATGCCTGATAGCGGGGCGCTTGTCATCACGCCGATCTGCCCCCATGTCCTGAGCAACCGCTCCTTAGTCATCTCGGATAAAAGCAGGGTGGTCATCCGCTCCTCAGGCAATCAGGAAGTCTTTGTAACGATTGACGGACGACCCCCCAATGCCCTGAAACCCTCAGAACAGGTAGTCCTGCAACTCTCGCCGCTGACACTTCCGCTTGCCATGATGCCCGACAGCAACTTCCCCGAAATACTCCGTCAAAAACTGAAATGGAGCGGTAGCAATATTTAGCGGAGCCTGATCCCCACTCATGAATACCATTAGTAATTCCCTGCTAAGCAAGGACGTCAGACTTCAGTTGAAGGCTTCCGATCAACACGATGCGTTGGAGGAAATCCTCTCCCCACTCAGAAGTGATGCGCGTGTCCGGGATTGGGAGGCGCTGAGATTAGCCCTCCTCGCCCATTCTCTCAACGAAACCTTTCGCGAAGTTCCTGGCACCATGTTTCTCCACCACTGCAGGACTGAAAGCGTCTCCGATCTGGTACTGGCTGCGGGCCGGAGCACTCCCGGGATCCTCATGCCGGGACGTGAGGAAAGAGTTCACCTGATCTTCGTCGCGGCCATTCCCGAGGCCTTGAATAATGAATATCTCAGGATCCTAGGGGCCATTTCACGGGTCTGTAGCGCTCCCGAAACCATGCAGAAACTGCTGAATTTCGAGAACACGGAAGAATTTTTAATTTTTTTGGAGAGAGGTTGCCGCTCGTGACTTCTCAACAAAAACTTCAGGGCGAAAGCCTCACTCCATTATTGGAGGTGCGCGATCTCAAGGTTCATTTCCCGATCCGATCCGGAATCCTTCAACGCCAAACCAGTGTCTTCAAGGCGGTGGATGGCGTGAGCTTTTCCGTGCCACCGGGTAAGACCGTGGGGCTTCTTGGAGAGAGTGGAAGTGGCAAAACTACGATCGGCAGAGCCTTGGTGAAACTCGTCGCCGCAACATCGGGAGAGGCTTTCTGGAAGGGAACGGATATTCTGCCCATGACCGAAGCGGAATTCCGCCCACTGCGTCGCAGGATTCAGTATATTTTTCAGGATCCTTTCGGATCCCTGAATCCCCGTATGACCGTTGCTCGGATCATCAGCGAAGCTCTGGAAATTCATTTTAGGGAACTGAATGCAGGAGAGCGAGCCGATCGGGTTGCCTCTCTGCTACGTCGTGTGGGTCTGACACCCGAGATGGGAGCGCGATACCCTCATGAGTTCAGTGGTGGTCAGCGTCAGAGGATCGGGATCGCTCGTGCGCTGGCAGTCGAACCGGAGTTCCTAATATGCGACGAACCCGTCAGCGCGCTGGATGTCAGCGTCCAGGCCCAGATCGTGAATCTCCTGCAGGACATTCAGGAGGAACTGGGACTAGCCATGCTCTTTATCGCGCACGATCTTGCGGTCGTGGAACACATAAGCGACTCGGTGCTCGTTCTGCACCGTGGAAGGATCGTCGAATCGGGACCCTCAAGAGAAGTGTTGGAAGATCCTAAGGATCCCTACACCCGTGAACTACTCGCGGCAGTCCCACGAATCTAAGAATAACTCCATGAACACCCTCATGCTCGCGCGTAAGTTTCGCGCCCTCAATAAGCCGCTTCTGATCGTGATGCTGGCCCTGTGCTCATTTGGCATCTATGCGATCTACAGCGCCACATGGATGAGGGATACACCCTTCTGGATCAGCCAGATCAAATGGATGCTGATCTGCATCCCCGTCTTTTTTATCATCGCCTTCAATGATTACCAATGGGTCAGACTGGGTGCCATACCCCTCTACATCCTGAGCGTCATCCTTCTTGTCCTTGTCTTTTTCATCGGGGTGAAGGTTTTTGGAGCCAGGAGTTGGCTGAATCTTGGCTTCGGAAACTTCCAGCCCTCTCAAATGGCGATTTTCAGCGGAGTGCTTCTCTTTGCCCTATTTCTGAGCGAAAGCGAGGGCATGCATCCGGCGCTCCGTATTCTTATTTGTCTGATGATCACACTCGTTCCCTGCGTGCTCATTCTGGTCCAACCCTATCTGGGTGGCACTCTTGTCTGGTTACCCGTGCTTTTTGCCATGCTGTTTGTTGCCGGTGTCCAAGTTCGCTATCTGGTCACGCTCCTTCTCATGGGAGTAGCCTTGATACCTCTTGTCGTGAACTTCGGACTCAAGCCGTATCAGAAAGACCGGATCCTGATCTTTCTCGATCCCTCACTTGATCCCCAAGGTGCTGGCTGGACCATCAACCAATCGCTCAATGCCATCGGCAGTGCTGGATTCTGGGGTAAGGGATTCAAGGCTCACAATACTCTCAATGAGCTAGGTTATCTCCCTAGCACGATCGTTCACACCGACTTCATCTACTCGGTTTTCGGGGAACAGCATGGATTTATGGGGGCCATCCTCCTGATCTCGACTTTCGGGATTCTGCTGCAGAGTGGTCTCTATGTGGCATTCCAAGCCCAAGATTTATTGGGAAGACTCCTCTCGGTCGGAATCGTGATGCTTCTCTTCACACACATTTTCATGAACGTCGGCATGACTGTAGCCGTAACACCGATCACCGGACTCCCTCTGCCGATGATCAGCTACGGTGGCTCGTTCCTGCTCATCACGATCGCCTGCATGGGCCTGCTTCAGAGTATCTGGATCCACCGCAAACTGGTTTATTGATGGCTCGGAAGGTTAAAAAAGTTAAAGCGTTGAAAGGTTAAAAGGTGTCATCATTCTTACACTTCAACTTTTTCACTTTCTAACTTTTTACTTTTCCCCATGCGCATCCTCTCTGGAATACAGCCCACCGGACTTCCCCATCTCGGCAATTACTTCGGGATGATGAAAGCGGCTATCGAGCTTCAGGCGAAAGGAGAGGCCTTCTATTTCATTGCCGATCTTCATGCGCTCACGACGGTCAGGGATCCCGAGGCATTACGCCGAAACTCACGGGAGGTGGCGATCGACTTCCTCGCCTGCGGCCTTGATCCCGCAAAGGCATGTCTCTTTAACCAGAGCGATATCAGCTGCATTCCGGAACTTGCCTGGATCCTTTCCACGGTCACCCCGATGGGACTTCTCGAGCGTTGCCACTCCTACAAGGACAAGCTCGCCAAAGGCCTTCATGCTTCACTCGGACTCTTCTCATACCCCGTCTTGATGGCAGCCGATATTCTGGCCTATGACAGCGACGTGGTTCCGGTCGGCAAGGACCAAAAACAGCATCTTGAAGTCACCCGCGACATCGCGGTGAAGATCAATGAACTCTATGGCGAGATCTTCAAGCTACCCGAAGCAATGATTCGTGATGAATCGGCAGCTATTCCCGGAACAGACGGGGCCAAGATGAGCAAGAGCTACGGCAACACAGTGGAGCTCTTCCTTGAGGAAAGTGCTCTTAAGAAAAAGATCATGGGGATTCAAACCGATTCAACTCCTGTGGAGTCTCCGAAGCCAATCGAGGGATCCGCTATTTTGGGGATCTACAAGCATGTCGCCTCCCACTCCGAATATGCCAAGATGGAGGCAGACTTCCTAACTGGGGGAAAAGGATACGGCGATTTAAAAAAACGCCTTCTTTCGTCGGTCCGCGAGTACTTCGCACCGATGAGGGAACGTCGCGACCAGTTCGCATCAGACCCGGCAGAAGTCGACCGCATCCTGAAGCAAGGAGGAGAACGGGCTTCGGAAATCGCGGATCCCGTCATGGAACGCCTTAGAAAAGCCGTTGGCCTCCGGTAAAGTTACTCGGGAGAAGTCATCGCACGGGAATGCCCCTTGACTGCTGGTCAGAGAATGATATTTTATAAGTCTGGACGCGGGGTGGAGCAGCCCGGTAGCTCGTCAGGCTCATAACCTGAAGGTCGTAGGTTCAAATCCTACCCCCGCCACCATTTTTTGGGAACTGAGAGTGGTTTGATATGGGACTCAGGAACTCAGCAACTCAGGGAGGCACGAAAGAGACGAGCCTAATCCCCCTCTCCCCTCCCCCATTAGCCCAAGGAATAAAGCACCAATATTCCGAGTTATGTCCTCCTGCTGGATATACTGATTCACTCCATCCCCTCTTCTTTGCTTCCTGATGCGAATCATTGAGCAGGCAAGCAATTCCTGATTTAATTTTATTCACTCCTTATGAGGTTTTATACCAAGCGGCGAAAGATGCCCTCGATCACAGTTGTCTCTCTGATCGACATTCTTGCGATTCTTCTGATCTTCTTCATTGTCACCACGACCTTCAAGGAGCGCCTTCCACAGTTGCAGATCAACCTCCCTGAGTCCAAGGCCGCATCGGCAGCGACTAGCCAGCCGAAAAAGGCAATCCTCCTTCAGATCAAGGGGCCGGACCAGATCTCTTTCGATAACAAGCCCATCACGGCTGCCGGTCTTCCTGTTGCGATCCATGAGGCACAGCGAGCAAATCCCGGTTGCTCAATCACGATGCAGGCTGATAAAGAGGCCCCCTTTGGTACTGTGGTGACGGTACTTGATGCCCTACAAATAGCGGGAATCAAAAATATACCTGCTATTGCAAAACCTCTGAATAAGTAACCAGAATCCCCACCCATCGGCATGGCTCGCACGCGTAACGTCACATCAATCCCGATCAAGCCACTCGACGTGGTGAAATACGGTCATCCTGCTCTGCGCAGTAAGGGAAAGAAGATCGAGAAAATTGATGACTCCATCCTGACGCTTGCTAGTGAAATGATCCTCACGATGTACGAGGAGGATGGCTGCGGTCTGGCCGCCCAACAGGTAGGACGGGCCCTTCAACTTGCAGTGATCGATGTGATGCCAGCCTTCGAGGATCGTCCCAGTCGAGCCTGGATCGATGGGCGGGAGCTGGAACTCGAGTCGCTGATGCCACTCGTGATGATAAACCCGGAGATTCATCCGGTCGGTGAAGAGCGATCCTGGGAAGTCGAGGGATGCCTGAGCATGCCAGGACTCCATGACGAGATTGAGAGGCCTACCCGGGTTCGCGTGATCTGTCAGGATCTTGACGGGTCGATTTTGGATTTCGAGGCCGAAGGGCTTCTTTCGCGTGCCGTCCAGCATGAAGTGGATCACCTTCACGGAATCCTCTTCATCGATCACCTACCATCGGAATCGCTAAAAGAGCATCAACCGTTGCTCCGGAAGTTTCAGTCACAAGCCTCTTTTTGAGAGAGTAGATCAGCCCTGCACTCAGGTAAAAAAACGGTCTAGCGCCGACGCTTCGCCCCGTAGCTATAGCCCTTCAGCGTGCGAGCCCCACGGATGTTCTTGAGAACTCTTGCTGCCTCATCCTCCTGAAAAAGCATAGTGAAGAGATAAGGGAAGTTTTCCAGTTTTTCACGGGGAACTTTTTGTGCAATGAAAGTTTCGATTGCCTTCACATGGGGAAGTTCTTCGGCTGTCATGATCGTGAAGGCATCCCCCTCACTCTGGGCCCGGCCAGTCCGTCCGATGCGATGGACATAATCCTCGGGATGCTGGGGAACATCATAATTAATGACGTGACTGACTCCGGCGATGTCGATACCACGGGCAGCGATGTCGGTGGCAATCATCACCTCGTAACGTCCGGTCTTGAATCCCTCGAGAGCATCGACACGCTCCTGCTGAGAACGATTAGAATGCATCACGGCAACTTTATGTTTTTCATTCTCAAGCTGACGAGCGATGCGGTCAGCGCCATCCTTTGTGCGACAGAAAACGATGACACTGTGGTATTCCGTACGATCCAGCATCGCCTTCAAGAGGTCGAATTTCTGATCTGCAGCCACTGGATAAAAGGCATGCTTCACGGTTTCCGCTGCCGAGCGGCGCACGCCGATGGAAATCTTTTCCGGATTACGGAGGCACCAGGAGGAGAGACGTTCGATCTCCTCGGGGATCGTGGCTGAGAAAAAGAGGGTCTGGCGCTCCTTGGGACACTTCTCGACAATCCTGCGGACATCAGGAAGGAATCCCATGTCGAGCATCCGATCGACCTCGTCGAGAACAAGAATCTCGAGGTCGGCGAAATTGATCTCCCCCTGCTGCATGAAGTCAAGCAGACGACCAGGAGTTGCAACAATCACGTCAACCCCGCGCGCCAATGCCTCGCGCTGCGCCCCGTAACCAACCCCGCCGAAGATAACGACTGTTTTGAGATCAGTGAAGGCAGAGAATTCCTTGAACGCTTCCTCGACCTGAAGGGCAAGTTCACGAGTCGGTTCGAGGATCAGGCAACGCGTCTTGCCATTAGAATTCTTGAGCTTGCTTAGAATGGGCAACCCGAAGGCCGCTGTCTTTCCGGTCCCAGTCTGCGCGGAGGCAATAAGATCGCCTCCTTTCATCGCGATGGGAATCGCTTGTTCCTGAATCGGTGAAGGTTCCACATACCCCATCCGCTGAGCGCCGTGGACAACGGCTTCTAAAAGTCCAAGATCCTGAAATGACATGAAGCTGATAAAAATAGCAGTTACCGGAGATCACACCAGCGAATAAGAGAAGGCCTGATCTTGGTGGCCAACGCCATATGGTACCGTGGCTCCAATATCCCCATCATCCAATGGATGGCCGACCAGTTATCGCTTCCTATCTCAATATTCAAAAAACCTCCGTCTTGGTCATCGGTATTAGTCTTTGTCGTGGCCAGAAGCTTTCCCATGCCACGCCCATCAGCCTTGATCGCCGCTTCACGGCATGTCCAAAGCCTGAAAAAAGTCTCGTTATTCTTCCCATTGCTTATCAAGAGAGCTTCCTGATTTGAAAAAAATCGGGAAGCAAGGGCAACGCTATCAAGTTGTCTCTCGAGTTCCATGTCAGCACCAATTTTTTCTTTGGAGAATGCAACCATCACCAGATCGCCGCTGTGTGTGATGCTAAAGAAAGGAACAGAATCCCCAAACAGATAAGGTCTTCCCTCGGATGATAGGTGGATCGCCAACTTTAAAGGATCAACGGAAAGCCAGTAGGAGAGAACATTCCTAACAAGACGTCGACCGGCAAGAAACGCTTGCCTCGCTGTAGTTGATGACGTCGATTCTGCGCGCCTGTGTTCCTCTTCACTGACTGGGATTTCTGCAAAGACATCAAGATGTGCAAGAAACAGGATCGCCTCGTTCCCCTTAGGCCGCATCCCTGGAAACGTAGCATCCATTAGGAACTCCGGAATATTTGGTATTTTAATACTTGCCATCATCAAAGACTTATCAAATAACAAGTTTTGTTATGAATATCACAAACATTAGTTCAGTTGCCTTGCGCAATCTGATTAAACTCACGGAGCGAAAGGAATCGCTCATCAAACAAATCGAAACTATCGAGGGACAACTTGCCTCGTTGATATCGGGAAAGCCGGTTCGTGCCACAGGCAAACGCCGTGGACGCCCTGCGAAGAAAGGCCCCAAGGCAGCAGGGAAGAAAATCGTGAAAGCTGCCAAACGTGCGCCTCGCGGATCCATCAAAAAGAAGATTCTGGCTGCCCTCAAGGCCGCCGGTGACGCAGGCATGAAAGTCACTGATCTTTCCAAGAAGATCGGCGTTAAGAATGCCAACGTACATGTTTGGTTCAGCAGTACCGGATCGAAACTTCCTGAAATCAAGAAAGTAGGAAAAGCTCATTACAGGATTCAGGAGAAGAAAGCCTGATTTTTTCCTAAGCTTAGTATCTTAACCGGGAAGTTGGTCTTTTAAGACCGCTTCCCGGTTTCTTTTTTCAGCAGGCAACTTTTTTCCGGTTCTGTAAAGATGAATTGCCTCGGCTGTCCCCTCACCTGCGGGGAGTTTGGAAACGTGGCCTCCCGCCTTCGAAACAGCATCCTTGACGCTCGGATGAGAGTTGGAGGGGCAGGCGACCATCGCAGCAACTTCACCAAAGAGCATCGGCAGGTCGTTCTGATGGTCCCCAATTGCCAGAATCTCCGATGAGGGCATCTCGATCAGTCGGCTTAACTCGGCAAGCGCGCTCCCCTTGTCGTAACGACGGTGGCAGAAACGCAGGTAAATATTACTACGCTGGTAGTGAAAATCCCCCGGCTTACCCGGCAGTGCCTCTAGCTCACTGATGACTTGATCGAGCTGTTCCTCACTGGCAGCGACGAGCCCCTCGGGAATCCCTTTGTACAGTTGTTGAAAAACCATGCCTTCATGGGAAGCCACCAGAGCAGATATGCGATCAAAAAACGATCCGCTCTCCTTGAAAAGCAGGTCGTGGTGCTCTCTGCAGATTTCGTTCCAGTCCCCATAGTCGAGCCAGCCACCCTTTCCGTCAGGCCTATGGATGTGGCGTTCATTTGTGAGTATGTAATCCGGAGTAACGGAGGCACCGAGTCCCCTCAGTCCGTCTAGAGCACTCTCCAGAGAGCGCCCGGTGTTCACAGCCCAGAGAACTCCTCCACTCACCGCTGCGGAAAGCTCACGGTCCAGAGAGGCACTACAGTGTTCGGGGTAAAGCGTATCGGCAAGTGTGCCGTCAAAGTCAATGCTCAGTAAGCGGATCATCAGGAAACTCTTCCCGTGACGCTTCCGGTGTGCAATCAACAAATTACGTTCTTCTTCCGAATCAGGAATGATAGAGTTGATTTATGAAATCAGCTTACGAACTGGCCATGAGTCGCCTGGAAAAGACTGCTCCATCCCTCGAACTGACCGCTGATCAGAAAAGAATGCTGGCGGAAATCGACTCAGAGTTTGAGGCGCGTATCGCCGCGCAGAGAATCTTCATCGACGGAGAGATCGCTAAGGCCTTTGCGGATGATGCGAGAGTAGCCGAACTTCGAAAGCAACTCGCCTGTGAGATCGCTTCCTTGGAGGAAAAGCG
>JBAXXS010000009.1:0-34084 GCA_037127835.1 Verrucomicrobiota bacterium | reverse complement strand
ATGCAGTCAACGAAGCCGATCTCCTGCTGGCCATAGGCGTTCGCTTCGATGACCGCGTGACCGGCAAGGTAGAGAAATTCTGTGAGCACGGCACGATCGTCCACATCGACATCGACAACTCGGAGATCAACAAGAACCGCGCTGTAAAACTCCCGATCCTGGGTGACGTGAAGGATGCTCTATCGCGCCTTAACAAGGAACTCGACCGTGCAGGCAGCAAGCCGGTGAAGAAAGGCCACACCCGTTTCCCTGCCTGGTACAAGCAGATTGAAAAGTGGAAGAAGGATCATCCTCTCCGCTACAAGGACACGCCTGATGCGATCCAGCCTCAGCATGTGATCGAACTCCTGATGGAACTCACCAAGGGGGATGCAATTATCACCACTGGAGTCGGCCAGCACCAGATGTGGGCGGCCCAGTACTATAACTTCACCGAACCCCGGACGCTTGTGACCTCTGCCGGACTTGGCTCCATGGGTTTCGGCTACCCTGCCGCGCTGGGGGCCAAACTGGGCCGTCCTGACAAGCAAGTGATCGATATCGATGGAGATGGTTCCTTCCTGATGAACGTCCAAGAACTCGCCACGGCGCATATCGACGATATCGCCTCCAAGGTAATCATTCTGAATAACCAGCATCTTGGCATGGTGGTGCAGTGGGAGGATCGCTTCTACGAGAGCAACCGCGGCCACACTTTCCTGGGTGACCCTAAAGATCTGAAGCGCATTTATCCCGACTACCTCGGAATCTGCAAGGGATTCGGGGTGCCGGCCGAGCGTGTCCTGCATAAGAAAGACCTTCGCGCTGCCCTTCAGCGGATGCTGGACTCCAAGGAGACTTATGTCCTGGATGTCATGACACCCTACACGGAGCACGTGCTCCCGATGATCCCCTCGGGTAAGACCTACAAGGATATCATTACCGAATAGGCACTGCATCCGCAGTGCCTATGAAGGATGAAACTTGAGACCTGAGACCTGAAATAGGATCAGTCGCAAAGGGCTTGAATCTTGAAGTGCTGGACTGTTGGGAGAGATGGAATTGAATAACTGCAACCTGCACGTAAGGAGGCGAGGCTGATAAAAGTCCTTCAGGTTTCAGGTTTCAGGTTTCATCCTTCTCTTCCATGCCTTCCTTCGCCCGCATTCTGATCGACCGATCCGAGGGTAGGAAACTGGATTACTCGGTTCCTGCGACGTTGCTAGATCAGGTCACGGTTGGTTCGCGCGTGATCGTGATGCTGCGTAACCGACGCGCGGTGGGTACTGTGCTCGAACTGTTGGAACAGTCCGTTGTTCCGGGAATCAGGCCTCTTGAAGCTCTGGTTGGCGAAGAAACAAGCCTGCCGCCCGTTATGATGCGTCTTGCTCATTGGATGGCCGATTATTACTGTGCGCCGATTGCTTCGGTCATGCGCTCCATGTTGCCTCCGATGATGAGGGGCGAAACCATCGCTGGCAGGAAAGTCCGGATGGTATCGCTAGCCAGAAGGATCGAGGCCGAAGAGTTGCAACGAATTGAGAAAAGCGCTCCCAAGCAAGGTGCGATCCTCAAGCATTTTGAGATGTTTCCTAAAGCAATTTCCTCGCAGGAATTATTGAGTCGATGCGCAGCTTCCGAGTCCTCACTCAAGGCGCTTATTGGTATTGGATTGCTTCGCGTTGTGCTTGAACGCAGGGAGGGAGGGCAATTCGAAGCGGAGGAATTCCTTCCGGGGAAAATTCCGAAGCTCAATGCGGATCAGGAGGTAGTCGTCGATGTTCTGGAGAATGCACTGGATGGTTTCGAAACAAGCGCAACGGCTCCTTCTCCCTACCTGTTGCATGGAGTCACAGGCAGCGGGAAAACTGAAGTTTATCTCCGGGCTCTGGCTCGCACCCTTGAGTCAGGCAAGAGCGGCTTAGTGCTTGTTCCCGAGATCGCCCTGACGCCTCAGACAGTGGAGCGTTTTCGATCCCGCTTTGATCACGCAGGTAAAAAGGGCGCCGGAGTGGCCGTTCTGCACAGCCACCTGACCGATGCCGAGCGACGCGAGGAGTGGATGCGTCTTCAGCGAGGCGACGCCCGGATCGCCATCGGAGCCCGCAGCGCTGTCTTCGCGCCACTGCAGAATCTGGGGATCATCATCGTGGATGAGGAGCATGAAAACACCTACAAGCAGGAGGAAACTCCACGGTACCATGCCCGGGATGTTGCAGTCATGAGGGGTCGGCTTGAAGGGGCTCTCGTGATTCTGGGAAGCGCCACTCCATCAGTGGAGAGCTTTCAGAATGTCCAACGCGGTAAGTATAACCTTCTGGAACTGCCTCGGCGCGCCGATGGCCAACTCATGCCGTTGATCAGAGTGGTGGATTTGCGCCTCCAAGGAAAACGCGCAAAATCGGAGGGGGGGCTCTCTGCTCCTTTACAAATGGCGATGACCAAGCGGCTTGAGGCCGGTGAGCAGACCATCCTTTTCCTGAACAGGCGTGGTTACTCGACTTCCCTGCTCTGCCAACAGTGCGGGCATGTCTGTCGTTGCCCGAATTGCAGCCTCTCCCTAACTCTGCATCGCGCAGAGAACCGCCTTGCCTGTCATCTCTGCGGCCATGGAGCAAAGCCTCCTGAGCGCTGTCCCGAATGCAAGGATCCGGGCATTCAGCATGCCGGCATCGGCACCCAACGGGTCGAGGAGACAATCAGGCGACTTTTTCCGAAGGCACGTCTCGCGCGGATGGATGCCGACACCATGTCCCGTCGAGGATCCTATGCCGAGGTGCTTGGAAAATTTCGCGCGCGTCAGATCGATATTCTGTTGGGCACACAGATGATCGCCAAGGGGCTCGATTTCCCGAACGTCACCCTTGTTGGCATCATCAATGCCGACATAGGCCTTCACTCTCCCGATTTCCGTGCCGGGGAACGCACCTTTCAGCTCCTGACTCAGGTTGCCGGTCGTGCCGGTCGAGGCGAGACCGAGGGGGAGGTGATCGTCCAGACGTTCTCGCCGGCCAGCCCCTCCATCCAGCATGCCAGGCATCACGATTACGCCGGTTTTTTCGAGCAGGAGATCTCCTTCCGGGAGGCGTTTTGTCATCCGCCATTTACGCGCATGGTTCTGGTTCAGATTCGCGGTGTCTCGCTCGAAAAAACAACCTGCTCTGCTGGCCATATCGCCACGATTTTCCGCAAGAAGGCCCCTCCTTCGGTCGAGGTGTCCGAGGCATCTCCCGCCCCCCTGGAGCGATCCCATGGGCAATTTCGGTTCCATGTGACCCTGAAGGCGAAATCGGGCGTCGTGCTGGCAAGGCTTGTCCGTGAGGTTGCTTGTGAATTGAAGCTTCCCGAGGGGGTCATCATGACCATTGATGTCGATCCCTACTCATTGATGTAGGCACTCTTTTCCCCTGCTTTACAAGAGGCTCTGCAATTCAGAAGGTTGAGTGATGAGCAATCCGGAGCCAACGATCATTCCCCGGTTAAGGAGGGGGGAAGTCATGGATCGCCGCACCTTCCGAGGTAAGCTGGACCATCTGTTACGGTACATAGCCGCCACGTTTTTCGGATTGCTCTTCTGTGGCTTCCTTCTTGGAATTCCTATTCTTCTGGTAATCACCTCCACGTATGGCCTTGGAGATGCCGTGCGGGCTAAGGCCGAAGGACTGCTCGGAGGCAAGTTTTACAGCGTCAGCATTGGACGAGTTCTTTTCAGCCCAACACGCGGCTTTATTCTGGAGCGATTACAGATTCACGACCTAACACCAGCCCAACGATTAATCGTTTCCGCCAACAGGATTGCAGTCTCTATGAACATGGATTCGCTTTTGCGGCGCAACCCGCGTCTTGAGCGGATTTTTCTCCGCGATGCCACCCTTGATATTCCCCTGGGGCCTTCCGAACAGCCCCGCTTAAGACTCGATCATGTCCGTGGCCTGATTATCTGCCCCCCCTCGCAGTTTCGATTGAGTTCGGCTACCTTTGAGATTGCCGGGATCGAGGTCAACGTCTCCGGTTCTTTCCTGAACCCGCAAAAGTTCTCACCCAAACCGGTTTCTTCGGAAGGACCTGGGAAAACGGCCCAGACCATCGATGCGATTCAACGTGAGTTACGGTCTATTCATTGGAGTGAAGGGAAGCCCGTGCTCACGATTCAGGCAGGGGGTGATCTCGGTGATTCCGAGAGCCTAAGGGTGGACCGGGCGGAGCTGCAGACAGGGCCCGGAGAATGGCATGGGATAATTTTCCGGCGGATCGGGATTGAGCTTCATTATCAGGACAGCAAGTTGACCTTTGATCGGCTTTTGACTGATGATGGAGCTGGGATTTTTCAGGCTGCGGGAAAGGCAGATTTCCGTGCAAAGAACGCGTCCTTGGAGTTTGCGGGAGCATTGAGGGGGAGCGTGCTGCCGGCCCTGCTTCTCCCCCATGAAAAGGCGATTGACTGGAGCTGCCGGGACCCGCTCCACCTCGATGGGAATTTCTCGGCTGATTGGCTTTCGGGAAAACCCTCCCTCGGCGGTATAGCTCGATTCAATACCGGGCATTTCGGTTTTCGCGGAGTGATGTTCGACAAGATCTCGGCCGGAGTTGCGCTCCGGGATGGAAAGTTTCTTGTCCGGGACTTCCGCGCATCCGGGGAACCCGGAGCAATCGACGCCGATCTTATGCTTGCTCCTGGTGACAACCGCCTACGTCTCAAGGCATCTCTCTTCCCTTCAAGGTTCGTGCCGATGACAGCAGGGAAAACCAGAGAGGCCTTCGAGGCGATGGATTTCAAGGAGCCACTGCAGATCAACTTTGAGGGGGGCGCCCCTATCCTTGATCCCCTGCAGCTTCAGGGGAATGGAAGCCTAGAACTCGGGAAAGCCGCTATGCGGGGGGCCTGGATCGACGGGCTGAGTTCAAATTTTCGCGTAGCTAATGGCGCAGTCACTTTCCGGGATATTTTGGTGAGAATGGGCGAGGGCTCGGGACGCGGCGAGTTCGTCTACGATTATAAGAACTGGGAAGGACTCTTTCCGAAGGTGCAGTCCACGCTTGATCCCGTGAAATTAATGACATGGATCGATCCTCGTATCGCCCAGTCACTTAAGAATTACCGTTTTGTCAAAGCCCCCAATATCCAACTCACGGGTAAGGTCGGGTTGCATGATCCCGAAAAAAACGACCTGCGCATTCAATTAATGGCATCCGAAGGATTGGGGTATACGCTGATAGGGAAGGATCTTCCCTTCGGACCGACATCTGGCACGGTTCTTCTGAAAGGGCAGAAGCTCCAGATCGACCTGCCTAGATCGCAACTCTTTGGTGGTGAGGTTGCGCTGAAAGCTGATGTTTCCGTGATGCCGGGAGATGCCCGTTACGGAGCCTCGGTGCACCTGGAGAACGTTGATTTCAAGACACTCGCCAAGCTCTATTTTGATTACAATGAGTCGAGCGGTAAATTAACCGGAAATTATACTTTCCGAGCGGTCGGGGGTAATGACAGGGCCATGACCGGCAATGGAAATCTCCTAATTCGCGACGGTAATGTATTGGCCATGCCGATCCTTGGCCCACTCTCTCTCCTGCTTAACGATGTGATTCCTGGCTTGGGCTACCAATCGGCAAAAAAAGCGACCGCCGATTTCATGGTCAATGACGGCACTATCACGACCCGGAATCTGCTGATCGAAGGCACGGGGTTCAACATGATCGGGCACGGTGACATCCATTACCTTGAGGACAGCATGGATATGAGTATCAGGCTCAATGCCCAGGGGATACCGGGGCTCGCGACCTTCCTGATCAGCAAGATCTTCGAATACGAGTCTACGGGAACAGCAAAACATCCCAAGTGGCGGCCAAAGCTTCTTCCCAGAGGTAAAGGAGATCCCAAGTCGACGCCTGTCTCTTCGCCATCCAACTAACCAATTGCTTGATCATGCGACCTGGTCGATCCAGATAGCCTGCCGGGTGACGGGGAAGCGAGCTTGGCCAAAGTTCTTCCACCCGGCATCTAGGGCCAAGGAGCGGAGTTCTTCAAAGGAGAAGGCGCGTCGGATCGAGAGCCGAGCGTCGTGCTGGGTCATCGGTTCTCTTAGTAAGAGGGCTGTGAGCACCCAGATGCCGAGGGCTCCGCTGCGGCTTCTCTCCAGGTCCGCCATCAGCAGGTGATGGGAGGAAAGCCGCTTGGCATTGCGCATCACCAGAACGGCATCTTCCCCGCTGAAGTGATGAAGCGCTAATGAGCAGAGAACGAAGTCCCACGATTCGGAGAGAGACCCCCAACTCCGAATATCTCCTTGATGGAATGTAATCTCAGGAAAGTCCCGACTTCTCTCTCTGGCAACGGCCAAGGTGGCCTCATTTGTATCGACTGCATCCACAGTGACCGGAATGCCGTACTGACGGCACCAGAGAACCAATTCCCTGGGAAGGTCCCCCTCCCCGGTGGCCAGATCTAGAACGCGGAGAGGTGGACCCTCGGGAGTGCGTTGTGAGAACCAGCGTTTCAGAAAACGATGAAGTATCGCGTAGGCTCCGAAGTGACGATTGAGCCAACGCAAGTTGGCAAGGTCCCGTTCCAGCTCCGCGGAGGGCTCCCCGTTCTTCAGGACGGCCAGATCCATCAGTTCGGGAATGTCCGGATCAAAGTCCCTTTTCATCGAAGGATCATCAGGGAAGAAGGGTAAGGGTAGCCAGCATCCGTCCGGTCAGGCCCTTCTCCCTGCGGTAGGAATAGTAGAGTTCCGGATGACAAGCCGTGCAGATTTTACTGTCGTGAATATCCCGAATGCCCGATTCGTAGGCCTGCTCATGAATACGGGATGCAAAGTCCACCTCATAGCAGGGAGGGCGGATACAGGGGCCGATGACTAGCCGAAGATCGCTCGGAGCAAGGTTTGTGACTTCAAGAAGCTGTCGGATAGCTTGAGGAACAATCTCAAGTTCGGTTCCCTTTTTGCCGGAGTGGACAAGCGCTCCTGCAGAGCCATCACGGGCGACGATCCAGACTGGCGCGCAGTCGGCCACGGCGATCCCAAGCGTGAGCCCCCTCGTGTGTGTTATCAGACCATCCGCTCCAGGGATCGGAGATGACGTAGCCTCGGTGACAATGGCGACCTCCTTGCCATGCACCTGCTCGGCTGTGACCAGAGGATAGCGATCAAGGCCTGATTCCTTAAGCAAGCAATGATGATGAGGTGCCAGCAACTCCATGGCTGAGGCACGATCCACGGCCACGGGCAGTTCGGGAATGCGGCCAATAAAGTATGCCGCGATCCCAGGAATCCCATCGAGGGGCTCAACCGACTCGACGGGGGTGATGATCAAAGCCGAAAAAGATTAGTCCGCTGACTTCGACGGTGCCTGCTCCTGAATCCGGACGGTGGAGCTCTTGATCAAATCATTAAAATTATCGGAAGGAGGAAGGGGGTCCTCCTTCCGGAGCGAACGCGGAAGTGAGGGGCGTTTTTTATCTTCTTCGTTGATGTTCTGGTAGCGCTTCTGCTCCCATTTGTTCATCGGGTCCTTGAAGAACTCCTCGTATTGAGTGTTAAGCGAAAGGGCCTGATCGTACTGCGCCAGTCCCTGAATGTAGCTGTAGAAAGCGTTGAGCACAGAGGTCTGAGCCTGAAGCAACTGAACCTGGGCGTTGATCACGTCGAGTTGCACGCCAGCACCCGCATCGAGACGCTCGCGGGAGAGGCGCAGGGCCTCAACTGCCTGCTCGACGGTCGCCTTCTGGCTATCGATGGTCTCGCTTGCCTGCTTCAGGTTGGAGATTGCTTGCTGGACTTGGAGGATGACCTGGCGGACGCCATTATCGTAAGCGACCTTGTAGTTCATCATCGTTGCTTTTGCCGATTTCACATTTCCATAGGTGGCGAGACCGTCGAAGATGGCCCAGCTGCCAGTGACTCCGAAGAACCATCCTTCGACCACGGTGGATAGAGAATTGTCGTAGTTATAGCTCTGCATCTTGTATCCCCCGTTGGCGTTGAGTGTGGGGAACCAGCCCGCAATGGCCGCAGTGATTTTCTTGGCCGAGACGAGGATGTTCATACGCTGGGCCTTGAGCTGCGGGTTGCGCACGAGTGCGGTGTGGATCGAGGCGTTGCTGTCTATCTTACGCGGGGTGTAATCGAGGTTGCCGACGACATCGAAGGGGATCTCGATGTTCTGGATGTTCGGATAGTTAAGGCCGATCGTGGTGACCAGAGTGAAGAGGGCGATGCGCAGATTGTTCTTGGCCTGGATCAGCGGCGGTTCGGCGTTCGCCAACTGTACTTGGGCCTGAAGGACGTTGAAGCGGGGTACCGTTCCGGCGTCGTAGCGACTCTGCTGGTCGGTGACTTGGGTCTGGTAGAGGGCTACCTGCTGTTCGTTGGCAATCACGAGTGCTCGGTCCAAAACGACCTGATAGAATTGTTGGATGACCGTCGCGATTGTCGCATCGATCGTCTGACGGAGCTGGAAGTAGGCGATCTGCTCGGAGAGCTTAGCCGCATCGGTTAGAGAGGGGGTCTTCCAGCCGTCGAAGAGAAGCTGGTTTCCCTGAAGGGCTATGTTCCAGCTGGAGCTGTTAGGAGTAAAAGCAGATGCATAGGGGCTGCCGTTTTGAGTTATGGATGGCCTCTGGCCGTTTTGAAACGAGGGAGCTACCCAGGAGTAGGCGGCTTGCTGAACCCCTGCTTGCGGAAGCAGTCCTGCACGGACTGTGATGTAGTTTCCGGAGGCCTGACGGATAGCGGTGATGGAGGTCAGGATCTGGGGGTTCTTCTGGAGGGTGAGTTGCACGCAGTCGTCAATGGTCAGCTTCCGAGCATTCTTGGCGATCACTCCCGGGATGACGGCGTTGCCCGCTTTGGCAAGGGCCTCGGCAGTGAGTGGGATGTTGTTAACGCTGTTCTTGAGGCCGAAGGCATTCGTTCCAGCAGTTGGCATCGTGATGGGGCCGCCAGTAGCTGTGGGCAAAGGGCCTATCAGGGAACTCGGAGTGATCGGGTTGGTGATCATCGGAGCCTGGGGAAGATTGGGCTGGATGATGTTTGGAAGATTAGGCAACTGGTTGGTCCCCGCGTTCAGTCCCTGCGGCATCGCCGGAGGATTGGTGGCAATGGAGGGGAGTACCGAGGCGCCCGTTACCGAGAGATCGGCCGAAGAGGGAGAGTTCGTGGTGATGACAGACTCATTGGTTGCAGCCTGCGCGTTCACCTGAGAGCCGACAGAAAGACCCATGAGCGACTGATCAGCCACAGAGGGTTTGTTCGTCGCGACAATGGGATTGGTACTCAGCTCCTGGAGTGCATCAATTGCCCCGGTTGCAATCCCGGCCTCGGTATTGTCATTCGAGGGGGCAGCCGTTGATTGATAGGCGACGGCAAGCAGAAAGCCTGCAGCAAGCAGTGTAGTGAGTTTTTTCATCGATGGCAGGATGTGCAGTAATCGTGTATTTTTTTGTAAATGTCCAACCAAGCCCTCTGTTCTGCGGGCTCCAGACGTTCCATGACCTTTTCGAGGTTGGCTGCCATTTCCTTGCGGATCCCCTCCACAAGTCGGCTTCCCTTTGGGGTTGCGTGAACCCTCACTTTTCTCCGGTCTTCCTTGTCCGCGGAGCGTTTGACATACCCTAGTTTTTCCAATCGCTGCACAAGCCCTGTCGCTGCAGGCATGCTGTGATCCATAAGTGCTGCAATGCAGCTCATTCCGGAAGGCCCTTGAGAACAGAGATGTCCAAGCAGGAAAAACTGTGGGAAGGAGACCTTACCCCGTGCCAGTTCTCCCATTAGGCTGGCCAAGAAACGCCGCTGCATCACCATGATGATCTCGGCAAGAGAATCCACCTCCTCAAGCTTAAGCGGTTTAAGCAAGTTGGGTGTAGGGTCTGCAGAATGGATCATGAGAGGGCGGGCATCTCCAAAGAATTCCTGAGAATTCCTTAAGGTGATTAAGGATCTTGATAGTGCTTGAAATCTGGGACTGAAGTCAATCTCTCCCAGTTCCTCCAATCCCAATCTTTAAGATGCAATGGGAGCTATTGCTTCAGCAAGTCTCCGGGTTCCGGATGACCATGCTCTATCTCCGCGACAAAATAAGGGGGGGTGATCTCGGCGACCTTGAGGTGTGTAGGGTCCTCACCATTACTGGTCACCAGAAGAGAGCTTCCCGTGGTGACCATGATTCCTGGCTCCAGCTCCGCAATCACATAACTCCCGTCATTTGAGATGGTCCTAATGACGCCAACCGTGAGCAATGCGACCGCCCTTTTGGGGTTCTGCGGTTGCTCTTTCCGCGCGAATAGATGAAAGAAGTCCGCTGGGTGATTCAGACGATAAATCGGGCCTTGTGTGGCCGCTGGCGACAGCCTGTTGGCTGGCTGGCCTGCCTGATGATTCTGATCCTTAATCCTATCCCTATCCCCAATCTTGATTTGAGCACATCCGATGATGACGAACAGGCCAAGTGCGAGAATGAACCTGATCATGCTGGGAAAATGCACCTCCTCCTCATGCACGCGTATAATCCGGAAATCAATCCCCCATTCGTTTCGACTTGACCCCGCTTCTGGGCTTATCTCTTTTCCCAGACTTGCGCGCAGAAGGATCAACCCCCATAAATCTGGCAGACATGCCCTTTTCCTCAACTGCCAAGCCTGCTAAATCAGCTAAGTCTGGCAAGGTCGCTTACCTTGGCCCTGAGGGTACCTTTTCCCACCTGGTTGAGCTGCGACGTTTTCCAAAAAGAGTAGGGCTTCCTGTGGCCACGATCACCGAGGTATTTCATGCCGTACGTTCAGGGCAGGCCCAACTGGGTATTGTGCCGATCGAGAACTCCTCCGGAGGTACCATTACCGAGACTGTCGACCTGCTCATTGAGCAAGCCGGTAAGATTTTTATTACTGAGGAGCTGGCTCTGGATGTCCGCCTCGCACTGCTGGGGCGCGCCGGCACGGTGTTCGATAAGCTGAAGTCTGTCTATTCGCATGTGATGCCCCTCCGTCATCACCGTGACTGGATCATGGAAAACCTTCCGAGAGCAACCATGATCGAGAGCTCAAGCACGGCGGAAGCCGCCAAAAAAGCTGCGCTTTCCGCCACCTCGGTTGCCCTTGCGGCTCCCGGTGCCGCGAAGCTTTACGGCCTTTCCATTCTGAAATTTCCCGTCCGCCCAGAGGCGGTGAATGTCACTCATTTTTTTGTGATCTCAGCTACGCCATCCAAATCGCCGAAAGAGAAGCGCTGTAAGACGGCAATCGTCGCCGCCCTTCCCCAGACTTCGGGCAGTCTGCATCGTTTTCTGGGACCCTTTGACCGTGCCGGAGTGAACCTTTGCAGGATTGTCTCGCGTCCTGTTCCCGGACAGCCCGAGACCTATGTCTTTTATCTAGAGATCGAGGGATCTGCCCAGGATGCCAAAGTGAAAAAAGCCCTTGCGGGAGCATGCCGTCTTTCGGTGCGCCTCGAGTTGCCGGGATCGTACGCAACCAGACCCCGTTATCGGAGCGCGCGCTGACTTGCCTTTCGCACCGAGTTGCAGCAAACAGATACCATGTTCCCACTACGCCGAATCCTTACTCTTCTTGCGGCTTGCCTGTTGGGAGCCTCTCTCCAGGCGGCAGATGCTCCGACCATAACCGTTCGTAAGAGTGATGCCCTGAATATCGCCTTCACCGGAATCGGCGGAAGCGAAGGAGCCCTTGCCTCCAAGGTGGTCCAGAATGACCTAACGCTTGCCGGATGGTTCGCGTTGGTCCAGTCCGGGATGGCTTCCTTCACGGTCAGCGGCACATTCGCCGGAGGAGTTCTTCAGGGAAAGGTTGTCAAGGGTAGTGAAATAGTGCTTTCCAAGAACTACACTGGAAGTCCCCGGATGGCCTCTCACCAGTTTGTGGATGATATCGTCCAGACCTTGACCGGTCACAAGGGGATTGCCACAAGCACAATTGCCTTTGTTGGCAATCGGAGTGGAAGGAAAGAGATCTACCTTGCCGACTATGACGGCTCCAATGGTCGTCAACTCACCCATGACAATGGCCTGAGTGTCTCACCGGCACTCAGCCCCAACGGCCATCGGCTCGCCTATACCGGTTACCAGGCGGGGTACGCAGATATCTACCTCATTGATCTGGCAACGGGAGCCCGCCTCCGTCTGGTCAAATTTCCCGGTACCAATTCTGGCGCACGTTTTTCTCCCGACGGGAACCTTCTCGCATGCTCCGTCAGCAAGGATGGGAATCCCGAGCTTTATTTGGTCAGTCTGAGTGGCGGAGCACGCCGTCTGACTCACACCCGAGGAGCCGAATCGAGCCCAGCCTGGTCTCCGAACGCCGCAGAGCTCATTTACTCCTGTGATGAAACCGGTGCACCGCAGCTTTACAAGATCTCCTCGACAGGGGGTAGCGGCCGTCTTGTCCCAACAGGATTCGGTTACTGCACCGAACCAAGTTGGTCACCCGACGGCCAGAGGCTTGCTTTTAATGTCCGTTCGGGTGGCGGTTTCTCCGTCGCAGTGATGGATCTGAATGGGGGTGGAGCTCGGATCGTCGCCCAGGGTGAGAATCCTGTCTGGGGGGCCGATTCACGCCATGTCGTCTACAGCACCGGCAGCACCATTTCCTTGCTTGATGTGCCAACCGGCAAATCCATTCCCGTTATCAGCGGCCTCGGCAAAGTCACGGAACCGACTTGGACTCGATAGTCACCATGAAGCTTTTGAAGGCGAATCTCCGGACAAGAAAATCGTACTCCCACTCTTGATCTTTTCCCCCTTTTAACCCTGTATAGATTTATGCGTTTTCAAACCTTTGCCCTCCTCTCCATCGCTGCCCTGCTTGCACTTTCAGGCTGCTCTAACAAGAAGAACAAGCAATACGCAGGCGTCGACGGCGACTATGTGAGCGGTACGCCCCTAGGAGAACGGACCGAGGGTGCCAACTTCATGGGTACGAACGTGCAGCGCGGTCAGTATGCATCGGTCCAGTTCGGGTATGACAGTTCCTCTGTTGCTCCCGACCAAGAGTCCAAGGTGGCCGCTGTCGCCGATGCCCTTAAGGGAAGTGGCAAGACCGTTATCGTGGCTGGATTCACCGATGAGCGCGGCACGCAGGAGTACAACCGTAGTCTTGGTGAGAAGCGCGCCCTTGCTGTGCGTGAGGCGCTGATCGCCAAGGGCATGAAGGCCAATAACGTCCAGACCGTCAGTTTTGGTTCCGAAATGCCTGTCGATCCCGCCAGTAACGATGCAGCTTGGGCGAAGAATCGTCGGGCTGAGTTTGGCATCGTGAAATAACACGTCGGGTTCACGCTCATTCGCGCAAGGTGACCCTGCCTATTCCTGTTCCACTTTTTGACCTGAGCCGTCTCGGGCCACAGGTCGATGAGGCTGTCCGCGAGGCTGCCCTTCGAGTCCTTGGACATCGGGGGTATGTTCTTGGTGCAGAAGTGGAGGCCTTCGAGCGTGACCTTACCGCATATCTCGGCGGTGGTCATGCCGTCGGAATGTCCTCAGGCACGGATGCGCAATTGGCTCTGCTGATGGCGATGGGAATCGGCGTGGGTGATGCCGTCATCTCAACTCCCTACACATTCTTTGCGACTGCTGGCTGTATTCATCGCACTGGTGCCGAAATCCTCTTCTGCGACATCGATCCGGCAACCTTCATGATGGATCCTGCAAGCCTGCGGACACTCCTCTCTTCCTTCAAGAAGGATACCGATGGCAGCCTTCGATCCCCCAAGGGAAATCGAATCCGCCTAATCGTTCCGATTCATCTTTTTGGAACATGCTGTGATATTGATGGGATCGCTGCTGTTTCGGCAGAATTCGGGATAGAAATTCTCGAGGATGCCGCCCAGATCCTTGGAGCTAAATATCCTTCCAGGGAAGGAGTAAAGACCGCCGGCCTTATGGCCCCGACTTCCTATGTCAGCTTTTATCCGAGCAAGAATCTGGGTGCTGCCGGAGATGCCGGTGTGGCTCTCTGCAAGGACGAGGAGATGGCCGATAAACTCCGCCGCATTCGCAATCATGGTATGGAGCAGCGCTACTACCACAAAGTAGTCGGCGGCAATTTTCGCATCGATGCCATTCAGGCGGCTATCCTGAGGGCAAAGCTCCCATTCCTGGATGGATGGAATGCCATGCGCCGCGCGAACGCTTCCGCCTATCGAGAGGCCTTCACGGCTGCCGGATTGCTCGACTGGGTTACCCTTCCCGCCGAGCCTTTTGCTGATTCAGGCCTGAGAGACCATCACATCTATCACCAGTACGTGATTCGGATCCAGAAGAGGGATGCCGTGATGGCTCACCTGTCAGAGCAGAAGATCGGCTGTGCCATCTACTATCCCGTGCCGCTACATCTCCAAGAGTGCTTTGCCCACCTTGGACACAAGCCGGGTGACTTTCCGGCCAGCGAGTGCGCCGCAAGCGAAAGCTTGGCATTGCCTATTTTCCCCGGCCTTCGGCCCGACGAGCAGCAGCAGGTTGTGGACGCGATCAAGCAGGCGCTGGATTAAGCGCCCTGTGGATTTTCCCTTGAGATCCTGAGCACTCCGATTAGAAGGGCCGCTCCCGGAACAAGCAGTGCGAGAAGGTCGCAGAGAGAATGGATCATTTCACCCCTGATCAGGTTTACCTCCGCTAATTTTTCGAGTGGGAGCAGGTGAAAGTATCCAAGCTCTGTGACAATAAAACCGAGAGCCATGCTTGTAATGGCAATGAGGATTTCCTCTCTTGGAAGTCCCTGTTTTTTGGATGAGTTCGTCAGAATGTCACGGAACTGAAGCGCGCAGAGAACGAAACCAATCAGCGTCACGATCTGAAAGAAAGGCCCAAGAATAGCCCAGACTAGAGCTGCCGCGCAGAGATTGCGGAAAACCTTTTCTCGCGTATTGAGGAAAAGAAGGCCAAAGGCGATTAGGATCGCAGGGCTCCCGAGCGACCAGGCAATGATACGGTCTTCCCCGGCGAGTAAATGACCGGTTACGCAGTAGGAGGCTCCTGCGAGTTCAAAGGCCTCCTTCCAGGCAATCCAGACACCGGACTCAAACCATCCCGCTCCCAGCAACGCCACGGAGGCAAGGATCAGGGGAAACCGAAAGGTGTGCTCCACCACACTGAGGCAAAGAATCTGGAGAAGCGCCGTCATGACGATCAGCGCCACCATCAGGCGCAAGGTCAACTCAACGGCACGATAATCTCCGATGGGAAGGGTGAGGAGGGATTCCATGGGGCGGACCAGACGGCTTCGTGGAATGGGAAGTAGAGGAGATCAGGAGATCAGAGTTCGACCGTGTCGCCGAACTCGACCTTCAGATTTCTTGCAAGGCGGAGTAGCTCCGGGGCAGGGTGTTTTTTCTTTCCGATCACTTGATCCAGATCAATCAGCGTGGCGCGCCCCTTGGAGAGCGCCGTCATGCAACCCGTCTCCTGCTGGAGCAACCCCATGACGGCCAGTTCGCCGAATCGGGCGCCTAGCATGCGGTCGAAGTGGGTAGGGATACCGCCGCGTTGGACGTGGCCCAGAACACTGATCCGGACTTCCTGTTCGAATTCCCCTCCCGGAACGGCCTTTTGCATCCGCTCCATGAAGGTTGAGGCACCGCAGACGCCTTCTGCCAGAATCACGATCGAATTGTCGCGAGCCTCCTGATAGCGCTGGTGAAGCACGGAGATGATTCTCTCCATGTTGTAGCGGAACTCGGGAATAACGGCGACCGTGGCGCCGGAGCTGATCGCCGTGGTGAGGGCGAGGTATCCGGAATTACGGCCCATAACCTCGATTAGGAAACAGCGGCGATGTGACCTAGCGGTGTCACGGATCCGGTCGACTAATTGCATGATCGTGTTGGTTGCCGTGTCGACGCCGATAGCCATTTCCGTGCCGGAGAGGTCGTTGTCGATGCTTGCGGGGATACCGACAACCGGCATGCCGCGTTGGCTGAGTTCGCGGGCTCCCGTCAGGGAGCCGTCGCCGCCGATGACCACCAGTCCGTTTATGCCCAGTTCGTTGAGACGCGCCCGTGCCGCATCGACTCCCTCCGGACTGTACATCCGTTTGCAGCGGCTCGACTGGAGAATCGTGCCACCCCGGTCGATGATGGCAGCTAGACTGCGATGAGCGAGTTCCTCGATGTTTCCATCGAAAATTCCGTCATAACCGTTATTGATGCCCACGATGCGGCAGTTTTGTTGCGCCGCAGTCCGTGCAACGGCACGGATCGCAGGATTCATTCCGGGGGCATCACCGCCCGATGTCAGGATTCCGATGGTTTTCATGATCTTTAAAAAGAGGCCACCGGGGGTCTGTGACGCTTCATGGGTAGCAGAAACAGGGAAAAATTAAAGAACCGATAAAGATTTTGAACGAATGCCCAGGGATTCTGTCTGATGTGATAGGTTAACATTGGGGGCGGGCCGCCTCGTTCCGGTTTCATGGTTTTTCCGGGACGAATCAGGCGGCCCGCTTTTTTGTCTTCATGGGCATCCCACATCCCAAAAGAGGCGCTTGCCACCATGACCCCACTCGGATAGCTCCTACGGGAAGCACGCGATTTCACCACTACCGCCCACACCATGTCCGAGACGATTCTTGTTATTGAAGATGAAGAGGATGTCTCTGATCTGATTCGATATCATCTGAAAAAAGCCAAGCTTCGGGTCATTGCTGCCGTTGATGGCGTGGAGGGGCTGAATGCGGCACTAGAGGAGCGTCCGGACGCGATCATTCTGGACATCATGCTGCCCCGGCTCAATGGCTTCGAGGTTGCCAAGAAATTGAAGGAGAATGAACGCACGGCGCATATCCCGCTGCTGATCCTGAGCGCCAAGGGAGAGGCGGATAGTCGGATCAAGGGGCTTGAGCTGGGAGCAGACGATTATCTGCCCAAACCATTCAGTCCGAGGGAGCTGCTTCTCAGGATCCAAGCCCTTCTGAAAAGGGCGCGCCCGGCTGTGGTTTCAGAATCCACCGTTTCGGGTCCCTTCGTGTTGGATCGCTCCTCCTTGAAAGTGACGCTGAATGGCCAGCGAATCGACCTGACATCGACGGAGTTCAAATTGCTTTCCCTGCTCATCGGTAAGGGCGGCGCGATTCAATCCCGTGAGGAACTGCTCCACGAAGTATGGGGATACCGTAGTGCAGTCGACACGCGGACAGTCGATACGCACATGCGCCGTCTCCGAGAAAAGCTGGGTGTTCACGCAGTCTATTTGGAGACGATCCGGGGTGAAGGCTACCGTTTCATAGCCCCCGCCCCGGCAATCTGATGCACGAAGCCTTCCTCTGGGGAGCCGGTCTTTTATTCGCCGGTGCTTGTCTTTGGTGGATCATCTTCTCCGTCATTCTCCCGACGGGAGAACTGTTGGTGATCCTCAGGAGGATAGCCGGCGGCGATTTCAGGCCGGTGATCCTGAGTGGATTGCCTCGGTTTTTCAAGAAGCCCGCCGATGCACTGCGGGTCATCGCGGAAACCCTTTCCCGTCAGAAGAGCCTCCTTGCCGAGGAGGAGTTTAGTATCTCGGTCATCCTGGAAAGCATGACGGAGGGAGTGGTCATCACGGGGGCAGATCTGCGTATTCGTCTGGTGAACAAGGCCGCCGTTGCGATGTTCCACCTTCGCGGGGAAGTGAAGGGGCTCTTATTGCCGGAAGTCTTCATGGGACATGAACTTCAGGGAGTGGCACAGCGGGCCGCCGCCACGGGAGAAGTGCAACGCGGAGAACTCAGTATCGGCATTCCTGGACGAAGCGAACGCTGTCATCTGGTGGTGACGGCCGCCGCGCTCAAGGCTCCAGACATGAAGAGCCCGGGCGGATGCCTCATGGTGCTGCACGACGTGACAAGGCTTCGCGAGCTGGAATCGGTAAGAAGGGAATTCGTGGCCAACGTCTCTCACGAGTTCCGCACTCCCCTTTCGATCATCAATGGCTATCTGGAGACTCTTCAGGAAGGAGGGTTGAGTCGAGAGATGCAGCGTAAATCGATCACCGTAATGCGCCGGCACGCGGACCGATTGAATCATTTGATCGAGGATCTACTCACCATCAGCCGCATGGAGGAAAAAGAGGTCCGTCTTGAGACCCTCCCGACGAATCTGCCCGGACTCCTCTCGAATGTGATCGAGCAGTTGGAGAGTGAGGTGAAGGAACGTGGTGCTCGTGTCAGATTGGAGGCCAGCGCCGACCTTCCTGCTGTTCAGGTTGACGGATACAGAATCGAGCAGGCTTTCTCCAATCTCCTAGTTAATGCCTTGCGTCATGGCGTTCCCCGTGAAGGTGGCGGCGGCGGCGATGTCGCGATCAGCGCCGTTCTTCAGGGATTTGAAATCGCCATCAGTTTCCGCGACTACGGACCCGGCATTCCACTTCAAGATCAGGACCATATTTTCGAGCGTTTTTACCGTGTCGGAGGTGACCGAGCCCGTCAGACGGGTGGCACCGGTCTTGGATTATCGATCGTGAAAAATGTAGTCCAAGCACACGGAGGGCGTATGGCTCTGGATAGCCGCCCTGGCGAGGGCTCAACCTTCACGATTTTCCTGCCGGTTTAGGGATTTTGGGGTTTTCTCGGGATTTCCGTATTCCTATCAAGAAATCAGGATGGCTGTCTCCTCGGGAACTTCCAGCAGATGGCCTTCAATGATGTCGTCGAGTTCCATCAGGGAGCCAACTCCCGAGAGGCTTGCGCGGAGGGGACGGGCGGCCGGCATGCCCCGCGTGTAGGCCATGAGGCGTGATCGCATGCCTTGCATCGCGAAGCGTTCGTCTCCCTTGGATGCTACTTCTGCGGAGCAATGCCGTCGCACAAGCTCCCATCTCATCTCTAAGGATGGAGGAGTGTAAGGAATTTCGGCGATCGCAGCCTTCACCTCGGTGAAAATCCAGGGATTAGTCATCGCCGCCCGCCCGATCATTAGTCCGGAGACCCCTGTATTTAATCTATTGAGTGCTGTTTCGCCGTCAGCGATGTCTCCGTTGCCAATCACAGGAATGGAGACAGAAGCGGCAACGGAGGCGATCACCTCCCAATCGGCTTCACCCGAGTATCCTTGAGCCTTGGTACGCCCATGGACGGCGATACGGCGGATTCCCGCACCCTCCAGGATTTGAGCCGTCTGTACGGCGTTGATGGTAGAGGCATCCCAACCGATCCGGATCTTGGCGGTGACAGGAAGTGGAGCGCAGGCTCGTACGACGGCATCGGCGACCTTTTCCAGCAACGGGCAGTCGCGAAGGAGCGAGGAGCCTCCGTTGCGGCAGACCACCTTGTTTGCGGGACAGCCGAAGTTGATGTCGATGAAGTCCGGATTCACCCAGTCGACGACCTGTTGGGCGGCTTCGGCCAGCCTTTTTGGATCTCCCCCAAAAAGCTGCACCCCCATGGGACGCTCTAGGGGAGTGAACTCTACATAGCCGCGCGTCCGGGCATTCCGGTGCATGATGCCGTCTGCGGAAACGAACTCCGTGGTCAGTATGTCTGCTCCCTTTTCCTTACAGATGGTGCGGAAGATGGAGTTCGTGACCCCCGCCATGGGAGCCAGAAAGAGCGGAAGGGAACCCTTCTCCATGAGGCGTAAAGTGTGATTCAGGCCTCTTCAGCCGGAGAGGATACAGTCTCCGACCCTGCTTCTGGTGGCTCCTGAACCAGAGGCGTTGCCGGTGCAGAGAGACCAGAAAGGAGTGCAGAGACCTCCTCCTGTACAGCAACCAGGTCAGACAGGGAGAGATTTGGGTCGGCGATAATGAAGGTCTCGCCTGTTCCTGCCCGTTCGTAGATCAGCGTGGTCTTGTCGGGAGAGGGCAACGGCTTCAGAACCCGCTTGCGTTCCAGCATAACGGCGAGCAGGTAGCGGGTATTGGTATGGGCCGGATCATTGCTTTCGATCAGCCTGCGTAACATTCCTTCAGCATCATCGCGAGGCAGCGGCTCCAGCGGTGGAGGAGCGGGAGGCTCAAATTTGGAACGCCATGCGGAGAAGGGAGGCTCGGAGCTTGGGGTGAGGGAACGAGCCTTCCATGCCTCCTCACAGAGATCACTGCGGCGGAATCCTTGGCCTTCAATAAAAAGGGCTGCATGGAAAATTTCCCCCTCTGCGAAGGGTCGTCCGGTGGCATCGCATACCTCGGAGCGCGCCTTGATGTTCCAGTCCTGCTGCATGAATCAAAAGATTTTAGGCCAGGATCAGAAGCCGGGCAACCGCAACTTTGGGAGTTCCCTGCCTGTTGCCTTGATCCAGAAAAGAAGGAGTCCTATGGACAGGAAGATCAGGATAGGCCCCCATCCCGCAACCCATCCAGGGATGCGATCCCCCTTGCCGAGGGCGATAAAGAGACTGCTGGAGAAAATCAACGAGGCGAAGAGTCCGATCGCCGCGGTAACCCCTCCCATGATCCCGCGGCGCCCTATGACCACACCCATCGGACCCGCGATGAAGATCACCACAAAGCAGATCCATGGAAGCGCCCATCGGTAGTTCCAATGCGTTACGAACGGAGCGAGGCGTGTCTCGGGAAACTCAGCGTTGTAGCGCAGGTAATCGGTGAGTTCCGGGAGTCCCATGAACTCTGAGTTCATGGTGGAACTTGCGATTTTCCATGGGGTTTCATGCCAGCCCTTGATCTCTAGGCGCGGGGAGGACTCTGAGGAGACTTGGTTTCCGGATTCGTCGACAATCACATGCCTAGCATCCATAAGTAACCAGCTTCCTGCTTCCGGGATATAAGCGGCATGGGGTGTGTACCATTTCTCAGTAACGATTCCCGACTCGTTCTGCTGGATGATCTCAACATTCAAGGCTTGGTTGGCCTTGGTGAACATGGCTGTGAGATACCAGAGTCGGCGGTCCTCGCGATTGCGGAACAGATGATTATTAATCCCGTTGAACGGCTTCTGTCCCGACTTGATCTCGCCCTTGATTTCTGAACTCGAGGAACCTGCCTGCGGAGCCAGTCGGTAGTTGAGGGCGCCCAAAAGAGCCGTCATAACGAGTCCAACGATTACCAGCGGGACGAAAATCCTGTAGAGGCTGACGCCCGCACAGAGCATGGAGATGATCTCGTTACGCTGGGACATCTGGGTAAGGGTGTAGAGAAGGGCCAGAAGGAGACCGACCGGAACGCTCAGGACAATGACGCTCGGTATCTGCAGCAGATAGTAGCGCGTTACGAGGGCAAAAGTAGCATGTCCGGAAAGAAAATCCGGTAAGTTGACGCTAAGGTCCCAGACCAGCCAAACCGAGACGAACCCGGAAACGCAGTAGAAAAACGGGATCAGAAATTTATTGAGAAGGTAGCGGTCGAAGATCGTCATGGCAGTCACCGGCAGAAACCCGTTGCAGGAGGCCGGAAAGAAAACAATTCTGAGTCCCTTGCGTCGGATTCTGCAATTGTAAACACTCTACCCTCTCGACCGACATCTATGATTTCCATCAATGAAGAGTTCACCCCCGGCGCTCCCCCTGTGAAGGGAGGCTTCGCACGTGAGATTGCGGAACTCTTCGGGCCGAAGGGTTCCCTTGCCTCGATCCGGGGTTTTGAATGGCGTCCCGAGCAGCAGCGCATGGCGGAAGGGGTGGCCGGGGCTTTGGCAGATCGCTCCCATTTTGTCGTTGAAGCCGGAACTGGCGTCGGGAAATCCCTAGCCTACCTGATCCCCTCCGTCCTACATTCCATCAGAACAGGGCGGAAGGCGCTGATCAGCACCCATACCATCAATCTTCAGGAACAGCTGCTTTACAAGGATGTCCCGCTGGTGCGGGGTCTGATCGGTGAGGAGTTCGAGGCCGTTCTGCTCAAGGGACGTCAGAACTATGTCTGTCCCACCCGGCTTGCCCGTGCCCTTCGTCATGGCAGTGATCTCTTCACCACTGAGGAGAAGCCGGAGCTGGAACGCATTCGGGAGTGGGCCTCAACGACCTGCGATGGATCGCTCAGTGATCTTCCCTTCGAGCCTGCACAGCAACTCTGGGCCCAAGTCTGCAGTGAGCAGCATCTCTGCACGCCAAAGACCTGCGGCCGTGACTCCGGGTGCTTCTATCAATCAGCACGCCGCCGTGCGCAGTCGGCCCAGGTTCTTGTGCTCAATCACACCCTCTTCTTCACTCTCCTTGGGGATCCCGAGGACGAGGGGATCGGTTATCTCTTTCCTGATGATTTCGTGATCTTTGACGAGGCCCACACTGTCGAGCAGGTGGCCTCACGGCATCTCGGATTTTCCCTCTCGCAGTATGGTCTCCGTCAGTCGATCCAGCGTCTCTATAACCCGAGGACCCGGAAGGGGCTTCTCCAGCAGGCTAGACACAATGAGGGGATCAGCACCGCAGCGGATCTCATCCCTGAAATTGACCGCTTCTTTGACTCGATTGCCGGTGCCTGCACTTTCCGGCAGGGAAGGGAATGCCGCGTGCGTGGGGATCAGTCGGCCGACCTTATCGAAGCCGTTTCGGAGAGCCCTCTCTCCGAGAGTTTGGCCCGCTTGGCGGATTCTGCCGGCACCGCCGCCATGAAGGCTGAGGAGGAGGGACTGAAAGGTGAGCTTTCCGAAGTCGCTTCGAGACTGAGAACATCTAGGGCGGGGCTCGTCGATTTCCTCTCCCAGAGTGAACCGGGCCATGTCTACTGGGTGGAGCGTAATGGCAAGACCTCCTCCTGGTGCAGTCTGCATGCGGCACCCGTGGCCGTGGCGCCGCTCTTGGGCCGGCTCCTTTTTCGCGAGGGCAGCACCGCGGTCATGACAAGCGCGACGCTTTCTGTCGGATCTTCCGAACTCGATTATTTCCGAGGCCGTGTCGGTGCGCTGGAGGTGCCCACTTTGCAACTCGGCTCCCCGTTCGATTACTCAAAGCAGATGAAACTGCATCTCGTACGCAAGATGCCTGAACCGAAGGATCCCTCTTACGAAGAGTCTCTGGCCACGTGGATCAGCCACTTCACTGAAGAGAGTCGCGCGCGGGCCTTCGTTCTCTTCACAAGCCACCGGACCATGCAGTCCGTCGCCGCCCGTATGG
This sequence comes from Verrucomicrobiota bacterium, assembly GCA_037127835.1. GTDB lineage: Bacteria > Verrucomicrobiota > Verrucomicrobiia > Chthoniobacterales > UBA6821 > UBA6821. The sequence goes on along the minus strand of JBAXXS010000009.1, from coordinate 11,117 downwards.
GTGATTACTTCGAGAAGAAAGGATGGAATCTTATCGTGCAGGGAGGGGGACTCTCGCGTTCGCGAATGCTGGAAAGCTTCCGAGAGGACGGGGAGAGCGTTTTGTTTGGGACCGACAGCTTCTGGACGGGCGTCGATCTTCCTGGAGAGGCTCTCTCCAGCGTTATCATCACTAGGCTTCCGTTCGTGACCCCCGACCATCCCCTCACCGAGGCCAAGTTGGAGGAGATTGAGTCCGAGGGAGGTGATTCCTTCCAGACCTATTCGCTGCCCGAGGCGATTCTGAAGCTGCGTCAGGGAGTCGGAAGGCTTATCCGAAGCTCTAAGGATCGAGGCTCTATCGTGATCCTAGACAGCCGCATTCTTTCGCGTCCCTACGGCAAGGCCTTCCTCAAGGCTCTGCCAGAGTGTCCGATCGAAATAGCCTAGGGAGACTTGTAGTGGAGAGAGACTAGGCGCAGGGATTTATCCCTTTCCTCGATGCTATAGTAATTCAGCTCAAGGTTCACGCTAGGTTGGCTCCATTGATAGATAATCAGCGTGTAGGTGGTTTCCTTCGGAATATTGTCCCCTGGAGGACGTTCCTTCACCTTATTCACCAGAAGAGTGCCGGGGCCGTAACGCTCGTCAATACGGCGTCTGGTGCGGTCGAAAAAGTCGACCGTCTTCTCGGCATCCCAGGAGGGATCGTCATACTGAAGCTCTATCTCGATGAGGGAGCCATCTTTGAAGTTGAAGAGCGACTTTTTCAGTAACGTATCACCGATGCTGAGTCCTTCGGCTTCCAGAACGACTTTACCGATCGATTTCTCGGTGCAGGAGGTTTCATGGGCCTTCACCGCGTTGATCATCTCACGAACCTTGTCGATGCTGTCCCCCCACGTTAACGAGTAGGGGATTTTGATTTCCTTCAGCGTCTGTTGCTGAGCAACGGCGACTCCTCCCGCCATAGGCAGGGCTATCATCATGAGCATGATCCGGAGTGCGTTCATGGGACGGATTCTCCAGCAGTCGGCGACGAATGGAAAGCATCCGGAGAGACTTCCAGCTTTCCTGCGGAGAGGGGAACTAGTCGGTCCAAGCCAGTGATCTCATAGGTGGTTGTTCCCCCGAGATCCTCGAACATCAGGCGGGCGCTTCCCTCCTTCATGCTATGGGCAAGGCGGACGCCTTGATGGAAATCCTCGTTTCCAAGTGGGAGTAGGGGAACTGAAAGGACAGGAAGGCCCTCCACGGCAAGGATGCAGACTTTTCCCTCAAGCCTTGCAGTGACTGAAAGAGGAGTGCTTTTTTCCATCAACGCGTCTCTGGCCGCGCGAACAGTGATCGCGTTTTTGATCAAAGGCATGGGTGAAAGCGCAAAAGGCTCTTCAGGCGGCATCAGGCCATTGCAGCGTTCCGAGAACGGCAGCTTGGAGACAGTTAGGGGGCCGTGAACAATCCCTTGTGCCCTATAGTTTCCTGCCGGCACGAGCCTCCCTTGATCATCTTTTTGATCCCAGGTCATGATGAGGCCATTGAGCCCGGATGGAATCGATTCTACAGATGCATCGCGATACAGGAGCCGTATTAGGGCCCCCTCTTCAGAAAAAATCCCTAGCGTCACCGGTCCCTCCAGTTCCGGAAGTGCCACGGCGAAGGACTGGTCGCCCCTTGCGTTAAATCCAAGGGCGGAGATCAGGCATAGAAAAAGGATCAGAACCGCGGCTTGAAAAATCACCCGGCGAAACCAACCCAGCGGTTCCCTAGTTTCTCCAAGATCTTGTTGCCATACCGGACGTGCTGTCTCCATGCTTGTCAATCGTTGAACATGAGCAGGTCGATGCCCAAGACTTTTCGGTTGTTGTCCGCGGGAATCGCGGCAATTTTTTTCCTATGCCTTTCTGCATCCAGAGCGATGGCGGTTCAGGTTTCCGGTTTGGATGCCGATGCCTCTGTGCGCGCCTCCTCGGTCGCCTTGGAACAGAAGGATTATCAGAAGGCCCTCTCCGATCTAGGGCCGGCACTTCAATTGCGTCCTGAGGACCCGACCGTCTTGAATCTCAAGGGTGCGATTCTAACCAAAACCAAGGATTACGCCGGAGCCCGACTCTGCTACGAGGGGGCTCTGAAGGCGTCGCCCGGTTTCTTTCCTGCCCGGTACAACATCGGCGCCTTACTTTCACTCCAGCAGCAGTGGGATCCTGCGATTGCCTATTTCCGGAACCTTTTGATCGAACAGCCCAACAACGAGCTGGTGGAGTACAAGCTCCTTCTCCTCTTACTAATTCAGGGTTCTGATCCAGTACTGGAAAAGCGGCTTTTCGACTCGCCAATCCCAAGCAACACTCCCGCTTGGTACTTTGCCTCGGCGGCACGTTCCTACAAGGCGGGCGATCCTGACAAGGCCTCACGACTCATTAATGTCGCCAAAAGCGTCTATGGGGAGAAGACGCAGATCTTTCAGGAGGAGCTCGACGAGAGCGGCCTTGCCACAGCAAAAAAATAACAAACTCCATGTCTCCATCCATTCTAGTAACCGGCGGCGCGGGCCTCATCGGAAGCGCCGTGATTCATGCCCTCAACAATCGTGGTCAGGAGGATATCCTGGTCACGGATGTCCTCGGCAAGGATGAGAAGTGGAAGAACCTCTCGCCACTTCGCTTCGACGACTACATGCAGGCCGATGTCCTCCTCGACGTCCTCGACGAAAACCCCGATTCACTGGGCTCCATCCGCACCATCTTCCATCTCGGTGCCTGCTCTGCGACGACCGAGACCGACGCCGGATACCTGATGGAAAACAACTTCGGCTACACCAAGCGCCTCGCCCAGTGGGCACTGCAGCGCGGTATCCGCTTCGTCTACGCCAGCTCCGCCGCCACCTACGGCGACGGAATGCAGGGCATGGACGACGGGTCGCATCAGCTCGCGTCATTTCGCCCGCTTAATGCCTACGGCTACTCGAAGCATCTCTTCGACTTGCATGCTAAGCGCAACGGCTGGCTCGACCAGATGGTCGGCATCAAATACTTCAACGTCTTCGGGCCGAACGAAGGGCACAAGGGGGAGATGCGCAGCCTCGTCTCCAAGGCTTACGAGCAGATCCTCGAGACCGGCAAGGTCCGCCTCTTCAAAAGCCACCGCCCCGATTACCGAGACGGTGAGCAGGTCCGCGACTTCGTCTACGTGAAGGATGCGGTCGCCATGACCCTCCACCTCGCCGACACACCCTCGGCCAACGGCCTCTTCAATATCGGCACCGGCACCCCCCGTAGCTGGATCGATCTCGCGACGGCTCTCTTCACCGCGCTCGATCGCAAGCCCGAGATCGAATTCATCGACATGCCGGACCATATCCGGAACCAGTACCAGTACCACACCTGCGCCGATGTCAGCCGACTCCGCGCCACCGGATGGACGACTCCCACCACCACGCTTGAGGAATCCGTGGGCGACTATGTCCGTAACTACCTAGTCCCGGGGAAGCATCTCGGGGAATGAAGAGGAGGGGTTTAGGCTGAAGACTGTTAGGCTGTTAGGAAAATCTCCCGCCGTTGCGCCTCAGCGCGAGAATGAATGTTGGCTTAATCGCCAGCCTTAATCCCTGAAGTTTTTGAAGCTGAGCGAAACACCGAAGTCCTTGCCCTTCAGGAAGGCGATGACCTCCTGAAGTTCATCCCGCTTGGTTCCCGTCACGCGGACCTGCCGGTCCTGGAGGGAGGCCTGCACTTTGAATTTTTCAGCCTTGATGGCGGCGGTAATTTCTTTGGCCTTGTTCCCTTCCAGTCCTTGCATGATCACGAACTCTTGGCGGGTGTTGCCGATCGAGGAGACGTCGGGGTCCTTCTGTTCCACATTGCGGAGATCGACACCTCGTTTTGCGAGCTTTCCTACCATGATTTCGCGGACCCCCTTGAGCTTATTGCCATCCTCGGCGGAGAGAGTGATGAGTTCTGGCTTAGTCAGTTCGATCTTGACGTTGCTTCCCTTGAAGTCGAACCGGGTAGCGAGTTCCTTCACGGCTTGATTCACCGCATTCTCGATCTCCATCCGCTCGATTTCCGAAACAATGTCAAAGGAAGGCATCTGAAAAGGCTGAAGGAAAAAGGCTGAAGGCTGAAGATTAAAAATCCATTTTCTTGCTCTCGACTCTCGACCCTCGTCCTTCGACTCTGGACACTCACGCCCCACTTGCGAGTTGCATTCCATCTCTTCTGCATGAATCTTATCCAGCCCGTCTAAGTCACAAAGAGGCGGAATAGAGACTTTAGCGCGACCATGACCACGACAGACACTTCCGAGAAGCCCCGCACCGAGAATACCCGCGTGTGCGGCGTGACGCGTCTTGTTTCTCCCCGCGAGATCAAAGAGAGGCTCCCTGCCAATGCTGAAATCCTTGCCAAGGTGACTGAATACCGTGAGACCTGCCGTCGTATCCTGCGTGGCGATGATCCCCGCCTTCTGGTCATCGTGGGCCCCTGCTCGATCCATGATCCCGTCTCCGCTCTTGATTATGCACGCCGACTTGCGGATCTGGCCAAAGAGGTTGAAGACAAGCTCTTCCTCGTGATGCGCGTCTACTTCGAGAAGCCCCGCACAACTGTCGGATGGAAGGGACTTATCAATGATCCTTACCTGAACGATTCCGGTGACATGCAGCATGGCATCAAGGTGGCCCGCCAGCTCCTGCTCGATGTCGCGGCTCTTGGCCTTCCCGCAGCCACCGAGGTGCTCGATCCGATCATGCCCCAGTATATTGCGGATCTGATCAGCTGGTCGGCTATCGGAGCCCGCACCACCGAGTCCCAGACACATCGCGAGATGGCCAGCGGCCTCTCGATGCCAGTCGGCTTCAAGAATGGCACGGATGGCAGCATCCAGACGGCCATCGACGCCATGCGCTCCTCGCGCAGCGCCCACAGTTTTCTCGGCATCGACCAGGAGGGCATGACCAGCATTATCAAGACAGCGGGTAATCCTGATGGTCATCTCGTTCTCCGTGGCGGACGCGACGGGGTTAACTACCATCCCCATCAGACAGCAGATGCCGCCGCCAAGCTCAAGGGCGCAGGCGTACCAACGGCCATCATGATCGATTGCAGCCATGCCAATAGCGGCAAGGATCCAGCCCGTCAGCCCGAGGTCTGGAACAGCATTCTGGAGCAGCGTGCCGCAGGTCGCAGCGATATCGTAGGAGCGATGCTGGAAAGCCATATAGGGCATGGGGCTCAGTCACTTGAGGGTGATCCCTCCAAGCTCCGTTACGGGGTCTCAATCACGGATGCCTGCCTCGACTGGGAGTCGACGGCGGAGCTTCTCCGCAAGGCGTAACTTCTTCTTTCCCGTGGGACTGACCGTCAGGGAGCTTTCCTTTGCGGCGCTTGATTTTGAATCTGCAGGAGAAAGCGCGAACGAAGCCGGAGTTCCAGTTCAGATTGGCATTGCCTGGATGCAAGATCTCTCCGTGTCGCCCGCTTCTTTCTACCGGAGTTATCTCAAGGCTTTACGCCCCGTCACTTGGAGCGCTCAGCAGATCCACGGGATCACCAATGAGGATCTACGGAATGCTCCGGAACTCCTCTCCCTCTGGCCCGAAATCAAGCAGCGGCTTGGAGGACGTTGGATGGTCGCTCATGGGGTCGGAACGGAAAAGCGTTACCTGAGGGCCTTTCCCATGCATGGGTTCGGGCCCTGGATTGATACGCTGACGCTGAGCCGCAAGATTCTGCCGGGACGCTCTTCCTATGCGCTCTCTGATCTGGCAAGGGAACTTTTACTGGAGGAGGAGGCGCGAGCCCTTCTTCCTGATTTCAGGTGGCACGAGGCGCTCTCAGATACACTGGCATCACTTCTTGTGCTCAGGAAACTGATTGAACTGAGCGGAATCGCCGATCATCCAGCGGAGGTGCTGATGAAAGGTTGAAGTATGAAGTCAGAGTTATGAAACCTTGCAGGAGATGATCAAGAGGGGTGTCCCAACGAATGATGGCACCATTTCATCATTCATAATTCTGCCTTCATCCTTCCCAGCCTAGGGCTGGAGATGGTGCTCGGGGAGGGACTCGAACCCTCATGCCTTTCGGCATGCGCCCCTTAAACGCACGTGTCTGCCATTTCACCACCCGAGCAATAGATGGGTTGGGCATCATACGGGGAGATGACATTCGGGCAAGAGGGAAAAAAACAAAAATGTTGTTGTCTCCCGAACTCTTCCGTGGCATCCTCTTACTCCTTTTCCAAAGATTTTCTCATGTCCTACGCAATCATCCAAACCGGCGGCAAGCAGTACCGCGTCTCCGAAGGAGACGTCCTGAGTGTCGAGAAGCTCGCTGTCGAAACCGGCAAAGAGACCACCTTTAGCGATGTCCTCCTCGTCGTGAACGGCGACAAGGTCACCCTTGGTACCCCGCACGTATCGGGAGCCACGGTTCAGGCCGAGGTCGTCGATCAGTACAAGGATGAGAAGGTAATCGCTTTCAAGTTCAAGCGCCGCAAAGGTTATCACCGCACCGTCGGTCATCGCCGTCAGCTCACCGAACTGAAGATCACCAAGATCTCCGCCTAATCATCCGTCACTTTTTTACCAAACCTTTAATCCAACCCACCTACTGCCATGGCACATAAAAAAGGACAGGGAAGCGTCAAGAATGGACGCGATAGCGAAAGCAAACGCCTCGGTGTGAAGAAATTTGGCGATCAGACCGTGATCGCTGGGAATATCATCATCCGCCAGCGTGGAACCAAATTCGTTCCCGGCCGCAATGTCGGTCTTGGACGTGACTACACGATCTGGTCTCTTATCGAGGGCAAGGTACGGTTTGATCAAGCCGGTCGCCGCGTGAACGTCGATCCCGTTGTTTCGGCAGAGGCTTCTGCCAAGTAAGGCTCTCTTTTCTTCCCATCAAGAAGGGATGAACACCCCCGGCGCTCACATGCCGGGGGTTTCTTTTTTATCCGCCGCCTCGGAATCACCCATGCTCCGTTTCGGGGTTCTGGGATCGGGAAAAGGATCCAACTTCAGAGCCCTGGCGGAGACTTTTCAGTCCCAAACCTTGGGCGCTCAACCGGTGATCGTCCTCTCCGATGTCGAGCACGCGGGCATTATGGATCTGGCCCGTGAATTTGAAATTCCCTGCCACTTTGTCGCTCCAGGTCCCTTCCGAACCAAGATGTCACCCGAAGCAGAAGCAGAAATCGTCCGCCTACTCCGAGAGGCCAAGGTGGATTTCGTCGTGCTGGCGGGATTCATGCGTGTGATCAAGGAGCCGCTGCTGCAGGCCTTCCCTGGCCGTATTCTGAATATCCATCCATCGCTCTTGCCTGCCTTCCGAGGACTGGAGGCCTGGCGTCAGGCCATCGAGGCAGGCGTGTCCGAAGCCGGCTGCAGCGTCCATCTCGTCGATGCCGAAGTCGATACGGGCGCGATTCTCGGTCAAAGCCGCGTCCCCGTTCTTCCTGGTGATACCGCCGAGTCGCTCCATGCCCGGATCCAGGTAGCCGAGCACGAGCTCTACCCGAGGATTGTCCGGGAATTTGCGGCCCATTTGCAGGCAGAAGAATAAAGTCTCCCGCAGAGGCGCAGAGGCGCGGAGAAAAGAAGCAAAGTTTTTGCCCTCCCTGGGTGGAGATTTCCTATTAGAGTTTGCATCTCTCCATCACCTATTACCGATATCCCATACCCGATTTTCCGTGTCCAGCTTCCGACTCTTTGATCTCAATCCCGAGCAGTACCGAGCCGCCACCCATCCGGAGGGGCCGATGCTTATCCTTGCGGGTGCGGGGACAGGGAAGACCCGCGTCCTGACGGCGCGCATCGCCTGGCTTGTGGCGCAGGGAGTTGATCCCTCTTCGATCCTCGCGGTGACCTTCACCAACAAGGCCGCCAAGGAGATGCGTGAGCGCGTCGGTAACGCCGTGAAATCAGAGCAAGCCAAGCTCATCACACTCTCGACATTCCATGCTCTCTGCGTGCGACTCCTCCGTAAGCATGCCCACTTCCTGGGCTACAAGGAGAACTTCAGCATCTTTGACGAGTCCGATCAGATCGGCCTGGTGAAGAAGATAGCCGCCCGCATCCATGACAAGGAGAGCCCTCTCGATCCCAATCTCGCACGCAACATCATCAGCAAGGCCAAGAACCTCGGCATCAGTGAACCCGAGACGACCGACACGGCGCTCGGCAGCCTCTTCTCGAAGTACCAAAACGAGCTCCGCTCGCTCAACGCGATGGACTTCGACGATCTCCTGCTACAGGCCCGCACGCTGCTGCGCGATCATCCCGAGGCCCGCGAGGAGTGGCGCTCACGCTACACGCATATCCTTGTCGACGAGTTCCAGGACACGAACAAGCTCCAGCTTGAGCTGGTGAGCCTGCTGACCGCCGATCAACGTCCCAATATTTGTGTGGTGGGCGACGACGACCAGAGTATCTACGGATGGCGTGGGGCCGAGGCGGCAAACTTGCTGGAGTTTGAGCGTCATTTCCCCGATCCCGAGGTCATCAAGCTCGAGCAGAACTACCGCAGCACCGACGTCATCCTCTCCGTGGCGAACCGCCTCATCAAAAACAACTCCCGCCGCCGCGGCAAAAACCTCTGGAGCGATCGGAAGGAGGGCGAGTCCGTCCGCATCCTCTCGGCTATGGATGACAAGACCGAGGCCGAGTTCATTGCCGACGAGATCCAGGCTTCCGGACCCCTGAGCTCTAAAGCGCTTCCCTGGACCTCCTTTGCCATCCTCTACCGGATGAATGCCCAGTCGCGTCAGTTCGAGGAGATGCTCCGCGAGCGGCGCATTCCCTACCGCGTCGTCGGAGGGAAGAGTTTCTTCGACCGCCGCGAGGTGAAGGATGTCGTCGCCTATCTGGGAGCACTGCTGAATTCCGATGACGACAATGCCCTGCTCCGTGTCCTGGCCAATCCCCCGCGCGGGATCGGCAGCGCGACGCTTCAGCTGGCCAACGAAGCCGGCGCCAAGAACGGAAAGAGCCTCCTGGCGATACTGAATGATCCGGAGCATCTCGACGTCAGTTCTTCCAAGACACGTGGAGCCATCCAGCGCTTCACCGAAGACTGGGGTGCCTACCGCATTCAGCTTCAGACTCCCGGTGCCGACCCTGCCGCCATCCTGCGTGCGATCCTGGAGGAGTGCGGCTACTTCGAGGATCTCAAGAAAAGCTGCAAGACCGAGCAGGAGGCCGACGGCCGTCAGGAGAATGTTCGGGAACTGCTCAATGCCCTTACCGGCTACTGCCAGCGCCATCCCCGTGATGGTGCCCGCGGCTTCCTCGACGGCCTAGTTCTGGAGCAGGAACGCGAGGAGGAGAAGGCCGAGGAGCGGGACGGCGTCACCCTTATCACTCTCCATGCCGCTAAGGGACTTGAGTATCCCGAGGTCTGGCTTGTCGGTGCTGAGGATGGACTCCTACCCCACGAGCGCTCCAAGACAGAGGGAACCGTGGAAGAGGAGCGCCGACTACTCTATGTCGGCATCACACGGGCTCGTCATCGCCTAACCATCACCCACTGCTCCACCCGCAGGAAATTCGGCAGCGTTATGTCCTGCACCCCTAGTCCTTTCCTTCTGGAACTGGCGGGCGAGGGGGTGGAGTCTGGGAGTATGGAGGATATTTTATCCGCTCCGATGTCGGACGAAGAGGTGAGCGACGGCTTTGCGCAAATGCGTGCGATGTTGAATTCGTAAAGCTGTTAGGGCACAGGGATGAAGGGGGGGATAAAAGGGATGGAAAGCGGTGAACCACGATGGTCTTGTGGTCTTGCTTTTTTTCAAAAAAAGGATGACTTTTGGGTATGGCCGACACGTACACAATCAAGACCGCTCAGCAGCGCTTCTCCTCTGTGGTCCAGGAGGCTGAGGATCATCCTATCACGATTACCCGTCAGGGTCGCGCGGTGGCCGTGATGATGTCGATCGACCGGATGGAGGCGATCGCCGAGACGATGGAGATCCTCGCCGACCCCAAAGCCATGTCCGCTCTTCGTAGGCACCGTGAGGGTAAGTCCACCTACCATCCGGTCTCCGCCCTCGACGCCCTGTGATCGCCGTCCGCGTCACCGCCGAGGTGATGGAGTATCTGAGAAAGCTTCCTCCCCAGCCCCGTCACGCCCTGCGCTGCGCTATCAAGGGACTTGCCAAGGAGCAGGGTGACATCAAGACGCTCGCCGAGGAACTGGAGGGATTCCATCGACTCCGCATCGGCTCTCACCGGGTGATCTTCGAATACGAAACGATTCGCGGTAAACAGACGATCACCTGTGTCTTTGCCGCCCCGCGCCGGTGGATATACGAAGTGTTTCAATCTCGCCTGAGAGAGTAGAGAAAGGCTCGTGATCTTGGCGAATAGCGTCGTTGGTCCGCGCTCGCAACGCCGAGTGCTGGGAAGCACGGAGTAGCCTGTACGAAGTATAGCCCCGAAAGGGGTGAGGCCGTCGGGAGACGGCGAGGCAATATAACTACAGATTGAACGGCACTTTGCTCCCGCAAAGCCGTGCCACCCTTTGGGTTTGCCTAGGGCAACTTCTCCGCGCCTCATCCCAGAGGCCTGCTTCGCTTGCCCGCCCAACTCTCCATCCAAGCTTGCGAGCCTTGCAGGTTGGTCCTTCAGAAGAATTTGAGTTAAAAATCTCAACTTTTCCTCCACAAGAAAAGTATAATTCCGGCGATTCCTAGCAGCGACCAAAGTATATATTGGCCATATTTTTCGAGAAAGCTTGGAGGTGGCAGAGTAGGAGTAGGAGTAGGAGTAGGAGTAGGAGTAGGAGTAGGATCTCTTTCGGCAAGAAGCGTAGCTAAGATAGCCTCTTTTATAGGCAGTTCTGATTTCTTCTTTTCAAGTGCTTCTTTTAGATAAAAAAGGCCATGACTTGGTCCAGATGATCCAACCCATTTTGTTTCAATTAGATTTCCGCTTAATGAATCTCTAGTTGCAGCTGGTCTGGAAGAACTTTGAATATTGTCATCAGAGATTTCTTGTTCAAGAGAAGCTATTCTTTTCTTAATAAATTCGCAGTTGTAAGTTGCAGCCTTGATTTTCTCATCAAGAAGCTGGTTTCTCAGATTAGTCGGCACAAAAAACCTATCCAGAATATGGGATGTGGGGTGGTGGTTTTCTTGTGA
>JBAXXS010000008.1:0-34107 GCA_037127835.1 Verrucomicrobiota bacterium | reverse complement strand
CGGAGGCATCCAAAAGGGAGAGGTCTATTTGTTGTTCAGACATGGAATTACTAAAATTTAAGGCGAGATCAGGGAAACTGCGAAAAGAAAAGGCGCGCAGGGGCGCGGCTTAGTCATTCTAGGCTATGGCCTAGAAGTCCGAGGAAGCAGTAGCTCCGAGGATGCCTGATCCGGGAGGATCGGCAGACAAACCTCCTGAGCGAGCCGAGACGGTCGGCGAGCCCGGAGGCATCCAGGGTGGTAAGGTCGATCTGAGATTCGGAAGACATAGGTGATGAAGGATGAAACCTGAAAGATGAAACCTGAAAAAGAATAAAGGGAGCGGGTAAGAATCGATTCGGAGTTAAAAATCCTCCGCGGGAAAAATTATCGAGCTTAGCGTCTATCGGCTTTGACTCCCTTCAGGTCTCAGCTTTCAAGTTTCATCGCTCAAAGGGACCTGCTTTGCAGTCCCTTCTCAGGAGCGCGATTTGGCGCTGCTCAGGCGGAAGATCGTCTCTCCATCTTTCATGAGATCAAGGCGATCACGCGCAATCATCTCGAGATACTCTTTGTCGGTCTTTAGCAAATGAACTACCTGCTCGTGCTCAACTGTTGATTTCTTCAGCTCTTCGAGGCGTGCAGTCTGCCTAGCGAGATCATGCTTCATTGAGGAGAGGCGAGTCCACTGTGGATAAAAAGTGAACCCCGAGATCAGCACTGCGCAGAGCACAATCAGACCCAAGACGACATGCATCGCTGTCGGAAGGAATTCCGACTGCGAGCGGCGGCGCGAATTTGAGATGACGTGACTGCCGTGCATCAGCGATTTATTAGCACTTTAGCTTGCCGCCGTAAACAGCATCTTCACCGAGTTGCTCTTCGATGCGGAGAAGTTGGTTGTACTTTGCGACGCGGTCGGTGCGGCAGAGGGAGCCTGTTTTGATCTGGCCGGCATTCGTGGCGACAGCGATGTCGGAGATCGTGGTGTCCTCGGTCTCGCCGGAGCGGTGACTGATGACAACGGTGTAGCGGTTCTCCTTGGCAAGCTCGATAGCGTCTAAGGTCTCGGTCAGGGAGCCGATCTGGTTCACCTTCACAAGAATGGAGTTGGCCACTCCCTTGTCGATTCCCTTGCGGAGGAACTCAACATTTGTCACGAAGAGATCGTCCCCTACGAGTTGGATCTTGTCACCGAGTGCCTCGGTAAGGAGCTTCCAGGTCGCCCAGTCGTTCTCGGCGCAGCCATCCTCGATCGAGATAATCGGGTACTTGCCGCAGAGTTTCTTGTAGTAAGCAACGAGTTCGGCGCCGGAGCGGCGGCTACCATCGGATTTTTTGAAGACATACTGCTTCTTGGTGGCGTCGTAGAATTCGCTGGAGGCGACATCGAGGCCGATCGCGATCTGCGTTCCGAGCTTGTATCCGGCCTTCTCAACCGCGAGGGAGATGGAGTCGAGGGCATCTTCAGCCCCCTTGAGCTTGGGGGCGAAGCCACCCTCATCCCCGATGGCGGTGGAGAGACCGCGGTCCTTCAGCACACCCTTGAGGGCGTGGAAGACTTCGGTTCCGGCACGGAGAGCCTCGGAGAAGGTGGGGAGACCCTTGGGGATGATCATGAACTCCTGGAAGTCGATCGGCGCGTCGGAATGAGCGCCGCCGTTGAGGATGTTCATCATGGGGACAGGCAGTACCTTGGCGTTCGGACCGCCGAGGTATTTATAGAGAGGGAGTCCAAGTTGGGCGGCGGCAGCGCGAGCGACGGCCATAGAGACGCCGAGGATGGCGTTAGCGCCAAGCTTCTTCTTGGTCGGGGTGCCATCCAGCTCCCTCATCACGTTGTCGATGGTGATCTGGTCGAGGGCATTGTATCCTACAAGCTCTGGAGCGATGTGATTGATGACATTGCCGACGGCCTTGCTCACACCCTTGCCGAGGTAGCGGCCCTTCACGTTGTCACGGAGTTCCACGGCCTCATGCTCTCCGGTGGAGGCTCCGCTTGGGACTGCAGCGCGTCCTACGGCTCCGCCGGCCAGGTGGACATCGGCTTCGAGTGTGGGGTTGCCGCGGGAATCAAGGATCTCACGGGCGTGGATGGCTGTGATGGTTGTGTCGTTCATGAATTGGGTGATGGGTTATAGGGAATAGGGTTTAGGTAATTGGGAATTGAATATTTTAAGCAATTGTCGTGCCTAAGGAACTTAGGAGGTGGTTCCCTCGGTGGATCCCAGGGCGGCCAGGTCGGCAAAGGGTTCGATCGTGACGATCTTCATGGAGCGGATGCCTTTGTCTGCTGGGAGATCGATGACCTCGCCGATCTTTTTACCGAGCAAGGCTTTGCCGATGACGGCCTGATAGGAGACCCAACCCTTCTCGGGAACACCGTCCCAGGCTCCTAGGATGCTGTAGGTTTCAGGGGCACCGCCTTCCGATGGTTCCACAGTTACCACGGATCCGATGGAAACGGCTGAGGTATCGACATTCTCGAAGTTCGTACCGCGGGAGTTATTGAGCATGAGCTCAAGCTCCCCCTTCTGACGGTTGAGAACTGCCTGCTGCTCCTTGGCCGACTTGAACTCGAAGTTCTCGCGCAGATCCCCGTAGGAACGGGCGGTGGCGATGTCGCGGATGTTCTGGGGAATAAGTACCTTCTCAATGTGCTCAAGCTCTTCCTTGCGACGCTGAAGGCTGGCCCAGGAAACGACCAAACTCTCGGCGCGCTCGGTGGGTGCCTCCTGATCCCCGGTAACTAGGGATTCAAGTTCGGGGTGGATCTTGAGGATGCGGGCCAAAAGGGAACGCCTGTTGAGATCCGCAAAGACGGGGCTAAGCATGATCTTGCGGAAGGCCTGACGGGCGGAGTCGCGTTCGGCCTTGCCAAGGAGGTCGGCCACGAGATCTCGATCTTCAAAGAGGAACTCCTCAAGACGCTTGCTCTTGATGTCGGCGTGGAGATCAGCCTCCATAGCCGCAAGAATGGCGGCGAAGAGTTCCTCGTCGATGAGTTCGGGCAGGGTCTTGGACCGATCCTTGCAGAGCCAGAGAACATAGTCAGAGCTAGCGGAGCGCTCCCGGATCAGACGGCGGGTATGTTCCGCAAAAGCCTCACGCTTCCCTTGGGCCACGAAGAGCTTGAAGATCTCGCCGCTCAGGCGGGGTTCGGAGGTGCGGGTAAGACGGAGCACCTTCTCTTCCCAATTCTCTGGGAAAGCGGCAGGGAAGGCTTCAAGGACGCGTCCATACTTGGCGGCGGGGATCTCATCGAAAATTTCGATCAGCTTGGCCGGAGCATCAGCGAGGAGTGAAGCAATGCTGGCCGCCTCGGGCCCTGGCTTGAGGGATTCGTGCCTGGCACAAATCTCGTCACGGATGATCAGGAGTTCGATCGCCTTGGCGGCGTGGATCCTACCGCCTCGTTTGGCTGCCTCTTCTACCTCAGTGGCTAGGGAACGGAGTTCCTCCACTTCCTTAGCGAAGTCATTGAGTGATTTGAGTGCCGTGTCGAGAGCCGCGACCTGCCCCTTCGGGTGGCGTGCCGCACGGAACTCACCGATCAGTCGTTCGTGGGGATTCTGGGAAGTCTCCTGGAGGACAATCGGCTCCCCTTTCTTTGTCGGAATGAGGAAGTGACCATCAGTTTTGAGTTTCTTCTTCGCGGCATCAAACCACTTCTTGAAACTTGCTGGATCGAAGACAGAGGGAACCATCGTTTCCGCGATCTCGTCGGCTGTGGCCTGGCCCCCGTGATCTGCAAGAATCGAACGGACGAGCCCTACCGGGTCGGAAGCAGCCTGTTCTCGGACTGCTGCAGCATTGGTCGCCGCACGCGCGAGGATGTGTTCCGAAGGGATGTGAGTGAGGGTCTCCGCAGCATACTGGAGCTGCATCGGGTGTCCCTTCTTCGTGCCGAAATCAATCGTGATCTGACCCGTGATCAACTCCCAACCGGCGATCTTGCCAAATCCCCAGCTGCGGTGGGTGCAGAATGCCCCGGGAGAGAGATTGGAGAGGGCTTCGGCGGCGGCGGCGGTGATTTTACCGGCGTCAATGTAGGGATTTAGGTCTTCGATCATGAGTGCGCGGAGTCTAGAGAGACCCGTGCTTTTAAGAAAGGAGATTCAAGTGCAAAGACTTATTCTGAATCGTTGGACAAACACGCCGCCAAATATTCGCAGAGCGTTTCGCGGTCCGCGAGATGCGTGAGTTGGCCTGATTTTGAAAGCACACCGAATCCTTTGCCGTAAGAGGGACCATTGACGACGCAGACATCGGTGTCGCATTGACGAAGTTGAGTGCTTCCGGCGGCCAAGGCTGACTCTAGGTCGCCGCAGGCCTCGAATTTCCAACCGATGATTCTTGCCGAGGGGAACCAGCCTCGCATGAGAGGGAGGAGTTTAGGGGTCGGTTCCAAGGTGAGGGTTAGCGTTCCATCGGAGGTGGGGATTTTTCCCGTTCCCCCAGAGGGAAGGAAAAAGTCACTCACGGCAGCCGCATGGAAGACCCTAGTGATTGGGAGCTGTTCGGCCGAAAGATTCTCCAAAACGGCTTTCAGATCTGCAGTGCTGCCAAAAGGAACGACCCGTTCGCAGCGTTTTAACAGCTCGGAGGATTCGGACGTCGAGCCGACTCCCCTCAATGCGATCACGGAGTGACCGGATTCAATCAGTCGGAGTGCCAGCAGGGTGCCTAGATCTCCGGTCGAGCGATTGCTGATAAGACGCATGGCGTCGAGAGGCTCTTGTGTTGGACCAATGGTGACGAGGAGAGTGGGATTCTGTGTTTTCATTACTCTGATTCGGACATTACAGGATAGTTCATGAATTGCTCTGATTCTTGGAGAGCGCTTCTCATGGCATCATAACCGAAGTGCCCCTGATCGACCTGCCGGTATTTGGCTCCTCCCCAGGAATCACAAAGGCTTCTGAGGGAGGCTGGAGAGGAAAGTCGGTCATATTTCCCTCCAATGATCGTGATGCGATCCGGTCGGGTGAGGGGAGTAAGCCGTGCTGGTGAACTCAGATGAGCATGTCGGTCAAGGGCTTCCGGATGGATATTGTTTCGCTTCAGACAATCGGCCATCATGCGGCTGGCTGGGCTCCCGAAGGTGGCATAATTCACGTCAACCACGGGCTGCATCAGAACACTGAAATCTGTTTTCTCGAGCGACAGGGCTAGCGAGGCAACCCAAGCTCCGTAACTGGTCGCGAGCAGGGCGATCCTCCGCGATCCCCGCTGACGTGCCCAGGCCATCAGCTGACGTAGCTCAATAACCGATTGTCTCAGGGTCTCCGCGTTTCTGATAAGGTCGGCTGTGATCGTCAGAGCACCATTGGCATATCCCCTCGGTCTCCTGCTGTAATGGTAGGGCAAATGAGGAAAAAGGACATTCCAACCCTGTTTGTTAAAGCGGGATGCGATCCTCCTGTAGCCGTAATCATTGGCCGACATCAGAGCATGCATGAGGATGATTGTGGGTGCTCCATGCGGTGTCTTTGGGTTAGCCGTTTCAAAGAGGTGAGCACAGGCAGTATTATTCTCAGGATGTTTTTCTGGTCGTGGCGTCTTCCATGAGAGTCGATGGCCATCCCTTCTCCAGCTGGGTGGGTCTAATGTCCGGTTTTCATCTGGTGTCGCATAGTAACTCCGGTAATCGTGTTCTTGGCATTCCAGCAGATATTCCTCCAACCGTTCGCGAGTGACTGCATGGTGGCGAAGACGCCATTGAGCAGTGTTCATCATGGCGCACATGATGGCATCCATACCTGCATGGGCGGTGCGGTTGATGAGGGATCTCATGGATGGATTCCCTTTCTGGCCTGTGGGGTCTGAGGAAGATCCTCTTCGGAGAGGTTGAAACGGGCTACGGCCTCCTCCTTGAGCGAAATGAAAGCCTTCGAGAGATCCGCCGCGAAGCGCTCTCTGACTCCCGGTTGGCGAGCCTCCTCTTTTGGCGGTTCAACGGCATCCCCAATGATCAGGTATATCGTAGTTCGACGGAGCCAGTTGTCCGGTTTGTAGAGGCGGTCACTCCCAATAAGGGCGCAGGGAACGACGGGTGCTCCCGAGTGAATACTGAGCATGGCAAGGCCCGGCTTCATGGCGGCGCCGTTCAAGATCGACCACTCCCCGGCCCTTATGCCCCCTTCTGGAAAGATCCCGATCACCCGCTCATCGGCGAGTCGATGGAAGGCCTGCCGGAGTGCTGTTCGGTCGGCTCCGCTCCGGTCGACGGGAATACAGTTCAACCAAGTGAAGACCTTCTCCGACCAGCCGGCTCCGAAGAGCTCCCTCATAGCCAGCCAGTCGAGACGACGCGGAAAAAAACCACTTAGGATGGCGGGATCAAAGTGGCTGATGTGATTGGAAGCCATGATGAGTGAGCCTCGGCGGGGAACCGGAGCCAGTTCGACTACCTTCACCTTGCAGGTCAAAGAGTAGAGGATCCTGCAACCCGTGATGACGAGCCAATGAAACAAGGCGCGAAATGCCCGTTCGGGAAATAAACCGCATGAGTGGGGACTCCTCTCACTCATACTGGATGATGGGTGTGACGGGATTCACCGGTCGGACGATGCGCTCTCGTTACTCCCGCTGAATCTAGGCCTTCTCGAGGAAGTAGCCCTGCTGCTTAGTACTGACAGGGCGATCGAGTTTTTCAAGGACGAGCAGCATGTCCTCCCAGACTTTCCTCTTCTCGGCGAGCGTCTGATTTCTCAAGAGATAGGCGGGGTGGTAGGTCGGCATGAGCGGCACTCCGTGATAGTCGAGCCATTTGCCGCGGACATCACGCATTGTGCAGGGCTCTCCCAGCAAGCCTTCGACGGCGGTCAGGCCTAGGGCGACAATGACCTTGGGTTTGATGAGTTCAATCTGTTGTGTCAGCCACGGAAGGCATGTGGCCATCTCTGCGGGTTTCGGTTTGCGATTGCCGGACTCGCCATTCGGCATGTCCGGACGGCATTTCAGAATATTGGCGATGAAGATGTCATCGCGGGTATACTCCATGGCCCCAATGATCTTGGTGAGCAATTGACCGGCCTTTCCAATAAAGGGTTCGCCACGGAGATCCTCCTCTTCACCAGGTGCCTCACCGACGAAAAGAAGCTCTGCGAAGGGATTGCCGACGCCATAGACCACCTGAGTGCGGCTGGTCACGAGGTGGGGACAGCGCGTACAGGTTAGGATGCTTTTCTTCAGAATCTCCAGCTTGGCAAGGCGTCCATCGTCCTTAACCGAAGCAATCGGGGTGACGGGACGTGGTGGCTTGATCATTGCCCCAGCGGTTTCCGCGGGTTTCTCAAAAGAGGGGGGGAGCGAGACTCTCAGATTTTCAAGGCTTGTCCTAGTGGCCTTGGGTTTGACGCGCAGATTCTTGGTCATGGAATGAAGAATGGGGAGGGTTGCGTCCAAGGCTTCCTGAAAACCGTCTGATGTCGCACTCATGCCCGGGATGATGTCCTTGAAGCCGGTAGGGGAACGAGATCAAAATCAGAGGGAAGTGGAGCTTCACAGCAGAGGGGTTCACCGGTGCGGGGATGCTGAAACTCTAATTTCCATGCATGAAGGAGGTGACGTTCGAAGCGGTCTCGTTTTCCGTAGAGGGGATCTCCTGCGATCGGGTGTCCCAGACTCTGAAGATGGACGCGTATTTGGTGGGTCCGCCCTGTATGAGGCATACAAGCAATGAGCGTCCAGCCGTCACGGGTGGAGAGGAGCTCGTAATCGGTCACAGCGTCCCGACCCGAGGGAGCTCGGCGAGGTGTCATCTTCTGCCGTTGAACCGGGTGACGTCCTATCGCCAGATCGATGGTTCCCTTCGCATGGCGCGGCCTTCCCCGGATGATGGCGAGATAGGTTTTCTTCACCTGACGGTCGGCGAACGCCTGGGAGAGCGCCGCATGGATCTGATCGTTCTTGGCTACGACAATGCAACCGCTGGTCTCCTTGTCCAGGCGATGGACAATACCTGGACGATGCTCCTCGGAACCCGCCGAGAGGGAGGCTCCGTGATACAGGAGGGCGTTGACGAGAGTGCCATCCTCATGGCCAGCGCCTATATGCACGACCATGCCGGCCGGCTTGTTGACCACGAGGAGATCCTCATCCTCGTGCAGGATTTCCAGGGGGATATCCTCGGCTCTGGCTCCTTTTGGTGGCTTCGTCGGCTCCTCTTCGACTCGAAAGAGATCGCCCGGCTTTACCTCTTCATTGTTTTTGACCGATTCTCCACGCAGGGTAACTCTTCCCGATTTCACAAGAGACTGGATCTTGGAACGCGAAAAATGAGGTAGATGGCGTACCAGGACCATATCGACCCTCTGGTGGCTATCCTCGTCGGATGCTGTGATTTCGTGGATAATGGGTTCGGTCATGGGTATTGCGGCTGGGTCACGATTGAGTTTCCTGATCCGAGTCGCTTGAAGGATGAGGGTTTCACCCATTAGGGTCAATGGATGTCGTCGGCCACCCCAGAGCATTCCGAGGAACCGTGTCCCTCCTGCGAGGTGATGCTGGATACTGCAGGGGAACCCAGTTTCTCCATGGTCCGCTGTCCCCGATGCCGATCCGAAGTCAGGGTCAGGAGAAGGATCGGCCCGTATGAGCTTCTGGAAATCGCGGGTCAGGGTGGATGCAGTCGTGTTTTCCGGGCGCGTCGCGTAACGGAGAATGAAGAGGTTGGTGACGTGGCACTCAAAGTGCTGGAAAGATCAGCTCCCGATTACGAAGAACATCTGGTGATGCTTCGTAATGAAGCAGTTTGCGCCCGATTGGTTGATCATCCCGGGGTTGTGAAAGTTCTTAACTTTGAGGAAGACGAGTATGGGGCGCGTCTGATGATGGAGTTCATGGGTGGAGGCTCTCTCCATGAACGAATTGGTCCATCGGACTCAGGCATAAGTCGGCTCGACGAGGGAAGTGTTCTGAGGCTCGGGATGCAGATTCTCGTTGCTCTTGCAGCGGCTGAAGCCCGGGGCATCGTGCACTGTGATCTCAAGCCCGCCAACATCCTCTTTACCGATGACGGAAGCGCCAAGTTAGGGGATTTCGGTCTTGCCTGTAGCAATGCTGCAAAGCCTGTCGCCCAGTCCCACCTTCTCGCCACCCCTGATTATGTGGCTCCCGAGATACTGAAGGGTCAACCCAGTGATTTTCGCTCCGATCTCTATGGGCTTGGATGCTGTCTCTACCACGCCTTGACTTCTGCTCCCCCTTATCAAACGGAAGGGCTCTCGATACCGGAGTTGCTGGATCTTAAGTCAAAGCCAGTCTCCCATTCGGGTATGGATGCCTCCCCAGCTACGATAGAACTCCTGGCCAGAATGACCGATCCCAATCCCGGGAAACGCTTTAACTCTCATGCCCATGCACGGAAGGAAATGCTCGCCGCCTTCGGTGCGCGAGAACGAAAAGTTGGGGGTTCGTGGAGTTGATGAGAAATCTTCTCGCGGGTAGGATTAGTAAACACTGAAGCGTTTCACTTGATTACCCCTGTTCTTACTGAAAATGTACCTACCCGTGCGCAATCCTCCGTCTCCATCACAACAACAAGGCTGACACGATTGATATGAGGCTGCTGAAATCATTCCTGATCCTCCTGGTTGCCACTGCAACGATCGTTATCCTGCTTCATCTTGTCGGTGTGTTTTCCGGGGTGGGGACCGTGTGGCAGAACCTGATTCATTCGGGTTCTCTGCATCCTTGTACGTCACTGCTTCCACTGACTTTGTCTTTATTCCTTATTCCAGCTTCTCTCTGGATTGGCCTCGGGTCCAGTCAGCGGGAAATGTTGCTGCTAGCGCTTACGGCCATTTTACTCCTGCTGGGTGGTTCGCTGGTGACCTCTCTTTACAACTCGTTTCTGAATCCTGTGCCGGGGATTGTTGCAATCTTTCTTTCGATGATCGCGATCGCGCTCTTCCGAAAAACCGAGGCTGGATCGAGGGATCCGGTACTACGGCGTCTTTTTGGCCAGCGTCTTCGGCCTGAGATCTTCCGTCAACTTGTTGATGGGGATTTGTCAGTCGATTTTCCCGGTGAGATGCATGAGGCGTCGGTGCTTGTCTGTTCGGTCCATAACCACGTCGAACTCATGGAGGTGCTGAAGCCGGCGGATTATGTAGCTCTCATGAATCTCTATTTACGAACGGCTTCCGACTTTCTTGTCGATGTCGGCGGTTACCTTGACGAATGCTCCGGAGAAAGTATCCGGGCCGTCTTCGGAGTTCCTCTGCCACCCTCGGGAATGCTCAACCATGCGGCCAAGGCTGCCCGGGCAGCGATCGATCTGGTGTCACGACTTGAGGAACTCAACCGTGAATGTGATAACCGATGGCAGCAGCGTCTGGATTTTCGTCTCGGGGTTAACTCCGGTCCCATGATTGCGGCCGCCTACGGGGGTGCCAGGTTGGGGCGATACAGTGTTTCGGGTCCCGTGGTGGATTTTACTCGTCATCTCTCTGCGGCCTGTGCCCAGTATGGATGCCGTATTCTGAGCGGTTCGTTATCCTACGAGATGGCTTCTGAAACAGTGGAGGGACGCCCGATTGATCTTCTCCAGCGTGCCGGCAGTCGTCGCCGTGTGGAACTCTATGAGTTCCTCGCCCCTAAAAACTCTTTCTCATCGGAGCGTGAGCGCAGTCGCGACCAGTTCTGGAAGGGGGTTATTCTTTTCCGTGAGCGCAAGTGGGAGGAGGCAATCAAGGTCTTCGCCTCAGCGCGTATTCCCGGAATTCCGGACAAGGTGCTGGATCATTATCTGGAGCGTGTTGAGAGAGCCCGCCGCGGCGACGATGAAATGACACCCGAGCAGGCACTGTTGGCCGAGGCAGTATGATTTAGGTTTATTGCTCGTCGGGATCGACGGTGCCGATAGCCTTCATTCCTTTTTTGGAAAGTTCAAAGAGCTCTGTTGAGACGGGTTGGGGAGAGATCAAGTAGTCGTCTCGAATCGTCCGGATCATCTCGGGAAGCCTGTTTGCCAGCTTGGGGAAGACATAGATTTTTGTGCGTGACGGGATGGCCACGATCAACTCCGGCCCGAAGATCGCGCTGAAACGGCGGAGAAATCCGGGATTCAGGATGCAGGATGCAAGCCTTGGATCGTTCGAACTCATCACCGCCGCCTGGATCACTTGATGGGCGTCGCGCACCATCAACGGGTTAATGGTCGCTATCAGTAGGGAAGTATCCTCCCGGGATTCCTTCAGAAAGGTATCCCATCCTTTTGCGGTCATTCCAGCATCCGCGCCCAGGGGTTTTACTTCACTTTGTCTGCTGACACGGGCAGGAAAAAGCAGGGTTCTTTTCGACCCGGTAACGAAACGGTGAATCGGCGGGCGCTCAAAGTAACCTCCGAAGAGCAAGGCTGTAGTTTCCTTCTCATCGCTTCCATGAAGACGGTTAGATGCTCCGAGGAGAAATAGTGAACACAGTAGTAAGACTGGAATTCCCTTCGGCCACGACAACCTCTGGTCTTTGGCGCCTAAGATGGGTAGAAAAATGGGTATTATGATCACTTTTGTCGAAGGGATACTGGAAGATGTGCTTCCGAACCAAATCGTCGTCAATGCTGGTGGAATCGGCTATCAGATTCTCATCCCCTTATCGAGTTACAGCAAACTCTCCTCCACGGGAGCCAGAGTTCGGGTGCTGACTCATCACCATGTGCGCGAGGATGCCCAAATCCTCTACGGTTTTTCCTCCTCCGAAGAGCGTGACCTTTTCCGTCTACTCATGGCTCATGTCTCAGGTATCGGCCCGAAGCTAGCCCTCGCTATCCTGAGTGGGATGGAAGTCGGACATTTCAAATCGGCTGTGGTCACTTCCGATATCGCGGCGATTTCGAAGATCTCCGGAGTTGGAAAGAAAACCGCCGAGAGGGTCGTACTAGAACTCAAGGACAAGCTCGGAGTGGCTGCGGAATGGGAAGCGGCAAGCCGTGGAAATGCACCATCGGGTATCGAGCGCCATCTCCACGATGCCGTGCTGGCCCTAATATCGCTTGGGTACAAACAGGTCGATGCCCACAAGGCTGTGAAAGCCGTGATGACCAAGCTATCGGCCGATTCCTCCGCCGAGGATGTGGTGCGTGAGGCACTCAGGAATCTGCTCTCGTGATAGCCTACGCCCCCGCGGCGACACCGGCTCCCGTGCCACTTGAGGAACTGCGTCGCCGTGGTCCGGAAGGCGAACTCTTCGCCGGGAAGGAATGGAGTTGGGCTCCTTCGCCCTACAGTCTGGATGGCAAACTCGCCCGGGAGCTTGAATCCATGGGGCACCGTCTACTCCAGTTCTCAGAGGCCTGCGATCTCCTTTACAGGCAGAGCGTCGAGGGACGTCAACCCTCTTGGATCGCGGAGCTTCTCGATCGGGGAAAGCCTCCAGAGGTTGTTGCTCTTGGCAGGAATTCCGCCTTCCGTGGCCAAATTGCCAGGGTGATTAGACCCGATCTCATCCTCACGGAGGAAGGGTTCTCGATCTGCGAACTCGATCAGATCCCCGGAGGGATCGGCCTCACCGGATGGTTGAATGAAACCTACGCATCCTTCGGCTTCGACGTGCTCGGAGGCCCTGAAGGGATGCTTGAAGGATTTTCCTCGTTGCTACCTGAGGGAGAGATCATTGTTTCCGAGGAAGCCTCGACCTACCGGCCTGAGATGGAGTGGCTTGCTGCGCGCCTCTGCCAGCGCAAGGGGAGTGCTGATTGGAAAGTCACGGATGCCTCTTCTCGCGAGGAATGGAACGGGAATGTTTACCGCTTCTTTGAGATGTTCGATCTTCTCCAGGTACCATGTGCCCAAGGACTCTTCCGCGATGCCTGCGATGGGCGTGTGTCCGTTAGCCCTCCTCCCAAAGCACAGCTTGAGGAGAAACTGTGGATGGCCCTCTTTTGGATGACTCCACTCCGTGAGTTCTGGATCAGACAACTTGGTAAACGCGGAATGCAAGCCCTGCAGAAATGGATCCCCTACACCTGGGTTCTTGATCCAAGCGCTCTTCCCCCGAATGCGGTCTATCCCAGGCTTGAGATTCAGAATTGGAAGGAAATGGGAGCTTTCAGTCAGAAAAACCGCGATCTCATCATCAAGATCAGCGGGTTCGACGGCCTTGCCTGGGGGGCGAGGGGGGTCTCGCTTGGATCTGATCTTCCGCGATTCGAGTGGGAAGCCGTGATCGAGCGTGCATTACGGGAGTTTCCGGAACACCCCTACATTCTTCAGGAATTCCGACATTCCATCCTAAAGGATCAAGCCCTCTACGATGCCGATGGGAAAGTGACCTTGATGAAGGGACGTGCGCGCCTGAGTCCCTATTTCTTTGTGAACGAGAGAAAGGCCTCCCTCGGGGGCGTACTTGCCACGGTCTGTCCCGCCGATAAAAAAATCCTTCACGGAATGAGCGACGCCGTGATGGTACCTGTCGTGGCCACCTAGTGCAGCCAATAGCCTTTAACAGCCACTAGAATAATTTGCGGCGGTAAGTTGCAGGGTCAGATCTCAGATCACAATCTAAGCATTCTGATTATGGACGCGATCTGAGCGGAGATGGCATCTTTTCCTCATGCATACTCTTCCAAAAGGGCATGGGCGGCTTCCGCAGATAAACTTTTGGAATGGAAATTCCCTAAATCATAAAGCGAATGGAAGCCAAGGCAAAGGGGTGCTTGATCCCGTCCTACGGGGGTTGATACGGCACGGTTCTTTACGGGTCATTGATTGGCGTGGATCCTCGGAAACCTATGGAGATGGTCAGGGGGAGGGAATTGTCGTCCGGGTTCATGATCGGAAAACGGGAATGAGGCTGCTACTGGATCCGCAACTCGAAGCGGGCGAGGCCTATATGGACGGTAGATTGACGATCGAGCGCGGGACCCTCCACGACTTCCTCGATCTGCTCTTCCGCTCGATCGGGCTGAAATCATTGAACTACCCGATGAGTGCTTTGACGGAACGTCTGCGCGATCTAATGCGCGTTTTTCATCAGTTTAATCCGTCCTCGCGCTCGCTTAAGAATGTGGCCCACCATTATGATCTCTCGGATCGCCTCTACGATCTTTTTCTGGATGCTGATAGGCAGTATTCCTGCGGTTATTTCGCGACCGGTGATGAGACGTTGGAGGAGTGCCAGGAGCTAAAGAAGCTTCATATCGCCGCGAAGCTGATGCTTCGCCCCGATGACAGGGTGCTCGATATCGGATCGGGATGGGGCGGTCTGGGGCTGACGCTTGCCGAAAAATTCGATGTCGATGTGACCGGATTGACGCTTTCAACCGAGCAGCATACCCATTCGAATCTCCGCGCCCGCGATGCAGGATTGGCCGAGCGCGTGCGTTTTGAGATGCGCGACTATCGTTGTGAGTCGCGAAACTATGATCGGATTGTCTCTGTCGGAATGTTCGAGCACGTGGGAGTGAACTATTATGGGGAATTTTTCCGCAAGGTTTCGGCGTTGCTGACGGAGGATGGTATCGCACTGATTCACTCCATCGGTAGGCCGGAGGGTCCGGGACATACGAATCCCTGGATAGCAAAACACATCTTTCCTGGAGGTTATTCCCCGGCGCTTTCTGAAGTTCTTCCAGCAATCGAGAAAGCAGGCTTGTTCGTGACGGACATAGAGATCCTGAGGATGCATTACGCCGATACCCTGCGCCTCTGGCGTGAACGCTTCGAGGCGCGAAGGGACGAAGTCCGAGGCCTTTATGACGAGCGGTTCTGCAGGATGTGGGAATTCTACCTCGTCACCAGCGAGCTCAGCTTCCGGCATCAGGGACAGATGGTCTTCCAGATCCAGTTGGCCAAGCGTCCGGATGTTGTTCCTGTCACCCGGGATTACATCCACCGATTTGAAGTCGAAAACAGGCGTTAGTTAACAGCGTTATGTAGGAATTCGGCCGCCTGACGGAGTTCCTCCCCGTTTGTCTCGGAGTCCTCGATGATAGGATGCGGTGGATGGAGGAGTTGGTTGAGCATCAGGTCCCAATGTTCCTGGCCCTTGATAATCTCGATTTCGATTCTCAGGTAATGGATCGGAATTTCCTGATTCAGTAGATGGGGCATCCTCACGGCATCCTTCTCCGTGGTGATAATGCAGGAGACGCCGCGGCGGGTACAACGCTTGATGAAGCGGTCGAGTTCCCGTTTCGAGTAGCGGTGATGGTCTGCAAAACTCTGGGTGATGTCCAGCGAGACACCAAGCCGTCGGAGTCCCTGCTCGAAGCTCTCCGGTGATGCAATGGCGGAGAGGGCGGCCACCCTGAGGCCTTGCAGTGAGGAGATGGGGATTTGCTCGCCTGTGGAGAAGTCCTGAAGCTCTACCGGACGGTGCCGACATTCGATGATGGGGGCTGTTCTGTTATGGAGCCTGATGCGGCGGTGGAGTTCCGTGAGATCACTTCCTTCACATTTGGTAATCAGGATATGGGTGGCGCGTCGCAGGTGAGAGGGAGGCTCGCGCAGTGTGCCTCGGGGAAGAAGATATTCATTGCCGAAGGGGGCCTCCCGGTCGATCAGGACAAGGTCGAAGCGGCGTTGCAGGCGGAGGTACTGAAGCCCGTCATCGAGGATCAGCAGATCGCATCCAAACTTCGAGATGGCATGGCGTCCGCACTCGACACGATCTTTGTCAACCACGACTGCTACCCCGCGAAGGTTCTTTGCCAGCATGAAGGGCTCGTCACCTGCATTCCTGGAATCCAGAAGGAGAGCCCCGCCTTCCGAGACGACGCGCACGGGATAGTGATTGTTCCCGGGAATCCGTTGAAGCGTACTTTTGTATCCCCGACTGAGAATCACCACTTTTCTTCCTCGTGAAGAGAGCTCTCTGGCGAGTTTTTCAACAACTGGGGTCTTCCCCGTGCCGCCCACCGTAAGATTGCCAATGCTTACCACGGGACATCCGATCTGGTGGGGTCTCAGTATGTTGGAGGCATAGAGTTTAATCCTGAGCGAGACGATTGCTAGATAGAGGAAGGAAAGCCCACGAAGCACTATTCGGAGTAGACCTGCTCTTTTTCCGGCCCTCCTCTCTAGGATGACATCGACGGCAAACTGCTCGAGTCTGTCGAGTAGCTGTCTCATCAGGATTTGACAATCCTGGCCCCTTTGTTGTCTACGGCGACAATGGCAATCATCGCACCCTTCGGTGCGGCAGCACGCATTGATGAGGCGATTTTTTTTGCTAAAACGGCATCAGGTGCAAGGCAGCATATGGTCGAACCCGATCCGCTGAGCCACCCTCCGATGGCTCCCACCTGCTCACCCGCGGTGACAACCTCTCCGAGGAAGGGTACGAGCTTGGCACGATAGGGTTGGTGGAGACGGTCGCCGAAGGCTCCCTGTAAAAGTTCATACTTTCCGGTGGCGAAGGCCGTAGCGATCACTGCGGCATCAGCGGCATTGGCTGCTGCATCGCTGACACTAATCGACTTGGGCATGACCTTGCGCGCGTCAGGAGTGGCTACCTCGAAGTCAGGTATGAGTAGAACAAAACGGAGTTTTGCCGAGACTGGAAGACGGATGGGATCGAGATGCGAGCGGGCAATCGTGAACCCTCCAAACATTGCGGGTGCCGCATTGTCGGGGTGTCCCTCCAGTTCCGCGCATAACCGATAGATGCCGAGGCGTGATAGAGGATTGCCACACAGGGAATTGAGTCCCATGAGAGTGCCGAGACGTACAGTGACACTACTTCCCAGACCTCTTGCCTGTGGAACAGTTCCCCTGATCTTCCAAGAAAACGGGAAGGGAGTCAGACCGCTTCCTAGAAAAAAACTCTTACCCGTGGCCTCCAACATCGAGGGCAGGGCAACCGTCTTTTGCACCCCTGTGATCGTGACGAGATTGGCAACATCCAGAGCCAATCCAAAGGAATCGAAGCCGGGCCCCAGATTTGCCGTGGTGCCGGGGACTGAGACCGTGACGGAGTTGGTGAGGTTTTTCTTTTTGGTCACCTTGCGGATTTTTTCAACATTCATCCTTTTGCCTTCATCCTTTCGGTAGTGGCGGTGAGGGAGGGATTCGAACCCTCGGTACCCTTTTGGAGTACGGCGCTTTAGCAAAGCGCTGCTTTCGACCACTCAGCCACCTCACCTTGGTCTCTTCCTAGATTGCTGAAGCTCTTCCTTATGGTCAACCGGAAAGCTCCTCCTGATCATACTTGCAAATCTGTTTTCGTTTGTCATGCTATGACCTCCGATTTTTGGTCTGCCCCACAGCACCGGTAATTCAATCGGTCCATGCTGTGAATTCACCCTTATCTCTCCATTCCCAAGATCATCCGGTTACCACCCGAAATCTACCATGGAGCTCATGGATCGCTTCCCGGAAGCGGCAAGTGGCTTTCTGGATTTTGATCATTGTTGGGGGTGTTCTTCTGACCCATCTGATCGATGGGCATCTGGCGCAGGAATCGGAGGGGAGTTTCGGGATCATTCGCTCCGGAGCATGGGGTGATCTTAAGGAGTCTAACATCCGCATCGAGCAACCGCAGGAATACGCGGGCTTTGAGAAGACAAACGAGGAGGGGCCGTTCTGGAGTTTTGGCTCCCTTTCAACTCAGGCCGTCCATGACCTCTTGATTAACAGTGGCTGTACCGGGGAACAAACAACCAAGCTTCTTGCGAAAAGAATGGAGGGTATGGGAGCGATCGTCATCCTGAAGCCTGATATTGAAATCGTTCTCAATCTTTCTCCTGAAGTCCGCTCCAAGCTCTACCTGCAACTCGCTCGGAATCCGGCGAACCGTTTTCAGGCAACGCCCTATTTCATACCCAATGGTGACGTTGGCAAATTCTTTGAAAACCATCATTCCTCGGATGAAAAAGCGAAGGGGCTCATGAAGCGCTTACTCTATCAGCGCAACGGATTCAGCTACTTCAGTGATCCGGAGTCAATTATCAGAGGACTCGATTCCGATAAGGAGCGAGTTGATTTTCTCAAGAGCCTGACGAGTCAGGATGCCGTTCTTGCTCAACTCCTCATCCGACCCGACTCCGATATCGACAAGCCCCTGAACTACTGGGCCCTCTCGATGCAAGGTGTGCTGTTGAAGGATCTGAAGCCGCTTTTAGAGTCCCAGAAAAAGCTTCCCCACGGAGGATCCGTTAGTCTGCTCTACGCGCTACCGCCGATGGCTCGAGACAGGCTCTACACCTCTCCGTTGCCTCCTAAGGATGGGGATCCGAAGTTACCTGACTGTCATTGGACGGCGCTTAACTTTTTCAACCTTACCCCGGATTCCCGTATGAGTGATAACGACTTTGCGGGACGGTTCATCACCGATCATTATTATGAGATAGCTCAGCCGGGAATCGCCGGAGATCTCGTCCTTCTGTTGAATTCATCGGGCGCTGTGGTGCATTCAGCTGTCTATCTTGCCGATGACTTGGTCTTCACCAAGAACGGCATCAACTATGCCCAACCCTGGATCCTCATGCATGAGAGGGATCTCGTCGGTACATTCTCTGCGATCAGTCCGGTGAAAGTCGGCTATTTTCGTCGTCGGGATATGTAGTGCCTTCTCTAAAATGGAGAAATCTGGAGTTTTCGTCTAAAAACCTAAGGTAAGAGGAAGATGATTCCTAAAGACAAGCACGGCGACGGCAACGGAAATCAGGGCAGTGATGAGTACGCCACCAGCAGCCACATCCTTGGCTTTTCCAATCCGTTCTCTTTTCTCGAGTGAAACCTCGTCCGCCAAGAATTCGATTGCCGTGTTCAGGGCCTCCGCCATCCAGACCATGCCTATGCAGAGTAGGATGGCCACCCATTCCCATCGCCTTAGGTGGAGAATCTTACCCGCAATAAGGACGACTAAGGTCGCAAAGGCATGAAGCTGGGCGTGGGGCTGAGTCAGCAAGAGAACCTTCAGACCGTTGAACGCATAGCCGAAGCTCCGGATACGTGCTTGGAAATATCGGGTAATCACGGCTGAGAGATAAGAGATTGGAGATTAGACTAGTGATTCGACCGCTTCCTCTTGTCCCTCTTCCGCAGCTGGAAGTGAAGCTGAGAGTGTCTCCCACTCTTCCATCACGGAGGTGAGGCGTTCCTGAAGCCCGACCAGTTCGCGGTTAAGCTCAAAGGCTTTTCCTCCAGAGTTTTCAAGTTCCAAGACCAGTTCCCGCTGCCGGGCTTCCAGTTTGGTGATATTCTCTTCGGCGGCTTTGAGGCGTGCCTGCTTCTCCCGGATGATTTTATTAGCCGCTTTTCTGGCCTCGGCTTCGGCGCGACGCTGTTCCTTGATCTCCTTGAGCCCCATCTTCACGCGTGGTGCAGTTTCTTGGGATCCGGAAGTCTCTGGACGGTAATCTCCCGGGGCGACAAGCGCTGCCCTCTCGGAAAGAGCCCCTGATTTTTCAAGGTAGTACTGATAATCTCCCGAATAGGAGGTGAGCTTGCCCGCGCTGATATGCAGGACCGTGGTGGCTAGGGCCCTTATGAAGTGCACGTCGTGGCTGACAAAGAGGAGGGTCCCCTCGTACTGGCTTAGCGCGCCGATCAGTGCATCGATACTCGGCATGTCGAGGTGGGTCGTCGGTTCGTCGAGGAGCAGAAGGTTGGGCGGATTGAGCAGCAGCTTCACCAGAGCCAGACGACTCTTTTCTCCTCCGCTGAGCACACCCACCGGCTTGAAGACATCATCCCCACGGAATAGGAAGG
Organism: Verrucomicrobiota bacterium; assembly: GCA_037127835.1. Lineage (GTDB taxonomy): Bacteria > Verrucomicrobiota > Verrucomicrobiia > Chthoniobacterales > UBA6821 > UBA6821. The sequence goes on along the minus strand of JBAXXS010000008.1, from coordinate 14,467 downwards.
ATCCTAGAATGGTACGGACGGTCTGTTCCGGCACCGGGGTCTGAGTCTCCATCGCCTCGGCGAGAACGGTTCTCTTCACATCCAGCATCTCGGTGCGGTGCTGGGCGAAGTAGCCGATCGAGAGGTTATGTCCTGGAGTGACCGTGCCGGCTTCCAGTGGGAGCATCCCCGCCAGGATCTTGAGCATGGTGGATTTGCCGGCACCGTTCGGTCCCACGAGGACGGTCCGCTGACCCTTCTCCACTTCCAGGTCGAGGTGGGAATAGACGACATGAGAGCCGTAGGCTTGTTTGACGCCTTCCAGTGTGATCACTCGCTGGCCGCTTCTCTTTGGCTGAGGGAAAGAGAAGGAGACCGTCGCCTCGTCGCGCTCGGGAGCCTCGATTTTTTCCATACGTGCTAGCTGCTTGATTCGGTCCTGAGCCTGGGTAGCCTTACTAGCCTTCGCCCGGAAGCGGTCGATAAAGCGCTGGAGCTCCGCGATCTCACGCTGCTGGTTTTTGAAGGCGGCCAAGTGCTGCTCTTCACGGGCGGCCTTCTGGGCGAGATAGTCGTCGTAGTTGCCCCGATAGCGGTTGAGCTTGCGATTGCGGATTTCGAGGATTCCCACGCAGATCTCATTCAGGAACTCGCGGTCGTGAGAGATTGCCAGGATGGCGCCGGAATATTTCGAGAGATAGCTCTGGAACCACCCGAGTGACTCAAGATCGAGGTGGTTCGTCGGCTCATCGAGCATCAGGATATCTGGCTCCATCACCAGAAGGCGGGCCAGATGGGCGCGCATAATCCAGCCACCGCTAAGTGTACGGGCCGGCTTGTTGACATCCCCTTCGCGGAAGGCGAGACCACTCAGAATCCGTTTCGCTTTCACCTGAAGCGAATGACCATCTAGCTCGGCGAATCGTCCTGCTCCCTCATGGTGAAGGGGATCCTCCTCGGTGTGCTCCCTCATCTGCCGCTGGGCCTCCTCCATCTCGGAGGAAATATTGGTGGCAAGTTCCAGGACGGTCTCATCTCCCGATGGGGCGCTCTCCTGCGGCAGGAATCCGATTGTGACGCTCCTCTCCAAGGCCACGGTTCCCGAGTCGGGGGCGGCTTCTTTGAGAATCAGCGAGAAAAGCGTCGATTTGCCCGCTCCATTGGCCCCGATGAGTCCTACACGGTCTCCGCGGTTAATCTGCAGGGAGGCCTCCTCGAAGAGGGCTCGTCCGCCATAGGATTTGGAAAGACCGGAAGCTGTCAGCATGATGGAATGAAATAGAGGAAAGAAACGATGGCCTTAGAGGCTATCCTCTTCGATGAGCTCGAGCAAAAGAAGATTTCTTAAGTCGTTGTTGGCTCGGATATCGAATCGCCATCTCTCCGGGTTTTCTGCCATTGTTGCCTGATGCCTTGGATCGAAATGATTTCCCTGCTGGCTGCTGCATGCGTTGCGGGAGTTATCAACGCAGTTGCTGGAGGTGGCACCTTGATCACCTTTCCTGTCTTGATTCTCTTCGGCATGAATCCCGTGGAGGCAAACGCCACGAGCACCCTCTCGCTTGTGATCGGCACTTCAGGCAGTATTTACGGCTTCAGACAGCATCTCTCTGAGATCAGGCCCTGGCTTACCTCTTTTATCCCGGTAAGTATTGCCGGCGGCATACTCGGCAGTTTCCTGCTGACTTATGGAAGCGAAAGCTCTTTTGCCCGTTTGGTTCCCTATCTGGTGCTCTTCGCGACTGTGCTCTTCATGATCCAGGGAGTGGTGAGACGGCGGGTTGCTCATCAACTCGTGATGGAGGCGACGCAATCCCAGCCTGTTACATCAGGAAGAAGATATCTGATTATCGCTATGATCTTCCAGTTTTTGGTCTCGGTCTATGGAGGGTACTTCGGGGCAGGGATCGGAATTCTGATGCTGGCAGCACTCGGCTTCCTTGGTTTTTCCAATATTCATCAGATGAACGCGCTGAAGAACGTGCTCGGTTCCCTGATCAATCTGGTCGCCTCGATCTGGTTTACGGTGAATGGGCTGATCGACTGGCCTCGTATGGTCGTGATGACAGCGGGTGCTGTCGCCGGATATTACATCGGCGCCTCTTATTCGCAGCGCCTTTCCCAAGAAAAGGTACGTTACCTTATTACGGCGATCGGCCTGATCATCACCGTCGCGATGTTCTGGAAGCTTCGTTAAGAAACAGAACGATCGGGGCCTGGCGCAAGTAGTCTTGCAATGAGAACATTCACGGTCTTGATAAGGTAGAAAACGACGATTACAGCAAAAAAGAACAGCAGGGTCATTTCTTCTGGTTTTGGATTCATGGCGTCACGGAGTGCCTGACTCATCAAGTGTTCCGGATCGGTGACCACATCCCAGCTATTGAGTCTGTCGATGCGTCCCAGATAAATTCCGAAAGCGCTGAGTGAAATAATCAGAAGTTCAAGGGGTAAGATAAGCCATCCGCAGCGATTTCTGCGAAGCGTCCTCCCCCAGAGCATCATCGGAATCACAAATGACTCCATCCCGATCAGGAAATAGCAAAAGTACTCCAGGAGCAGGAGGCTCATTGCCCAGATGGGAAGAGGGGGCGTGACTCGAACCTTAGCAACGAAGTGGATGACGTCCGTCAAGACATAGGGGGCGTTGGGCAGGAATAGGACCATGATGGCGAGTAGTGGCCACCAGAGGATCCCCGGCATGCTGCTTTTCTTTCGAAAGATAAGGAGTGCGATCACCAACGGAATGAGAGCCAGAAAGAGATCAAGACCCATGTGGAAGTTGGGTCGGATGATGGCAACAGCTTGCTCGAATGTCTGTTCTATCAGGGTGTGAACCTCGTTGAGTGATTGGGGGATGGTTGTTGTTGGCATGGTTAAAAAATATCAGGGGTGATTCTTAGAGATCCAGGGATTCGACAAACGCCTTGGGTCTTGGCTCGTAGAAAGACAGAGCCGCAGTAAGGGTGGCCCTTCTCAATTTGGGAAGCTCCTCGTCTAGTATCGCGATCAAATGGTGAGCCGCCTTGTTTGCTGGGCCCTGGCGGAGCGTCTTAGCAAGAAGGGTGAAATCCCGTTCCCGGCCGGCCAGTTCGCCCATGAGGCCGAGGTCATGGATTAGATCGTCACCTTTTTCGGGCCAGAACTGGGAGGTAATCCGAATAGAGTACCAGAGCTGTTTTACTATTTTGCGGAAGTTATGAAAAACTTCCGGATCGTCATTGACCTGGCAGAAGTCGAGCAGAGACCGCCCCCTGCGGTAGATGCGGCGGACACGCCGACTCACATCTTTTCCCTGTAGGGGATCCAGGAGCCATTGGTTCAAGAGCCGGAGGGTCTCCTCGAGGGATTCGCGCACTCTCGGGATCTGGCGGATATCGTTTGAGCGGCGCTGTTTGGCGATATCGGCAAGCCCCGCTCTGAGTGAAGAGAAACCTTCCGGCATCAGACCTTCCGTTTCCAGCAGTAGATCCAGAGCTTGGACCTGCACCTCTGCATCCCTGAGTGGCCCCAGCCTCATCATGGCATCATGAAGCAGTTCAGAGAGCAGTTTTCGGTGGACGCTTCCCAGTGCAGGGGAAGCGAGTTGGATAACGGCCCTGACCTTTTTTATGGCAGTCCGAGCCTCATGAACCGGATCGGGGGAGACATTGTTCCCGGCAAGTTGGGTGAGTGCCGCTTCAAGATGGAGTCGAGCGATCATTTGGAGTTCCTCTCCGATCGGTTCGTCGAGTCTCAGATGAAGGCGTGGGTTACCTTTTTTTGCGACCTTGGAGGTCCTCTTCCGTGGAAGGGGTGTTTTTTTCACAGCCTGAATACTTTTTGGGTGTTTTGTCGCTGTTTAGGCAAGTTCACCCTTTACCGGGAATTAATCCCCGTCGCTGATCAGGAAGTTCTTGAACTGCCAAGGATCCTCGTGATCGAGCTTCGGGTCATTGTATCCCGGAAAAGCGTTCTTGTAATGCTTGAGAGGCGTCCAGTCTGATGGGAGGGAGAGGAAGTCGCCGAGCCACGGTTTCGCGATGCCGAGCACGTACTCGTGGGGAAGGTCGTCCGGGAGGAGTACTCCCTTATCCGGATTCTCGATCATGTACATGCAGGCGGCGACCACGGAGATCGCAACCTGAATTGTGGTCGCATTCTGATGGGGGACAAGGCGGCGGGATTCCTCGATCGACATGTCCGAGCCGCACCACCAAGCCCCAAGAGGATGTCCCATCAGGAAGGCGCCGAGGATATCGGCTCCACTAATGATCTCGTCAGTCATGATGCGGATTCTGGATTGGAGCTGGTAATCGGTTCCACGCAGCTCGTGAAGGCTCGCGATTGCTGAATCACAGGGGCAGTACGCGTAGTGGACAGTGGGGCGGTAGATGGTCTTGTCTCCTTCACGCACCGTGAGTTTCTCGGTGATGCTGAAGGCCTCTCCATGGCGGACAACCATCCCGACGATCCGATGATTTGGCGGGACCCAGCTGTTCACAAAGGTATTCATGCCCATGCGAGCGAGGCAGATCTGGCTCTTGCTGCCATCGGTGTGCTCGATCGCAAAGGGCGGCAGTTCCTTCTCGTGGGTTCCCCAGCCGAGTTCCGCTGTGGTGGTGCCCTCCTCGCGGAATCCCTCGACACTCCAGGTGTTGACGAATTCGTCGACCTCCTTGGGTTTATTGGTGATCTGGGTGTCTCGTTCACTGCAATGGATGACCTTAACCCCCAGTTCGTGGGCTAGGTGGTTGAAGCTTTGGCTACGAACATAGGTGGCGATCCGCTCGGCGGCCTCGCCCGTGAATTTCTTCTCCTCAAGGCAACGGGCCGCGATATCGAGCAGACCCTGCTTGGTGAAGTGACTGATGAGCCCGGGGTTGGCCCCATGCTCAAGGACGGCCGTCGGTCCCGCTTGAGCCCACTCTGCCTTCATTTTACTAAGGTTCATGTGCCGCCAGTAGAGGGTCAGTTCCGTGGGATGCGCCCCTTTGGAGTGCTCGTAGGGATCCCAGAGTTCGACCGAGGTGTTCACGTAGAGTACCCCGTGATCGTGGCACCAGGAGACGATCTCACAGCAGTCGATATTCCAGGCGAGATCGATCAGCAGATCGCCGGAAGAGAGATGTTCGCCGAGAACGCTCGCCAGATTGTCGGGGGTGATCCGTATATTGCGAAAGTGGATACCCTGAGTTATCCATGGATTGAGAGCCACCTCATTGGGCTCAAAGTCCAGGATCGTGATCTTGTCCATCGGTGCCTCGATGTGCTTCAGAAGAACGGGCAGAGTGCATCGAGCGACGGCACCGAAGCCGAGAAAAACGATACGATTATTGAAAGGTAGTCTGTTTTGCATTTTTGAATCTTTAAAGTAAGCCGTGTTTTCGGAAAGTCCAACGGCATGAGCATGACGATTTCGTCACGGAGTGGATTTTGAGGGGATCAGGAAGCGTGGTTCTCTTGCCATTCCCGGAAGGGATGACGCGAGAGGGAGGAGTTGTAATAGCGCTGGTCGCCGGTCACTTCACGACCTGCCCATCCGGGAAGGGGAACCTCCTGCTCTTCGTCCTTGAGTTCGATTTCCGCGACGGTGAGGCCTTCGTTATTGCCGTGGAAGACATCGATCTCCCAGATATGCCCCTCGTGGGGAATGAGGTGGCGCGTTTTTTCGACCAGCGGGCCGTCGCATAGCGTAAGCATCGCGCGTGCATCCTCGACGGGAATCGCATATTCAAATTCTGCTCGGGAAATACCTCGAACCTCCCCCTTGATTGTGATGAAAGCTTTTTGGCCAGCAATTCTGACACGCACGGTGCGTCCACGCTCCCGGGAAAGGTATCCCTGCACGTAGGCTGTGCCGGTCACGTTTCCCTGCCATTGGTTCTCGTAACCCTCGCGAATGAGGAACTTGCGCTCGATTTCGACTCCCATGCAGTTAGCGTTGCTCTGTTCGTCTGAAAAAGGCAAGGGAGAGCGCAATCTTGGTGAGTTCCCGTTTGAGGAACCGGACGATCAGTGTCATCGTTTTCATCCTTTCTTTCTCATCTATTCTCACAATGTGGATCATCTATGCCGTTGCCGCCTCCGTATGCTGGGGTATGAGTTATGCTGCCAGTTCGGAGATCCTGAAAAAAGGATTCAGTCCCCTCCTCTTTTTTTTCGGTTACTCGCTCTTCTGTACCCTTGGGGCCTCGGTCTCTCTGCTCACTTCGGGTACTCTCCCCAATATCTGGAAGCATGCTGATCTGGAACGCTCCGATATGGGTTGGTTCGTCTTTTCCATCGCCATCGGGGCGCTCGGTGCCTATCTCACCTACGCCGCGATGTCGGCAAAGAATCCAACACTGGCTTCACTGATCGAGATTTCCTACCCGTTCTTCGTGGTGCTTTTCACCTGGGTTTTCTTCCGTCAATGCCAGTTGAACCTCTTCACGATGATCGGGGGCCTGCTTCTCTTGGCCGGTGTTTTCATCATCATTCTCGGGGAACACTGACGCTTGAGTGACGAAACCGTAACCCGCTTTCTCCTACCTTGTTCTGGATTTTGGTGTCGGTTTAGGCGCATTATCACGACTCATGTCCGAAGAATCGATTGTCCATGTCTCTGATCTCCGTAAGAGCTTTGGTGATGTCCAGATCCTGAAGGGGGTCGGCTTCGATATGGAGGAGGGGGATCTCGTCTCCATTATCGGTCCCAGTGGATGCGGAAAGTCTACGTTGCTCCGTTGCCTTAATGCTCTCGAGACCATGGACTCCGGAACGATTTCCATGGCAGGGGTGACCTTGCGCCGCTCCGAGGGGGAGACGCGGGTCGATCCAAGATTTCACGATCTGGCCCATGAGCTCCGGCAACGTGTCGGCATGGTCTTCCAGCAGTTCAATCTTTTCCCCAACAAGACCATTCTGGAAAACGTGATGCTAGCCCCTTTGGTGGTGAAGGAGGAACCTCGTGAAGTAGCCGAGGAGAACGCCCTGCGCCAGCTCGACAAGGTTGGGTTGGCCGGTTTTGCTAAGCGTTTTCCCGCCCAGCTTTCCGGAGGTCAGCAGCAGCGTGCGGCCATCGCACGGGCTCTGGCCATGAATCCCAAGGTAATGCTCTATGACGAGCCGACCTCGGCCCTCGATCCGATGCTTGTCGATGAGGTTCTCGCTGTCATGAAGACTCTCGATGCCGAGGGAATGACCCAGATCGTGGTGACCCACGAGATCCGCTACGCGCGGGATGCCTCCGACTACATCATCTACATGGAGGCCGGTGAGATCGTGGAGATCTCCGACGAGGACGAGATCTTCACCAACCCCAAGGATGAGCGAACCCGTCGCTTCCTTCACCGATTCCTATGATGAAGACGCGTTTTTTAGCCCTGCTGTTGTGCCTCGTTCCCTCGCTTCTTGTGGCTGCGGAGAAGGGATCCGAATCCACAGGTGCCACTGGTGTTCCGCTTCTGCGATGGGCTTCTCAGATCACCAGTAACTCCCCTTTTTCCTTTTACGACAGAAACAATAGGTTGACCGGATTCGAGTACGAAATCATTTGCGGAATAGCCCATCACATGGGGCGCGAGCCGAAGCTCGTCCAAAACAGCTGGGACGGTCTCATTCCGGGACTCGGACGTGGTCTCTACGATTGTGTGATCTGCGGTATCGAGATCACTGCCGACAAGGGAAAGGAAGTGCTCTTCAGTAACCCTTATTATACTACCTACGAGCAGCTTGTCGTTGCCAAGGGAACCCCTCCGGTAGAGTCCCTTCCTGAACTCTCGGGACGCAAAGTCGGAACCATCGACCAGACAGCGGCCCTTAAGATGCTGCAATCCACCCCCAATGTCATTGTCAAGACCTACACTGACGAGGTTCATGCTTATGATGATGTGGTGAACGGCCGTCTCTACGGTGTCCTCTTGGATTTTCCGATTGCCAAGTATTATGCAGCCCCGAATCCGGCGCTCGAGTTCACAGGACCTCCCTTTGGTAAGATCACCTACGGTATTACGGTATCACGAAGCCGTCCCGAGCTCGTGCAGCAAATCAATGTCGCACTTAAGGAAATGATCGATTCGGGAGAGATGCGCGACATCCTTTCGCGCTGGGGGCTCTGGACTCCCCTGATGGCTTCAGTCTACAACCAGTCCGCCGAACCTTCCCTTCCCGATACCGAATACAGGGCCTTTGCCGCCCAGTTTGATGCGCAAAGCGGGATCCTCGCTCGTTTTCAGCGCATCCTGAACTACTGGCCACTCCTTCTTCAGGGCGCGATCCTGACTCTTGAGATTTCCATCCTCGGTATGGTGATCGCCGTCGTCCTAGGATTCCTTCTTGCTCTGATGAGGGTGTATGGACCATTTCCCTTAAGGCAGATTTCCACACTCTACATCGAGGTGATCCGTGGAACACCCCTTCTTATCCAACTATTCATCATCTTCTACGGTCTTCCAAACATCGGCATTAAGCTCCAGCCATTCCTGGCAGGTCTGCTCGGATTGGGACTGAACTACGCCGCATACGAGGCGGAGAACTACCGCGCCGGATTGCTCGCGATCCCGAAGGGCCAAATGGAAGCCGCCCGGGCGCTTGGAATGACTCATCATCAAGGACTCCGTCATGTGGTCATTCCTCAGGCGTTCAGGCTCGTATTACCGCCGGTTACCAATGATTTTATCTCCCTACTCAAGGACTCTTCGCTAGTTTCCGCAGTGACCTTGATCGATCTTACCGGGGCGTATAACAGGATTTCCACGCAGACATTCGACTATTTCGGTACCGGCATCACGGTCGCCGCTCTTTATCTCTTGATCGGACTCCCGTTTGTGCGATTGGCAGGTATGATGGAATCTCGACTTACGACCGATAGGCGCACTCCTGAGCAAAAACCCTCTTTTTGGCTAGGACTTGGTGCCTGACATGCCCCACGAAAGCCAGCTCCTATCCTGGAGTCGCCGTGAATTTGTCACAGGTCTTGGGGCGTTCTTTGCTTCCCAGCTTCTGCTGCCGAGCGTTCTGGGTGGAGTCGAGCTTCCGGCGGGCTTAAAGCCGATTCGGCTTGGATTTCTTACCGACTGCCATGCCATGGACGAGCATGACGCTCCGGCGTGGCTCGACAATACGGCTGAACTGATGAACTCCCTCAAGCCCGATCTCATCATCGGGGGAGGGGATTTCGTTCATGGGGGATTTCACTCACTGGGCAAGGTCATGGAACATCGTTGGGGGCTGGCTGATACTTGTCTTAAGAAACTTAAGACAAGGCTTGAGCCGATCATCGGCAACCATGACTTCTACGAACCGCTCCAGGCTGATGGTTCGCCTTCGCAGGGAGATCCTCGCTGGCGCTGGCGCAAGTATTTCGGTTTGGAGCATACCTACCGCTCCTTTCACTGGCGCGGATACCGGTTCCTGATGCTCGATTCCGTCAAGGTGGTGGGTGGTCAGGATCCCTACAGGGGATGGATCGATGCCGCGCAGTTGGCCTGGCTGGACCGTGAACTCGCCACGATTCCCTCCAGCGAGCCGATCATCCTTTGCACGCATATTCCGTTTCGCACCGGGGTTGCGGGGTCCTTAGGGCCGCTGGTCGGTCCCTCACCGGGACGAGTTCGTGTCCTGAATGCGAACCTGGTGATGGAAAAACTCCGGAATCGGCCCGTTGTGGCAATTCTCCAAGGACATGTTCATCTCAACGAGCGCCTTGAGTTGAATGGTATCCCCTGCATCACCGGAGGAGCGGTTTGCGGAAAGTGGTGGCAGGGTCCGAATATGGGGACCTATCCGGGTGTCGGCATGATTGAGATCCTACCGAAGGGACTTCAAAAAGTGGATATCAGGCGAGAAGTCGGGTGGAACTACACCAACACCACCGATCCGATAAATGGCGAAGCCAAGGTTGCCAATAATTCGACGATCAATTCGTACACCTAGAACCAGCTACTCAAACGGTGTGATGTAAGAGAGCGATTGCGATTTCGATCACAATCAGTACGACGATCGCCACCTCGAGAAGTTCCCCTCGTGAACCGGATGCCTCGGCGTAGAGGGCTGCGTAGGTGTCCCTGACGATGGAGAGTTTCCGGTCCACTGCGGCGCTTACCGTCGGCACGCGAAAGATCTCCAGCGCGGCCAAGTAGATGCGGGCCAGATAGACATCCTCGGTCACCTGGAGCACGTTATCGGCCTTTTCAGTGAGTTCCGTCACCTCGGCGACCAGCGTGTAGAGTTTGCGGGCAAGGTCTGCGAAGCGTCGGGGTGCCAGGAGGTTCATAGCCCGTCGTGCCTGCTTCACGAGCTCGTACATTCGCGGCAGTTCGTCATCGAGTAGCTCGTCGTAGTAGCGGAACTCCAACAACTGCGCATTGGCCACCTCGAGGATGTCGGAGACATCGGAATCGCTGCGAGATTCGTAGATAAAGGCTCTGTCCCAGGTGATCACCACCAGATCGTCCTCGTAGTAGGAGAAGCGCTGTTTCAAGAGATCCTTGCGGGCCTTGTCGGAGAGGGGACGGTTCTCGCCTGATAAGATCGGCACGAGGTCGATCAGTTCCGGAAGTTCGGCTCCGATGACCGGCCTGTCCCATTTTTGTACAATGGCGACGAGGTGATCCTCCTCCAGGGTTGATGCATTGGGTCTTGTCATCGCAGGAATGAGTGAGTCCCTGATCTGTTTCAGCAGATTCTGCCATGGGCCTCCCGCAGCATTCGGCCCTATGCTCCGGTCCACCGACTCGCAGAGTGCGGAGTATTCTTCCCAACTCAGATCCACTGCGGGCACGCGGACGGAGAGGGCCACCACTCCGAAGTCATAGAGACGCGCCGAGACCGAAGCCTGATGACTGACTCCTGCGATCTCCAGCATGACGGGATTCATTGTCAGTAGGACAGGGGGCACATCAAAGGTCAGGGCCTTCGGGGGCGTCGAACTCAGGCGACTACGGCTGGTGGATCTACCGCTTCCTTGCGACCAGAGATCCTCGACCCTCTTCAGATCAATGGAGTAGGCGATGTCAAAAAGCCGCAAGGCAATGACCGCACCGGAATGGACCCTGAGATCGCTCATGCCTCCAGGATACTCGAGCCCGACCTATCCCGCAACATTCCCCAGGTTTCTTCCCGGAGAGAAAGCCTTCTAGGCTCTCTCTTCTAGCGGAGTCACAGTCTTGCCAACGGCAGGCCCGATATACTCGCTCAGCGGCCTGTAGAGGCGGTTGTCGACAAGTTGCTCCAGGATGTGCGCCGTCCAACCCGAGGTGCGTGAGATTGCGAAGATCGGGGTGAACATATCGGTCGGCAGACCAAGCGAGTAGTAAACAGTGGCCGAGTAGAAATCGACATTGGCGTTGAGTCCCTTGTGCTCCTTCATGAGTTCGGCGATGTGCTCAGACATCCGGATCCACTTTCCTTCGCCGAGTTGCTCGCAGAGTTGGACTGCCATGGAGCGGAGGTGAGGGGCACGTGGGTCGAGGGTCTTGTAAACGCGGTGACCGATACCCATGACCTTCTTCTTGGTGGCGATGGCCTGCTCGACCCAGGCGTTGACCTTGGTCTCATCGCCGATCTCCTGAAGCATGTGAATGACACCTTCGTTGGCACCGCCATGGAGAGGCCCCTTGAGGGTTCCGATAGCGGAGGTGACGGCGGAGTAGATGTCGCTGAGAGTGGCGATCGTGACGCGGGCGGAGAAGGTAGAGGCGTTCATGCCGTGATCGGCATGGAGGACATAGGCAACGTCGAGAGTCTTGGCGGCCTCGGCGGTGGGCTCAACGCCATTCAGGAGATAGAGGAAGTGGGCGGCCTCTCCAAGATCCTTGCGGACAGGAGGGAGATCCTGACCGAGACGTGCGCGATGATAATAGGCGGCTATCACCCCGATTTTGGCGGTGATCGAGACGGCGCGGTGCCGATTCTTTGCCGGATCGATGTCGCCGTTTGGGACTTTGTCGTAAAGACCCAGCATGGAAACGCCGGTGCGAATCACATCCATGGGATTTGCATCCTTGGGGGCGGACTTAATGAAGTCGATGAGGCCTTGAGGCAGCTCGCGCTGTGATCCAAGTTCCTCATGAAGAGACTCAAGCTGTGTCTTGTTTGGAAGTTCACCTTGCCAGAGTAGGTAGACAACCTCCTCGTAGCTTACCTTGCCGGCAAGTTCGTCGATGTTGTATCCGGAGTAAATGAGGATGCCTTCCTCTCCTCGCACATCGCTGAGGGTGGTGGAGTTTGCGACGATACCTTCGAGTCCTTTGGCGATGACGGGCATGGGAGTGGGCTTTTGAGAGGTTGGATGATTGAGTTGGAAAGTGACGTTTAGCGTTTCATCCGACGGATGAGCGCGTCTGCCATATCGGAAGGAGTCTCGGCAATCTCAATGCCAGCGGTCCGGAGTGCTGCGATCTTTCCGGCTGCCGTTCCCTGACCACCGCTGACGATGGCTCCTGCATGGCCCATGCGTCTTCCCTCGGGAGCGGTCGCTCCCGCGATGAATCCGGCGATCGGCTTCTTGCAATGCTCGGCAGCCCAGGCAGCGGCCTCTTCTTCCGCGGATCCACCGATCTCGCCGATCATGATGATCGCCTCGGTCTCCGGGTCCTCGTTGAACATCTTAAGAATATCGAGGTGGGAGGTGCCGTTGATTGGATCGCCGCCGATGCCGACGCAGGTGCTCTGGCCATAGCCGCGGGTCGTGAGTTGCCAGACGGCCTCATAGGTGAGGGTGCCGGAGCGGGAGACAACGCCGACGCTTCCTTTCTTATGGATGTAACCCGGGGCGATGCCGATGCGGCAGCCTCCATGGGACTTTTCACCGGTGCCGGGGGTGACCAGACCGGGGCAGTTCGGGCCGATGAGGCGGGTCTTGGAGCCCTTCATAGCCTCCTTCACCTTCATCATGTCGATTACGGGAATTCCCTCGGTGATACAGACAACCAAGTCAAGGCCGGCGGCAACACCTTCAAGGATGGCGTCTGCTGCGAACGGAGGCGGGACGAAGATGGCGGAGACAGTCGCTCCTGTCTCGTGGACGGCCTCCTCGACGGTATCAAAGATAGGCACCTGATTCTCAAATAGCTGGCCTCCCTTGCCCGGGGTGACGCCTGCCACGACTTTCGTACCATAATCGAGGCTGAGCTTGGCATGGCGTGCGCCGAAGCTGCCGGTGATACCCTGGATGAGGACTTTAGTGTCAGGAGTGACGAGAATGGACATGGAGTGAAAAGTTAAGGTTTGAAGGTTGTCCTGGGATCAGGCGGCTGATTTTACGGCGGCGACGATCCTGTTCGCGGCGTCGAGGATGTTCTCGCCGCTTTCAAGCTTCAGGCCGCTCTCGGCAAGGGTCTTCTTGCCCGCTTCGACATTGTTTCCCTCAAGACGCACGACTAGCGGGATGGAGAGGCCTGTTTCCTTGGCTGCCTCGACGATACCGTTGGCGATGACATCGCAGTCCATGATACCTCCGAAGATATTGACTAGGATTCCCTTCACGCGGGAATCCGCCAGAATGATACGGAAGGCCGAGGCGACCTGCTCACGAGTGGCTCCACCCCCGACATCGAGGAAGTTGGCGGGACTGCCACCGGCATGCTGGATGATGTCCATGGTGGCCATGGCAAGACCGGCACCGTTGACTAGGCAGGCGATATTCCCGTCGAGACCGATGTAGTTGAGGCCGTGCTTCGAGGCCTCGACTTCGCGCGGATCCTCCTCGGTGACATCGCGCATGGCGATGATCGAGGTCTGGCGATAGAGGGCGTTGTCGTCGAAATTGAACTTCGCATCGAGGGCCATCAGGCGGCCGTCCGTGGTGACGACAAGGGGATTCACCTCGACCATCGAGCAGTCCCGCTCGATGAAGAGGCGGTAGAGATTGGTGAAGAGCTTGGAGGCCTGATTCATCAGCGGACCGGTGAGTCCCAGCGAGGAGGCGATCAGACGTGTCTGGTAAGGCATGATCCCTAGGAAGGGATTGATGGGAAGACGGAGGATCTTCTCGGGGGTCTTGTCGGCGACTGTCTCGATGTCCATACCTCCCTCGGTGCTGGCGATCAAAACAGGAACCGACGTGGCGCGGTCGATGAGGATCGCGAAGTAGAGCTCACGGGCGATGTCGACGGCCTCACCGACAAAGATCTTGCCGACTTCCTTCCCCTCAGGGCCGGTCTGGTGGGTGACAAGAATCTGGCCTAGCATCTTCGAGGCGAGATCCTTGGCTTCCACAGGGGTGTCGCAGAGATGGACGCCGCCCTTGAATCCGTTCTTGAAAGTTCCCTTGCCGCGTCCTCCTGCATGGATCTGGGCCTTAATGACAAGTTTACCTTGATTGAGTCCCGTTGCGACGGTTTCTGCCTCGTCGGGAGTGTGGGCAACACTGCCTGGTTGGGTGGCAACGCCGAATTCGGCGAAGAGTTCTCTGGCTTGAAATTCGTGGATATTCATTTAAGGAAACGAAAATATCTACACGCTCTCCTGCTTCAGGAAAAGAACTCCCTGTCGGAAGTATGGAAAAATATTTAAATATTTAAAA